>JAQYVT010000051.1 GCA_030145345.1 Desulfobacterales bacterium
ATTTTGTATGTTGACACCCTATTTTACGGCTGCTAACTACTGAAAAGGTGTTTACCCTCACATTTTTATTAACCTTTTTCTAATAATGGATGGAGGATAAAAAATGAAGAGACTTCAAGTGATTTTGATAAGTATCCTTTGCATTGTGGGTCTGATGATTGTCGGGGCATCGGCAGCAGACACCGTAAAAGTGGGAATCGTATTGCCGCTGACAGGACCCCAGGCCAAATTCGGCGAAATAGAAAAAAAATCATTTGATTTGGCTTTAGAAGAGATCAATGCCGCCGGTGGGATTAACGGGAAAAAACTCGAACTGGTCATGGAAGACGATACGGGCCGTCCCGAAGTGGGCCGTTCCGTGGTTGAAAAGCTTATTACCAAGGACAAGGTGGTCATGATCGGCGGTGGATACAGCAGTTCCGTGACCTTTGGTGTGGCGGGTGTCTGCCAGCAGAACAAGATGCCGTTTTTGGTCAATACCGGTTCTGCGGATAAAATTACCACATCCGGATGGGATTATATCTACCGGTTGAATCCTCCGGTGAGTCATTATGCCGATGCCGTTACAACCTTGCTGTCTGAAAAAGTGAAACCCAAGACCGTGGCCATTCTTCACGAAAATTCACTGTTCGGCACCAAGGGCGCAAAATCCTTTGCGAAGATTTGTGACAAGGCCGGCTATAAAGTGCTTTTAAAAGAAGGATATGAGCATGGCGGCATCGATTTTAAACCGGTGTTGATCCGGATCAAACAGCTCAACCCCGATATCGTCTATATGGTATCGTATATCATGGATGCGTCTTTGCTCATGAAACAGGCCAAGGAACTGAAATTGACGCCCAAGATGTTCATCGGCGGTGCTGCGGGTTTCACCCTGCCGGAATTCGCGGAAAATTCCGGGGTTGCCGCAGAAAACGTCATCTCAGCGACCCTGTGGCATCAGGTTCTTCCATTTCCCGGGGCCATGGATTATTACAAAAAATTTGTGGCCAAGTACAACAAACCCACCGAATATCACGGAGCCGAGGCCTATTCCGCCTGCTACGTGATCGCGGATGTGTTAAAGCGAGCCAAGTCTTTTAAGAACACGGATATTAAACAGGCCCTTTCTGAAACTGACATGATGACCGTTTTCGGGCCGGTGAAGTTTACCACCTGGGGTAAAATGAAGAACCAGAACAAGGCTGCTACCTATGTGGTCCAGTGGCTTGATGGAAAACTGGAACTGGTCTGGCCGACCGAACATGCAACCAAAGCGTTTGCATATCCTGTGGATTGGATGAAAACCTGGGGATATTAATTCATTTCTATATTGGAAATGATTCAGTGTCCAAAGTAACCATCAAGATGGACACGGATCGTTGCAAATAAAGCCCGTCGACGTTTTTATTGCGGCGACGGGGAATTCCCCAAAATAAGGAATGCCGAATGGAAGTCTTTCTTCAAACCATTGTGGCGGGGTTTTTAATTGGCGGCATCTATGGCCTGATCGGGATCGGCATGACCTTGATTATGGGGGTCATGGGCATTATCAACCTGGCCCACGGCCAGTTGATGATGGTGGCCATGTACATCACCTTTGTTCTTTCCCAGTTTTTGCACATTGATCCGTATATTTCACTCCTTGTTGCCATGCCGGCCTTGTTTCTCTTGGGGGCCTTTTTACAAAAGTTTTTGCTCAACCCCCTGATGAAAATCGATTCGATCCTTCCGGAGAATCAGGTTCTGATGACCGTTGGGATCGGGATGGTTCTGGCGGAAATCGCCCGTTTTATTTTTTCATCCGATTATAAGACCGTTAAAACATCCTACAGCTCTTCAGTGTTCTTCCTGGGCAATATTTCTTTCAACGTGCCCATGGTCATCGCCTTTCTGTTTGCCCTTGTATTTACCGCAGCACTTTTTTGGTTCCTTCTCAAAACAGATATCGGACGTTCCATCCGGGCCACGGCTCAGGATAAGGATGCAGCAACCCTCATGGGCGTCAACAGCGATCGGATCACTATTATTACCTTTGGGCTGGGGTCTTCACTTGTGGCTGCGGCCGGAACTTTGTTGATCCCCATTTTCTATCTTTTCCCTGATATTGGGGGACCGTTTACCCTGAAGGCTTTTGTCATTACAATTCTGGGGGGTATGGGAAGTACGGTGGGCGCCATTGTCGGCGGTGTGGTCCTGGGTATAGCAGAATCTTTAGGTGCAACATATATTGGCATGGGATATAAAGAAATGGTCGGTTTCATCATTTTTGTGCTCGTATTGATTTTCTTGCCCGGTGGTTTGAAACGTTTGACCAAAGTATAGAGGAAACCATGAAGAAAAATCATTTGTTCATGATCATTCTGGGCATCTTTTTTTTGATTTTCCCGCTTGTGATTCATTCCCACTACTACCAGCATCTGGTCATTATTATCTTTATGTGGGTGGTCATCGGATCTTCATGGAACCTTCTGGCAGGATACACCGGCCAGGTGTCTTTCGGTCATGCCATATTTTTTGGCGTTGGCGCCTATACTGCCGGAATATTCGCTACAAAACTGGGGATATCGGCCTGGTGGGGGATGGTCTTCGGTGGTTTTTTCTCCATGCTGGCAGGGCTGTTTGTCGGCTGGGTCTGTTTCAGACTGCGAGGGCCTTATTTTGCCCTGGCGACCCTTGCCGGTGGTGAAATTATCCGATTGATCGCCACCAACTGGGAAAGCCTGACCGAAGGAATGGTAGGAATTCTCATCATTCAGACATTTAAAAGTAAGCTTTCATACTACTATATTGCCTTTGTTTTAGCCATATCTTGTATATATGTTATCCATCTGATTATGAAATCCAAATGGGGGTATTATTTTGTTTCCATTCGGGAGGATGAAGATGCTGCATCATCATTGGGGATCAACACAAGCCTTTATAAAAACATATCGCTTCTGGTCAGCTCTTTTTTTACCGGCATGGCCGGGGCGTTTTATATGAATTATATGGCGTTTATTGATCCTGAAGTGGTATTTTCTCTCCATTATGTCTCTATTATGGCAATTCTGGTCGGCATCGTTGGCGGTGTGGCCACCATCTGGGGGCCTGCGGTGGGGGCATTTGTGATGGTGGGGTTGCAGGAAACCTTCCGAAGTTCTTTTTTCGGCCTGGCCCCCAAATGGATCAGTCAGGCACACGCCATGGCATTCGGACTGCTGGTGATATTTGTGATTATGTTCCTCGCTAACGGCATCGTAGGAGACTGGTCCAAAATCAAACGAAATATATTTAGAATCAAACCGTCGAATGCATAACAATTCGAGGAAAAATTATGCCACTTCTTGAAGTAAAAAATCTTACCAAAGCTTTTGGCGGGCTCATGGCGGTCGATGATGTCTCCTTTCACGTGGAAGACGGCGAGATTGTCGGCCTCATCGGTCCCAACGGTAGCGGGAAGACCACGACATTCAACTGTATCAATCAATTTTTCCCCGTTACATCCGGAAACATTCTGTTTAAAAGAAAAAGCATCATCGGGTTGAAAACCCATCAAATTTGTCATCTGGGTATTGGGCGGACGTTTCAGGTTGTAAAACCGCTGGCCCGGATGACGGTTTTGGAGAATGTCACTGCCTCTGCGTTTTGTCGCGTCAATACCATCAAGGAAGCAAAGGATGAAGCGTTAAGGGTTCTGGAATTTTGCAATCTTGCGGACCAGAAGGATAAGCTGGCCAAGAGTCTGCCCATCGCTGGAAGAAAACGCCTTGAAATCGCCCGTTCACTGGCGACAAAACCGGAACTTTTGCTTCTGGACGAAACCGCTGCCGGTTTAAATCCGGGTGAGCTTGATGAGGCCATTGAATTAATCAAAAAAATCAGGGATATTGGGATCAGCATCCTGATTGTCGAACATATCATGAAGGTCATCATGACCATATCGGATCGAATACATGCCATCAACTTCGGTCAAACCATTGCAGAAGGATCACCCCGGGAAGTCGCCAACAACCCGGCGGTGATTGAGGCCTATTTGGGAGAACAGCATGCTTCGCGTTAATGGAATCAACGTCTTTTACGGAGATCTACAGGTTCTCTGGGATATCACCTTTGAAGTCAAGGAGAAAGAAATCCTGGTTTTGGTGGGTTCCAACGGAGCCGGGAAAAGCACAACACTCAAGACCATCTCTTCACTGTTAACGCCGGCGTCCGGCACCATCGAATTCAATGATATTCGCCTGGACCACTTGCCGCCCAACAAGATCATTGAACAGGGAGTTGTTCATGTCCCTGAAGGAAGACGCCTCTTTCCAGAGATGAGCGTCGAAGAAAATCTGATTATGGGTTCCCTGTATGGTGAGGCCAAGGCAAAGCGAAATGGAACCATGGACTATGTGTATTCCCTGTTTCCGAGACTTAAAGAAAGAAGAAAGCAAATGGCCGGCACCCTGTCCGGAGGCGAACAGCAGATGCTGGCCGTGGGTCGTGGATTGATGTCGAAGCCGAAATTGATGATGTTTGACGAGCCGTCCCTGGGTCTGTCACCCATTCTGGTACAGGATATCTTCGGTTTGATTAAAAAGATCAACCAGGAAGGCGTCACCATCCTTTTGGTGGAGCAGAATGTCACCCAGACGCTGGCCATGTGTGATCGGGCGTATGTGCTGGAAAACGGCAGAAACGTTCTTGAAGGCACCGGAAAAGAGCTGATGGCCAACGATCATGTGAGAGAGGTATATCTGGGGATATAAAGTATAATGACCAAGATTTGATCGAAAACAAGAATCACGCCTTACTACCATCTATTCCATATGCTGGGACTCAATATTATTATAACAAATTATTGACTACAATAAACCAGGGCAATTAAGATCACCCGTCAAGCACACCGACCTTATCCTTTGATAATCCGGGGCAGGATCAGGTGATGCTGGGGGCAGATGGATTTTGGGTTCTGGTAAGCTGCACCGGCAAATGCCTCAAGGTATTTTCTCAAATCACCCAACGGCACAATTTCATCCACCAGACCGTTTTTTGCACAGAACAGGGGCCTTGATTTTTCATGATAATCTTTGGCCAGCTTGTTCATTTTTTCGATGACCGGCTCCAAAGGCCTGCCTGCTTCTTTTTCTTTGACCAGTCTGCGGGAATAGGTGGCCACTGCTGCGGTCTCCCCGTGCATGACATATATTTCTGAAGCGGCGGTTCCCAGCGTAAAGGCATTGTGCCGGTTGGCCGTGGGTCCGCCCATCAGATAGTGCGCCGACGCCGTTCCTTTTCTGAGAAGCAACAGCATCATGGGAATGTCGGTCTGCTGGATCGAATACACAAGTCCCTGTGCCAAACCCAGTAATTCCGCTTTTTCAGCCGCGTCTCCTACATCCAGTCCGGTGCTGTCCTGGAGCCAGACAATCGGAATCCGATCCCTTCCGCAAAGGGTCACGAACTCGTTCATTTTTATCAACCCCTGGCGGTAAAGCTTTCCGCCCATGCCGGGATAGTCGGCATACTCCGGATAGTTCCTGCCAAGGTATTGTTGTCTATTTCCAATGCAGGCCACCAGAAATCCGTCGATTTTGCACAATCCCGCATACACTTCGGGTCCATAATCAGGACGAAATTCCATGTGCTCGCTGGAATCCACCAGCCTGGCCAATACCTCGTCAAAATCGTATACTCTTTTGGGATTCAAAGGAATCAAGCGGTAAACATCGTCTATTGGAAATCGGGGTTCTTTGGGTTCAGCCACCCGGTAAAATTTGGGAGGGTATGCCGGCATATCTTTCATATAATCTTTTAGCCCGTCCAATACTTCGGTTTCATCTTCAAACACATATCTAAAAAAGCCGGTTTCATCATAATGAATGCTTACCGAACCCGGGGGTTTGGCCCGAAACTGTTTTGCTCGTTCGATGATTTCTTCTGCAGCGTCTAAATTGAATTTTCCTTTGGGCGCCATGCCGCTGACAATGCCCACACCCCCCACGGCAATATTACAGTCTTTGTGCGCAAAGAGTATGGTGGGGCTGATACTCTGGTACCCCCCGCCGGCTGGATTTGTGCCGTATATCCCGGCAAGCACAGGGATCCCCAGCTGCTCCAGCTCGGCATGTCTGAAAAACGGGGTTCCGGCGCCACGGCGGTTGGCGTAGAATTTTTCCTGCTCGGTCAATTTGGCACCACTGCAGTTGACCAGCCAGACCAAGGGAATATTCAAACGTTTGGACAGGTCGGTCACCCGAAGAATATTTTCAGATTGCCCCGGCAGCCACGCCCCGGCCATCACCTTGTTGTCAAAGCCGATGATCACGGCCCATTTACCTGAAATCTTACCGATGCCGTCGATCACGTTGGTCGTCCCTTCTTCATTGTTCATTGGATTGTAAAGGGTGTGCAAGGGACACCAGGTCCCGGAATCGACGAGGTATTCAAGACGCTGCCATACCGTCATTTGTCCCCTGGCATTGATCTTTTCTTCAGGGAATCCAGCCAGTTTAACCCGGTTAACTTCAACCGCGACCTCTTCTTCGATTTTTTGAATGCTGTTGAGGTTTTGTTCTGTGCTTTTTATTCGGCCTTTTTTCAATGTGTGGCCAAATTCATCCATTTTTTCAAAATAGGGTCTCATGGCTTAAACCTCGATGTGTTGTAACAGTTTAGTTCTCGGGCACAAAACGGTTTATAAATATTTCAATCAGGTTCTTTCGTTACGAGCCTTTATCTATTAGTTTTTTCAGTTAAAAATGAATTGTGCCTGAATCGGCAATATTTTCAAAAGATTAAAATGTTTTAATTTATCATTCATCAATAATGGCCAGAACATCATTTTCCTTCACCTCATCTCCTTCACTGACTCTGACCTCCCTGATGGTCCCATCACAGGGGACAAATATGGGTGTTTCCATCTTCATGGCTTCGATCACCAGGATTTCTTGGTCTTCTTCCACATTGTCTCCTGCTTTTATCTTGAGTTGAAATACCTTACCGTCAAGGGGCGCCAATATCTCCTGAGTCATAATCGACCTCCGAGTTTTTTAAGCAAGAATTGAACTTTAAGTGTTCTATTTTCAAACAGACCGTGTATTTAAATCATAAAAAAGCAGGGATATTCTGTCAAACAATATCATCATTTCTCAAACAATATCGGAGTATAGCAACATCGTAAAGACTTGGGCAGGTTTTATGATAAGACTAGAAGGCGGAAAGTGGTATTCAACAAAAAAAGTGCATGTTCCATTCGGCTCTGATTCGCACTAATCTTTTTTTCGGGGGGACGGCAATGTCAGTTTAAAGATCACCGCAATTGCGAGAATGAGGATACCGACAAGACCCATCCGGCCGACGGCTTTGAGACTGGCAGTATCAGATGGGTCGTTGGATATGAGCGGCACATGCAATGGCGGATAATCTGGAGAATAGGGGTCCAGTGCTACGGATTTACGAAAATTGATCTCGGAGAGCTTATCTTGATCGAGCTTTCGGTAGATTTTGGACAGGGTTTTATACGCTCTGGCTGTGCTTTGCCGGTCGTTTCCCAGTCGAATCACCCGGCTGGCGTCGCGGATCGCTTCTTCGATCATTCCCTTGACACGGTATGCCATTGCCCGATAGCTGTATGCGCTTGCCAATTGCGGATTCAAATCGATGGCGTAACTGAAATTATCTATTGCCCGCTCTAACGATTCGCTGAATTCAGGTACGTCCCGCTTGCTGAGATGAAACGTCAGGTTTTTTATTTCTGCGGAAAATCCTTCGCCATAATCCTGCTTGAAGTAGGCAAGACCCCGCATCAGATATGCATTCACATCATTAGGCTTTAGCGCTATAACACGATTATAATCCTGAATGGCTTTGTCGAGTTGCCACTGGAGGTAGTAGTGTATCGCTCGTTTTTCATAAGCTTCCACCAGGTTCGGGTTCAACTGGATAGCCCTGGTGAAGTACTCGATCTTTTTGTAGGCCAAAGTGCTCTTGACACCCCGGTTATAAAATTCTGTGGCGTCTTGCCCCCAGATCATTGAAGCGGTCAAACCCAGATATACCAGTGTTGCAAAAATGATTTTTTTCACAGCCACTACCCCTCCAATATTATGAAAGAGAGCCCCTTTTTATCTTTAAACAACGGCGAAAAATAAGCCCATCTGGCATCTTGTTCACAAACGTTCGAATTGACATATGAAGACTTCTTGTAAGCTGACGAAGACAATGCAATCGTGAGTTTGTTTGCGATTACACTTTCAGGCAGAACATCGTATGTGTCTCTCTGATATCGTCGATTACTCTGATTCTGTCGTATATCAATGCCAGCATACTATTATCATCAGGTGCCTGGACTTCCGCAACCACATCAAAACGACCGGCCGCCAGATAAACATTTTGTACACCTTCGACGTTTTTAACGTTACCTGCGACGTTACGATCCTTGCCCGGATCTGCAGTGATGAGAACAATTGCTTTTGCCATGATGTTATCCTCCTTTTTCAATTAAAAGAACACATATAATACCATCAAAAATAATGGGTGCAATTAAAGTCAGAGAGAGGTCCAAATCGAGAATGAATTCAACAGAACAAGAAATGATTTGTGATAGAAACCGCATGAGGTGAAGAACGGATATGAGAAAAATAGTCTCTATTAAATGCAATATGACAAGAACATTTGAATGTCAAATTCAAAATGATTGCAAATATCATTTGGCGTGGCGAAATAACTTTAAATTTGTGGTTGAAAATTTTCATGTAATAATGCACATTTTAAAATGTGCGCATAAACATAATTACTCGAAATTTGTAACGCTGTGACAATATCTTAGATTCACGGGTTAAATCACTCGCCCCTTGATTGGATAATTATATGGAACCCATTAAAATCGGTATCATCGGTATTGGCAACTGTGCAAGTTCGCTCCTGCAAGGAATAATATACTACCGAGGAAAAGACGACAGTGACGCCATCGGAATTCTAAATTGGTCGATAAATGGTTACACGCCTGTTGATATTGAAGTTGTTTCGGCATTTGATATCGATCAAAGAAAAGTCGGTAAAGATGTTCATGACGCCATTTTTGAGCGACCCAACTGCACCAAAAAGTTTATTCCGAACATGCCGAAATCAGGTGTTAAGGTGTCCATGGGGAAAATATTGGACGGTTTTTCGGAGCACATGAAAGACTATGAACCTGAGTATACGTTTTTGATTTGTGACCAAAAAGAGCCGTCCAAAAGCGACATTATCAACATTCTAAAAAGTTCCGGAACGGAAATGCTGTTAAATTATTTGCCGGTTGGTTCAGAAGCGGCGTCTCGGTTTTATGCGGAATGCGCCTTGGAGGCCGGTGTGGCATTTATCAACAACATACCTGTTTTTATTGCCAGCGATCCTTTTTGGGCCGAACAATTTAAGTCCAGGGGAATTCCAATAATCGGTGACGATATTAAATCCCAGCTTGGTGCAACGATTGTTCATCGGGCATTGACCAACCTATTTGAAAAACGGGGTGCGAAGTTAGAAAAGACCTATCAAATAAACACGGGGGGAAACACCGATTTTTTAAATATGTTGAACCGGAAGCGGCTTGATAAAAAAAAGAGATCAAAAACAGCGGCTGTGCAGGCTGTTATGGAAGAAAAGCTTGAAGGCCGTAACATACATATTGGCCCGAGTGACTATGTCCCATGGCTCAATGACAACAAAGTGTGTTTTATTCGAATGGAAGGCAGACTTTTCGGTGATATACCCATGAACCTTGAACTAAGGTTGTCTGTTGAGGATTCGCCCAATTCTGCCGGTGCAGTCATCGATTGCATTCGGTTATGCAAACTGGCCATGGAAAGAAATATCGGCGGGGTATTAGAGGCACCCTCAGCCTACTATTGCAAACATCCACCGGTTCAATATGTCGACGATGAGGCCTTTTTGTTACTAAAAGATTTTATTTCAAAAAAATAACGTAAGTTTCGTCCCCATAATTTTTTGAAAATATATGGCGATGGGCCGGCTTCATCGCAATTCACTTGAATAAGACCTGTCCAGGTAACATCAGATAAGGCTTCAGCAAAATAAAGAATGCGAAACTACCGTAATTGAAGGGTCGGGGAGTTTTAATGGTAAACACATATAGATGAGGGGAATGGATAATCTTTTTATCCATGGAGCGATTCAACCGATAAAAACACCCCGACCCCTCAATTACTTATCCTCCAAGATCGATTTTTAAATGATACAACGGCACCGGCGTACTCCCCAGACGTTTTTTATACCCTTCATCACCCTTTAAGAGATCATACCCACGCTTTCCTTGTTCAATACTATCTTTGATACTATACACCTTGCTGAGGAATCCGGGACTCAGATGGCTAAATTGAGGATTATATCCATTGTTATAAAGAAATAGGATATCGTTGTAATCAAAGCACATCACGCCGGCAGCCGGTACTCGATCAATGTCTAAAAAAGACATTCTCAAAAACCCTCGCTGCGCCATTCTTTGGGCCAACAAGAGAAAAAAAGATGCCATTGGGCCGGTTAAAAATTTGGATTTGTCCGGACGGCTGGCTTTAAACATAGAAAAAAAGGGTTCCATATTTTCAGAAATTTCATCCGGTCGTTTAATGACACGAAAACGGATTTGACCCGCCTCGTTTAGGCGTCTTAATTTGCGGCGAATTTCGTGGCGCTGCTTACCTGCAAGCATTTGGAGATATGATTCCCAGGTGCGGGGTAATATTATTTCATAGCTAAACGCCATCTGATTGCATTCAACAGCATATCCCATTTGTTTTGCCAGATTCGGCAATTGGGTTAGCGATATGGAATCGGGTCTTAATGTTCCCAATTGAAGAAACCGGACCCCCTTTTTTTTCAGGTGGGTCAAAATTGCCTTGAAGAATTCATGGTGATGATTTGACGCCACAATCATGTCCTGATAATCGGACACATTCTCTCCACCAATGAACCGCGCTGTTCTCTCTTGTATACGCAAGGGGGCAACGCCAATTAATTTCCCTTGACGATATCCCGCCAGAATTTCAGGGCCGTGATTCTCGCCAAAAGTGTCCCACCATGTTTTCAGCCACAGCGGAAGAACAAACAAACAGTTCCAATCAAGATTGAATTTTTTGTTTAGAAAAAAAGACTCTAAACGCTCAAAAGGTTCTGTTTTGATCTCAATTTTTTGTGTATTCAGATTCATCGATATTTTTAAATCAATTCAGGTTAAATTTGTTTTTCAGGGATCACTACCATTTGTCCGGATCTTGCCGACTCGGCCAATGCGTCCAATACCCGCATGTTTTGTATACTGTCATGAATTTGGACCAACGGTGAAGACCCGTGGATTAAAACGTCTGAAAAATGCTCAACCATCAACCGATACTCGTCTGCACCTGGAATAACTTTGTGTCTACCGATTTCCTCATGTCTGCCGCGATGAACGTAAATCGCGTCTTTTTCCCATGGAATAAAGGCATTGTGGGGTAGTTCAATGGAACCGTCTTCACCGACGATGGTATATGTCTGCTGCAGTGAACTAATAAAGCTGGCCTCAACAGTTGCCAGACCGCCGTTTCGAAAGTGCAAAACACCCACTGTGTGTATATCGACACCCTCGGAGTTATAATGTGCAGTGGCTTGAACGCTTTCAGGATCTTCTCCCATCATCCAACGTGCGACACTCACGCCATAGCATCCCACATCTAAAAGGGCGCCGCCCCCCCTTTTTTTCAGACGGGCGTTCTCTTTTTTCTTTAAAATATGTTCTTGCATATGGAAACAAAACGAAACTCGAACAAGTCGCGGTGTTCCGATCTTACCCTGGGAAACCATTTGGTGGATGGTCCTGCTGCGCGGATGAAACCGGTACATGAGTGCTTCCATGAGATGCAAGCCCTTTTTCGACGCAACCTCTGCCATTTCCATGGCCTCGGCAGTATTACAGGCCAAGGGCTTTTCACATAAAACATGTTTTCCAGCCTTTAAAGCTCTGATCGTCCATTCCTTGTGAAGGTGATTGGGAAGGGGAATGTAAACAATGTCAACCTGTTTATCTTCAATAACGGATTCATATTCTGGATATAATTGGGTGATGTCATATTTTTCTGCTAATGTTTCGGCGTCTTCAGGGCTTCGAGATGCCAGGGCATGAACCTGGCCATTTGCGGAGCTAAAGATGGCTGGAATCACGCATTTTCTGGCAATAGCGGCATTCCCTAAAATTCCCCATTTTATTCTAAAATTCATCGAATCGCTCCACAGTACCGCCTTTTGATGCACTCAGGGCTGCTGTTTCTAAAATGGAAACGACTTTTACGGAGTCCTTTAAAGATGAAACTAAAGGTTCGCCGGTCAGCAGATGATCCGCAAGATTTTTATAAAATGTGTAGTCCTTTCGTTCGGATATGGCCATCTTTTGCTCTACAATCTGTCCTGAAGCATGACGCTGAAAAAGAGTCAGATCCGGAATCATCTCCGTTGCCGGAATGTTATGTTGGTGAAAATAAAGGACCGGATCGATATGATATGTGGTGATATCTTTAAAGTGTCCGATGATTGCCCCTTTAGTGCCTAAAAGGTACCACTTGGGCTTGCGAGCGGCCGCAATATCTGAATGAATAAATTGAGCCTCCTTACCTCCTTTAAATTTAATCCATATCCTTTCCTGGTCTGCATTGGTTACATCATGCCATACCCGTTTGTGTCGAAAGCCGGCGACAGACTCCGGGGGATCAGGGATAAGGTCTACAATCCAGTCCAGATAATGGGCACCCCAGTCATAGGCGGTGCCTCCGGATATTTCTTCATGGGAATGCCAGTATCCGCAAGGGTGTGAGAAACCGCCGACAAATGTTTCCATATAAAAAAGCTCGCCAATGAGATTATCAAGCAATGCGCATTTGATCGCCCTATAGTCAGTATCCCATCGTCGGTTCTGGTGGCAGCTTAAATGGACCTGCATCTTTTCAGCCATTTCCAGCATCCGGTCCGTTTCTTTGCGACTGAGTGCCAATGGTTTTTCACAGACCACATGCTTTTTATTTGCCATCATCTGAAGGCACAATTCAGCATGAGTGTTAGGCGGCGTGGCAATAATTACCAAATCTACATCATCGTTATTGGCCAATTTTTCGGCATTTGGATATACCTTTACCTCGGGAAATTGATGCGTTGCCATCTTCAAGCGCTGAGGATTTAAGTCACAAACGGCGTGAAGCTCAAAGCCGTTAGTTGCGCAGACGCCGCTTCCATGAAGTTCACCGACAGAAGGAGCGTACCCCAATATCCCGACATTTAGGTTATGATCCGTCGCGGGTTGTCCTGAAAGCTCGCGTAATAAGCGATAGATGACCTGTCTTAAGTCAGAATTATCAAAGTCTTGAAGGGTTGTACATGCCACCCGGCCGGCGTCGACCTGACGGCACACCAATACCGGGCTGTGCTGGTAGTGCCAGTCTGCATACAACAGTGTCGTTACATCATCGCTAAGAACCTGAAGGGGATGATATCGCCCTTTCAGATAAATGGCATCGGGCAATCGGTCCGCCATCGGCTGATTCTGATTTTGAAACAGGACCCGTATTTCCGATTCCAGACCAATACCACCGGACGATACACCGAAAAGTTCTGATATGGGCAATTCCAACAGACTGACCACTCCCAGCCATCCCCCCCCGGATCGAACAAATTGCTCTAATTTTTTAGGGGCCGGATTGTATGCTGATGCAGGCGCCGTAATTACGACCTGAAATTTGCTTAAATCCGCTGGAAGTTTTTCCGATATTATGGTCCGAACATGAGGCATTTTTCTTAAATATTTTAACAGTGGAGAAAGGTTGGATTTTGATTCTGAAAGGCAACATAGAACATTCATTTGACGGTGTGGTTGCATGAACATATCGTCTCCTTGAGCCGATGATTTCGCGATTCTTTCTAAAAATCGAAGTCCCTGTTGCTTTCTTCTAACCCGGAAATTTCACGTGTGCGAGACGCCCGCAGGTTGAAAATTATCATGAAATATTCGGGCTTACGTCTTCTTCAATGACATGCCATTGTACCCCGTCTTTGGTATCTTCGACCTGAATATTGGATTGTTGAAGGATCTCCCGGATGCGGTCAGCCTCAGACCATTTTTGCTCATTTCTAAACCGAGCCCTTAATTGAAGCATTTGTTCAACAAGAGGCGATAGGTATTTTCGAAGACGACGGGGTGAAGCCCCCAATTCGGCGCCCAAAAGAACGATGGTATCTCTGAGGATTTCTCGCGCTTCAGAAATACGCTCTTCATCTTCCAGATCCTTTTGCGCTTTCCAGATCGCACTGTCCAATTCCAAAAGGGCATTGGTCGTCTCTTTTTGATCATGATTCGCCAACCCCTTGCGAAAAGAAGCTTCTATGATATTAACTTTATTTAGAAAGCCTTCTTTTGATACATTCGGAACGCCGGCTTGCTCGACGTCATCGAGGTCTTTCGGCTTCCAATCCTTTTGGTTGATTTCTTTAACCAATATTTCAAGGGAAATTTGATCTCCTCTGCCAAATTTTATTTCATGTCCTTTTTTTCGAATGGTTATATTGCCAATACCTTGGATGTCGATCCGTTGGACATTAAAATCAACGATACAGGCGGTATGTTCATCGATGCCTAGAATCATCGCGTCATCGGGTAAAAGCGTCTCGAGTTGCTGGAAGCGGGATTCTCCCATAAAACAGAATCGAGTATCGTGGGTTCCACCCTCGGCATTGTTCCAATGAGGAACAACAACCAGATTGAGCCCGAATTGTGTTAGAATATCGAGTCCGTCGACCCAATGGATGTCCTGACCAACCTTGTATATTTCGTATACAGGAAGGGTAAAACGGCCCATGGTCAGGGCAGCGGCACTTGCGGCCACCAAACATCCACCGGATTGAATGTTATTAACGAGAATTTCAGGAATCGGCGTTTTTTGAAGCTGGCGAACAGCATACGTGGGGCTACCCGGCCCCACAAGCACAAAATTTGCATTTCGAAGCCTATGAAATGCTGTTTCTGCTTCAAAGGCATTTGTATTCTCTGAGGATTTGTAGGAGGCAACGTTAAGCTGTTTTTGAACGTGAACACGAAAATATTCAACGGCTTTTCTTGAAATCTCATCGACGTTCAGTTGAAAACCGGCCGGTGTGTCCAAGAAAACAGCGGTGGGCGAATCCGGAAATCGGGCAAGCATTTTTTTGTGCACCTCCACCATTGTGGCGGTAAGCTCGCCGGAACCCATCAGAACGATCATGCCCTTTATAGACGACATATTCTAAAAACCATAGCAGTTTAATCCTAATCTGAAAAAACTGGTCCGAGTGTAACATATATCCCGTCTTCATTGAAACTGAAACAGAAAAACCAAAACAGAATATTTATCCCGAAAGCACGAAGTTTTAAAAACACCAAAAAGAACATTTTTTATTTAGTGCTTGTTTTTGTTCGAAGATAACCTTCGGGATGCGACATGGGCCACAGATGTTTTAAAACCGAAATGTTTGCCCGGCCTTATATGACAAAATGGACGTTTTAAAATATAACGTAACCCCACCTTTTCCGTACACCGTCCATCGATGACGGTCGGCTTGATTCATCATTCCGGTTTGTTCATCTATGCCGATGCACCGGATGTCTGAAATTTTATCAAAATAGAGCGAATGCCATGAGCGACCCAATGTATCGTGATGCGGAATCAAGATGACGTCTTTTAGGATCCCAAACCCTTTCTTTATCTTTTTAGATACAGGATCAAAATACCACTCACATAAAACCATTGCACCCGCACTGCTCCCTGCAAGTACGGCGCCTTTTTCAAAAGCGCGCCAAAGGGCATCCAGACATCGACTTTCTGTTAACGTATGCCCCAGATAGCCGGGAAACCCTCCAAGAATATAAATTAGGTTTGCACGATCCAACTCGGCCGAGAGTTCCGGATCATTGGCTGATTCTTTATCTATAATCGGTAAAGCTAAAATATTTCTTGCACCGAGTGTTCGAAACCATTCCAATGCAGTATTGCCGGCTCGTTTGCTATTGTTGTCCGGTGCTGCGGCGGTCGGTATAATAACAACTTTAGCATTTTTTCCCCCGGCCAGTGCCAGTGCTTTCTTGTCCGGCGCTTCCATTTTCCCTTGAAATTCGCATCCTCCCTCAAGCAGTAGAATTCCCATTTTTATGAATTTCCATTGAAAAACAGGCCTAAATTGAGCGATTGTCGAGTTTGCCGGAGATGCAAGGCATGAGACATGCAACCGAAGTCTGCTACTGCAAATGTCTCATAACGCAGCAGATTCGGTAAACTCGTCAAGCCCGAAGGGTTTCAAATGGTGACAATTTTTTGTTTAAATAAATCCACCGATTAGATGAGATCTATTAGCGACTTTAGCAATGTATATTTATTTATAATTGTAGCTTTTTTATAACCCTGTCACTATTTGAAACGCTCCGTTTAGGACAGGGTTAATCCCCGTCATATTCCTGGTAAATAATATGTCCGCAGGATTTACAATGCGAAGCATTTTCGTCATGGTAACGGAGGCCGCATTTCGGACAAATGACTTCTTTTTTTGTGGCAATGTGTAACCACTCCTTGACGACACGACTTACTTGCCAGGGTATGAGGATAATGCCTGAAAGTATCATCAACACGGTGACCCATTTTCCTGCTTCGGACATGGGAGTGATATCCCCGAATCCTACCGTTGAAAGCGTTACGACAGTGAAATAAAACGCATCTCCGAAAGTTTGAACCTGTGGGTTTATCGCGTTTTCGACATGGAAAAAGAGACCGGAAGATATGAAAAAAATCATGAATATGGTTAAAAAAAGCTTGATTAAAGTCAACAACCCAAGCGTGATGGTGCCAAAGAAGAAGTCAGGATCTGCCGTGAACCGCAGGAACCTGAATATCCTCAATACACGGATCATCCGGATCACCCTTAAAAATCCGATGTTGAGCGTAATGCCGAACAGGGGAAGCACCAGCAGAGAAAGGGTCGGTACAATGGCGATAAAGTCAACGATGCTATAAACATCAATGAGTTGCCTGAGTCTGTTTTTCGCACCGTAAAGTCTTGCAACATATTCAGCGATGAAAAAGAATACAATGATAATCTCTGTGTTCCACATAAAATTTTTAACTGCCTCAGGCACGGGATAGGTCTCGATCACAAAAATAGCGCAGATGACGAGATTCAGAAGTATGATGAAAATATCAATTGCCTTTCCCAATGGCGTCTTGCAATCAATCAAATAAAATTGGATGGTTTTGCGGGAGGTTCGGGATGCGGTCCTATTTTTGTTCTTTGGAAGGTTAATTTTCATGGGCTTTGTCGGTTGTGTTTCTTTCAACAATTTTTCCTTTGGCGCTAAAGACGATGTTAACAGTTTCAGTGCTTTCGAAATGGTAAGGCAGGCTTATTTGACGAGTCCAATTTGGACATTATGGTTTACCGGTTTGCCTTTTTGATGCCGAGCTGATCCAGGGCAATAATCCATTTACAGATATTGGCCGATCCTTCCACCATGGTATAGGTTGGCGTATCCCGATAAAAACGGGCCACCGGATATTCGGTGGAATAACCGTACGCTCCCAGAATCCGCATGGCATAGTTGGCACACTTTGTTACGACTTCACCGGCAAAATATTTTGCCTGTGCCACATCGAGGCCGTTGTTGAGGTTCCCCTGATCCTTTTCCCAGGCAGCCTTGTAAACCAGGAGCCGGGCAGCTTCGATCTCAGCAGACATCTGGGCAATCATGTCTTGGTTCATTTGAAACTCGCCGATGGGTTTTCCGAACTGTTTGCGTTCATTGCAATATTTCAGCGACACATTCAGACATGCCTGTGCAACTCCCACGGCACCGGCGGCTGCCGAAAGCCGGGTTTGGTTAAGAGATCCGAAGAGAATCCTTGCGCCGTCTCCGGGTTTTCCAATGATATTCTCTTTGGGGACCTTTGTATTGGTTAAAAATATTTCGCCGGTGGGAGAGGAGTGGGACCCCATTTTTTCTATGGCCGATGTTTTAACACCGTTAAAGTTCTTTGGTTCTACGACAAAGGCCGAAAGACCTTTGGAGCCCTTATCCGGATCTGTATAAGCATAATAGATCATCACATCCGCAACATCTGCATTGGAGATCCATGTCTTGGAACCGTTTAAGCACCAGTGGTCGCCTTTGTCTTCGGCGGTGGACGTCATGGCCATGACATCGGAACCGGCGTCAGGCTCTGTTATTGCAAATCCGCCCAGATATTCGGCGTCGACGAGTTTGGAGATGTATTTTTGTTTTAAGGCCTCATCTCCGTATTTACAGATGGTAAACGCACTTCCAAGACACTGCATGTTGACCTGAACCCTCAGAGAACTGGAGGCTTTTGCGATTTCTTCGGTCACAATCATGGTTGCCAGCCAGCCCATGTCCTCTCCGCCATATTTTTCAGGAATGACCGTTCCGAAAAAGCCGAGTTCTCCCATGGGCTTGATGGCTTCTTTATAAGGGAAATAATGGGTTGCATCCCACTCATCAGCATAGGGTGCAATTTTTTTTTCCGCAAATTCAGAAACCGCCTTTTTCAGCATCTGAAGTTCCTTAGATAACGCAAAATTCATATGACATCCTCCCAATTAGAGCCAATCTCAATTTTTGAGAAATGATATTTTTCTTTAGGTCTCTAATCTTTTGTTCCAAAGCATTGTCGCTCGGTTTTAGGGGCATTAAAATATACTCAAACTGTGTTGAAAAGAATAACGACTAGGATACGATGTCTTTATTTTTTATCTCATCGTTGTCTGTTGAATTTGTGGTGATCGTTTCGAATTGATGTAATTTGTCAAACACTTATAGAATAACATTCGAAGACCGATATCGCAATTATTTTTCTTTTAGATCTCATCCATACCGTTATTCTCTATCAGGAGCGGAGATGCTGATAAAACCGAGGTATGACATACCCATTGCCGCTGCGAGAACGGATCCGGCCAGGATCGCAATTCTGGCATAATTGAGTATCTGAGGATCGGAAAATGAAAGGTCGGAAAGAAACAAAGACATGGTGAAACCGATTCCCCCAAGCATGGCCCCGCCAAAAATATGCGACCACCTGACTTCTTGGGGCAAGCTGGCAATCCCGGTTTTAACCGAAAGATAGGAGAATAGCAGGACGCCGATGGGCTTTCCAACAACCAGGCCAAAAATAATCCCGATAATTACCGGATTTGAGACCATTTCCGAAAAAACGATACCGTGAAAGGTCAAACCGGTATTCCCCATGGCAAAAAAAGGCAGAATTAAAAATGCAACCCATGGATGCAGGGCGTGCATCAACCGCTGCAAGGGTGTTTCCACATCATGACAGGCCAGTTCCAGCGCTTGAACAGCATACATATGTTCCTGATTCAGCAGGATTGAATAACCACAACTTTGTTCCTCACATTCAAATTTTTCCGTTATTTTCTTTACGTTTTGTAAAAAGTTATCGGTATCATACCTTCCCCGGGCCGGTACAAAAAGAGAAACAATAACACCGGCGATGGTGGGATGAACGCCGGATCCCAGGACAAAAAACCAGACGGCAAGTCCCAGAATGGCATAAATCAGTGTTTGTCGGATCCAGAGAAAGTTTGCGACGGCAAGTCCGAGAATCAAAAACAAGGAGATGATAAGATAAGACCAGACGATTTCCTTGGTATAGAAGATTGCGATAATGACCACCGCACCCAGGTCGTCGGCTATGGCAAAGGCTGCCAGAAAAATCCTGAGACCCACCGGCAGTCTGCGGCCGAATACAGCCACAGCCCCCAAAGCAAAGGCGATATCCGTTGCAACGGGAACTCCCCATCCGCTTATGGTGGGTAATCCGACATTAAATGCTACATAGATGAGGCCGGGGACAATCATTCCTCCCAGCGCGGCAATCACCGGGAGCAAAGCCTTTTTGGGGGTCGCGAGTTCTCCGACGAGAATTTCGCGTTTGATCTCAAGACCCACCGTAAAAAAGAACAAGGACATGAAACCGTCATTGATCCAATGAACGAGTGTTTTGCTGATATGAAAATGTCCGAAGGCAAAGGAAATTTCGGTATGCCAAAAGCTGTGATAGGTTTCCCCGATGGTGGAATTGGTCCAAATCAGGGCAATGATCGTCGCGGCAATGAGCAATATACTGCTGGCAGCTTCTTTTCTGAAAAATCGCTGGAAGGGTCTAAAAATTTGGTCGGCAACCAGTTGCCGGGTGGATGTCATGTACTTGTTACGGTTTAAAGGCATTATTTCTTTTTCTCTTTAGGCTGAATCGGCGATGTATTCACGTCGAGAGAAATGCACCCAAAATTGTTAATCTTTTTAGTTGCCTTAAAGAAATGTTTTCCGTCCTGCCCTTTTGCTGTGGAAGGCAATACTTAAATTTCGATCATTCGGTTTTATGCTTCACGTTGTCACATATGATGCCAACGGCCTTTTCCACCGAGGTTTTTCCCATATCTATAATTAGATCATAAAGGTGCGCGGCATTCCAGTCCTCGTTGAAGTAGTGTTTGACGTAAGCCTTTAAATCACCTTCTTCTCTATCGATAAAACCTTTTGCGGCTTTGTGACTCAGGTTTTGGGATTGCATAATCTCATTTATTTTCAGATCATTATCTTTAATCAAACGGACATGAAGCGTACCCGGCTTTCCTTTTAAAAGGCACTGGCTTCCCCATCCGAGAATGATGACGTCACCGGCGTCATATACATTTTCAACCAACTTTTTGGTGACCTCATAGTAGTTCTTGTCGTCCAAGCAGCCATGTTCACGGTCAACCACCTTCTGAACAATAGCGCATGTGTAGCGATCGACAAAACGAAGAATCCGTGACTGGGAAGTTTTGTGAAACGTTACCGCCTCACTTTCAGATATATTGAGTTCTTTAGCAATATCAGCGACTAAATTTTTACCGATGTATTCGTAACCAAGTTTTTCCGCTACCAGCGATGCAACCTTTTCACCTTCAGTGCCAAATTCCTTGCTAATGGTAATTACTGCCATGAAACCCTCCTTTAACCCCATCAGTTCGTTGCGTCGATGCTTTTCTCAGAATTAATTTTCTCGAGTTTTGCATGAAAAATCTTTAACGCACTTGTAAACGTTTTGGCTTCAATCATAAACAACCCTCCATATCTTCAATGATCGGGCATTGTCAAGGGGTTGGGTGGTAAGTTCTTAATTAAGGTGGACTCGGCAAGCTTACTTTCACTTTTCAACGGGCGGTTGCCCAAATCACTTTTCGCGGGCTCCGAAACGTTTTTTGGTACATCTAAGGCTCGCTTCAGGCAATTCCAAAACTCGCCCTTCGGGCTCAAACAGTTGGAATCGAATTTCTTTCACTTCGCAAAGATTTACGGATAAAAAACGTTTCAATGGGCGCTCAAAGAGATTGTTGTTTGGGCAACAGCCCGTCAAATTCCCACACCTCTCTTTTACAGGGCCAGGTCCTGCTGTTTAAATTGTCAAGAAGTTACACGGACTCCACGCTGATTATTTCCGGAATTAGCTTCTTAATATACCGCTCTATACCCTGTTTGAGTGTCATCTGGGACATGGGACAACCGGCGCAGGCACCTTTTAATCTGACTTTGACAATATTATTTTCCACATCAACAAGTTCCACATCTCCACCATCTGCCTGAAGAGCCGGTCTGACATCATTTAACGCTTTTTCAACTCTCTCTTTCATTGGATTTACGCTCCTTATTCTGTTGAATTCGAATTGCATCAGGGGTCGGAAAGTCTTTTGCAAAGCACGCCATTATATATGTTTTTCGAGGACCGGCCGGATATCCCCGGGTGTTAATTGGACAGGAATCCTTCCTTTCAAAAGTTTCTCCTCATAGGTCGGTTTTTTGACCTGGTAAAAAATGCCGACGGGGATCCTCTCTCCCGCTCCGTAAGCCCATTCTCCGGCCTTGACAAAAGCTGCCTTTCTATCTGAAACATCATGATCTTGTTGGGTGAATTCATACACCCTTTCGTTGTAATAATCATAGGTATTAAAAAAACTGAAGCAGGGTTGAAGCACATCGATAAAAGAGAAGCCTTTATGGTTGATGGCGGCTTCAAACAAGGCCATAAGATGCTTCGGCTTTGCCGAATAGCCTCTGGCCACAAAAGTCGCTCCGGCGGAAATCATCAACTCAATGGGGTTCAGTGGTTCTTCGGGGCTGCCTCCGGGCGTCGACCGCCCCTTGAAGCCGGGCGGGCTGGTGGGTGTAAATTGACCGGTTGTGAGTCCGTATACCCTGTTGTTGTGGACGATGAAGGTCATGTCTAAATTTCGCTTGGCACTGAAAATGAGATGCTCAATACCTTCACCATAGGCATCTCCGTCACCGGCATGGCCGATCACCACCAAATCCGGATTGGCCAGCTTGATTCCGGTCATCGGCGGAGGGACGCGGCCATGAATGGAATAGAAACTGTTCACGTTCACATAGTCCACAATTTTAGCATGACACCCTATCCCGGAAACCAAGGCCACTTTATTAAGGTCGAGCCCTTGGTCTTCAAGATTGCCCAACACCTTTTTGATGGTGGTTAAAATGGCAAAATTACCACAGCCGGGGCACCATGTATTCTGGGCATAGGTCCCTAATTCTTTAATGGTTGTCATGAGAGCACCTCCTTTACGTTGTCGAGCAAGACATCCACGGTAAAGGGACGCGCGTCAAAACGTAAAATCATATCGTCAATGCAGAAACCGTGACCGGCAACAAGTTTTGCCAGTTGTCCGGTGGCATTGACCTCCACGTCTATGATCTTATCGGCGCCGGAAAGGGCTTTTTTTAGCGCCGCTACCGGTAACGGCTCCAATATCAGGGGTTGAACCACCTTAAGGTCAAGGGCTTCGGCCACTTCTATACACGCCCCTTTGGTTGAACCCCAACAGAGGAGGGCGGTTTTTGAATCAGGATTTCCATATACGTTCACCGTTTCATATTTTTCAAGTTCATCTTCCAAGGCTTTTCTTTTGCGCAGCCGTTTCCGCTGCATCCGAGAAATCGCCTCCGGCTCCTCGGTGGCAATGCCGTTCTCATCATGTTCATAAGATGTAACTTTAACGATTGCCGATGGATTTCCCGGAAAGGCCAACGGTGAAATGCCGTTTTGAGTATCGAGATATCTTTTGTATTCTCCCTGGTTGTTCCATAGAAGTGGCTTTTCCGGTTTAACCGTGTCCAGATCGCCCTCGAAGCTGAATATGCTTTCGCTCAAATGTTTATCGGATAGCACAAAGGCCGGAATCTGAAATTTCCATGCGAGGTTCATGGCCAGTCCGGCCGTGTAAAATGCCTCATCGGCATCGCCGGGTGCCAGCACCACCCTTAAAATTTCCCCATGCCCGGCATGGACAACAAAGGCCAAATCGCCTTGCATGGTGTATGTGGGAACACCGGTACTTGGCCCGGGTCTCTGAGATTCCACAATGACCATGGGAATTTCACCCTGTCCGGCCAGGCTCAATGCTTCTGTCATCAACGCAAACCCTCCGCCGGAGGTGCCGACCATGGTCCTTGCGCCGGCATAGGCGGCCCCCAGTGCCATGAGTGCAACGCCGATCTCACTTTCAGGGTGTACGGTAACCACCCCCAATTCGTTTTCGTGGGCTGCCAGATAATGGAGAATGGCCGATGCGGGGGTCATGGGATAGGCAATGTACATGTTCAGACCGGCTTTGACCGCTCCAAGGGCAATGGCTTCATTGCCGGAGACCAGTGGAAGGGATTTTTGATCCAGTTTTGACACAGACTTGGAAGGGTTTTCAATCCGGTCGTATGCATGCTGAGCGATGTTGAGATTCAAGTCGACGTCTTTTTCTACGGCATCCATGATAACCTTTTCCAGAACAGACCATTCGATATTTAATACGCCGGCCAGTGCTCCGATGGCTGCGGTATTCCTCATAATCGGCTTTCCGTCGAATTTTTTGACAATCTCCATAAAGTCGAGCCCCAGGCCTTTGGCATCCGATTTCTTAGAATCGTAGAGGATTATCCCGCCGGTATTGAGCCGATGTTTATGGTTTTCCACTGCGTCCTGATTTAAGGCTACAATGACATCGACCGTCTCTTTGTGCGCGAAGATGGGTTTTTCCGAGGCTCTGATGATGGAAAAATTGTGACCGCCACGTATCAGAGAGGGATAATCATCATAGAAAAAAATCCGATAGCCGATTCGATTCAAAAGTCCGGCAATGATGTGACCGGCCTGCCGGATACCATCACCCGCTTTACCGCCAACAAGAATCGATATCTCTTTCATGATGTGCCTCCTGGGGTTGTATCGGTGACTGTTGATCGTGCAGGATACGATTTAGCGTGCTATTGATCTTAATATAATTCCACACGGTGGCATGTCAAATCTAATGTTTTCGCAGGATAAAAAGCTGCGGGGCCAGGTTTGTACCGTGTAACCCTGACCCCGTTTAAATGGTATCACTCATCTTCAATGATAATGGCATCGGCACCGCATTCATCTGCAGCCTGCCGAACAAGCGTTTCGTATTGTGCGGGAACTTCATCCACCTTAACGGTAGACTTGAGTTGATCTTCATCGTATTCGAAAACTTCAGGGCATAAATCGTTACAACGCCGATCTCCCATGCAATTTTCAGTGACTTTTACCTTCATCTTTTTCTCCTTT
>JAQYVT010000164.1 GCA_030145345.1 Desulfobacterales bacterium
AGCGGTGTTTTAATTTGAACTTTCAGAAAAAGGTCTCCGGGTTTTCCGCCGCCTTTTCCCGCCTCTCCCATCCCCGTTAGCCGGATACGCTGTCCTTCCCGGACCCCCGGCGGTATTTTCACCACCAATTTTTTGGACTTTTTTCGCAGAAAATACGCGTAAGGACCGCCCTCCTGTGCCTGCATGGGGGTCAGGCGAACCACATCATGGATATCATTTCCATTTTTCTGGAGCGCAAACCCGCTGATCTGTTTTAAAAGAAAACTGGACAGCTTTCCGAATTTCCCGGACGAAGAAAGCAACGACGGATCCAATCGGGTTTTTCCAAAAGGCCCGGTAAAAAAAATTCCTCCGGCAAAAAACCCCGGTCTTTTAAACTGAAAGGTTTGATAGTCCTTGCCGTAAAACTCCTTGAAAATATCGTCAAATCCTCGGACCCCGAAAGCCTTCGCCATTTCCTCGAAAACATGATGGATGTCCGAGCCGCTGAAAATATCCTGTTCAGAGTAATTGCTCCTAAACTTGCTGTATGCGGAAGAACCGTACTGCTGCCTAAACATATCGTATTCGCTTTTTTTGGAAGGGTCTGAAAGGACGGCATAGGCTTCGTTGACCTGCTTCATTTTTTCAGAGGCCTGGAGATCCCCCTGGTTTCGATCCGGATGGTATTCAAAGGCCAGCTTCCGGTAGGCCTCCTTGAGCTGTTTTGGGGCGGCGGTTTTGTCCACCCCTAAAATCTGATAATAATCTGTTTGTGGCATTTGGTTGCAGCCCCTTTTGATGGTTTCGGAAACCTCAATTCTGTTTACCCTCAATTAAGGTGATACAAAAACCATCTTTGACGGTTTCGTAAAAAGTCTTTTGTGAGCGACATCGAGCAAAATCAGACTTTTTACGAGTTCATCAACTGTGTTAAAGTTCAAAAACGTCGCCCGGTTTCATGACGGCCACTTTCGCAGAGGTTTCCGTTTCTACGCGATGGGCCCAGGCATTGGGGTCTTGTTTGATGATATCAAACGTATCGTAATGAATCGGAACCACGTGCTCCGGTTCAATCAGCTTTACCGCCCGCAAAGCGTCATCCGGTCCCATGGTAAAATTGTCTCCGATGGGCAAGATGGCCAAATCGATGCCTTCTTCACCGATGAGCTTCATATCAAAGAAAAGGCCCGTGTCGCAAGCGTGATAAATTTTTTTCCCCTGTATGTAAAACAAAAAACCGCAGGGATTGCCGCCGTAGGTGCCGTCCGGAAGTGCGGATCCATGATGCGCGATGGTCAATTTTAACCGTCCCCAGGGATAATCAAAGCCGCCCCCGATATGTTGGGGATGGGCATTTTGGATTCCCTGGTTTACCAGCCAGTTTTGAATTTCAAAGTTGGATATCACCGTGGCGCCGGTTCGCCGGGCAATGTCTAGGGTATCCCCCAGATGGTCCCCGTGACCGTGTGAAACTAAGATGTAGTCTGCTTCCACCGCATCGGCTTGAACCGGAGACAAGGGATTGCCGGTGATAAAGGGATCTGTCAGCAATTTCGTTCCATCGGTTTCAATCAAAAAACATGCATGTCCGTACCAGTTAATTTTGAGTGTCATTTGGGACCTCCTTGTTAAAACCTAAATTGAGCGTTTCAAATTACGCCAGTGTATTACAAATATAATATCTTTAGGAGTTTATATTGTTATAAAGCATTAACCACCTTCATCGACTCGGTAGATAGGAATCCAAACAAGTTTGTCTCAATTTGAAACCCTTCGGGCTTGCCGAGTTTACCGAATCTACTGCGTTATGAGACATTTGCAGTAGCATACTACGGCTGCATGTCTCATGCCTTGCATCTTCGGCAAACTCAACAATCGCTCAACTTAGGTAAAAGAAAAGCCAAATATCATTTTTTACCACAATCCCTTTTCCTTGTAAAACACCATCTCAACATCCACTGAAACAGAACGGTATTGCCGGATGCATCCTTGGATGTAAACGCCCCGGGTGAGGCCACGGCGTCCACTCGATCCGGATATTGCTTCATTTTATCTTTGTACTCCTGAAACGTTATGTAAAGGGAATAATGGATTGCAACGATCATCCAATGAAATTTGACCGGTTTTTCACCGGCAATAACTTGAGGAATTTCAAATTTAGTGATATTAATGGGATGATTCTATGGAGATTGTTGTCGGTAAAATTCTTTTATAACCCCAAACCGTGGGGCAACGTGCGATTCGCACCATGGGAATCCCGTGTTGTCTTTGTGTTTTCCATCGAGAGCGTTCACCGAAACGGCTGATACGCATGTTTTTTGATCATGTTTAATGCCTTTAAATTACGACCCGATCTGACCGAACAGGCCATTGAAACCTATTCCGTTGAGATTCAATTGGACAGATTGGTTCCGGGTGTCGATAATTTCCGATACGATGTGTATCTCAGTCCTGCCTTTTGTGCGTCCATCCGAAAAGTGGTGCGCCTAGTTTTTCAGAAACATGCCAAAATTAAAAAATATTTAAACCTCGATAAGCCCCGAAGCCTCAATATCGAACTGGATGAATTCAAAAGACTTTGTCGCGATGTATTGCAGGCTGCCCTCAATAACGCAAAGTCAGCGTCTGAAATTCAAATCGATTTGCTGGCCCAGATGGCCGTGATTAAAAAGCTCAGCCAAGAGATTCAGCGCCAGCACAAAACAATCATAGAAGATCTCAACCAGTCTGCCGGGAAACATGAAACATCCAGCCGTGAGGGCTTGAATCGATATATCCAAATAAAAGAGAAGGTTTCCGATATCCAGCAGAATAAAGAATCGCTGTTGCGGACCGTTGGAGAGGAGCTGTTCCGGTATTTTATGGAAGTCCAGCGTGACGATCTCAAGGAAATGCGCGGGTCTGTTTTGGGTGCGGAGGTGAATCTTCCCGACGATGTCTTTGCCAATCCGATTCTCCATGTGGAGAATCCCTTTGACGACTATTTTATGATCGATGAATATGTTCTGCTGGCACATCGCTCAGAAGATCCGGATAGTTATCAAAACTTTTTGATACTGATTCGAAGTCTTTTCAGAAAGATCCTATTAAAAATGTTCTTGGCCACACCGCCGGCAACGGATCGGCCGGACCCGAAAGCGACCGGTGTCGACCCGGCAATTGGCCGTGCCGGAAAACCGGATTCCGAGTCCCGGTACGCGGAATTGGATATATGGTTGAAACATGTGGACAACGTCGATACGCTGTTTGACGGTTTTAAATCCAGGGCGCGCTATAAAATCCTCAAAGAACAAGAAGAGACCCCCAAAAATATCGAGGATCTCAAAAAAAGGGCCAAACATCAGGATCGGCGGTTAAATTTCATTTACAAAAAATTTAACAAAGCAGGCTTTATTCAAAGAATTTCGGCGTCTTATAAAATGAAATCGGTGTATCTCGACTACTGTCCGCCTTTGGCACCTCAGCAGGTATTACAGTATCTCACCCATCCCAAACAAAGGAAAGGCATTGTCGACCAGTTGAATCGTTTGAAAAGGTTTTACGGGAAATCGCATTCCCTTTCACCGTTGAAGCAAAAAATCAGGCAGTTGAAAACAATTTCAAAGCAGGAGAAGAAAAAATATTTAATACAGTTTTTGAATGATTTTGTCCGCTATCACAGGGATTTTCAGAATTTTTTGATGCTCAGAGAAGCTTTGGACCGAATACACCTGCTGTCGGAAAAAAAGATGATCGACCTGTCTCGTGAGAATCGTATCCTCTACGAGTTTTTGCTTCCCGATGAACAAGCGCCGGCGGTCAAGCCGCTCATCAACCACGTCATCATCAAGGCGGATGTGCGGGATTCTTCGGAAATCATCCTTAAATTGAAGGAAAAAGGCCTCAATCCGGCATCGTTTTTCAGCCTCAATTTTTTTGTTCCCATCACCAGCATCTTGTTTGAATATGCGGCCGAAAAAGTGTTTATCGAGGGGGATGCGGTGATTCTTTCAATATTCGAGCATGAAGATGCGCCCCAAGGGGAGTACAGTGTTTCCCGTGCCTGTGGATTGGCCGTTCACATGCTCGATATTGTCCGAAAGTACAATATGCTCGGTCGAAAACATAAACTGCCGGTACTGGAATTGGGCATTGGCATCAGTTATAATGACAGCCCGCCCACGTTTCTATTTGACGAAAGCAGCCGAATCATGATTTCGCCGGCCATCAATTCAGCAGATCGGATGTCGAGGTGTTCAAAACCCTTGCACAAAACCCTGTCAAATAAAAAAAGACCCTTTAATCTTTACGTTTTTGAAAGTGCATCGGTCGCAGATCCAGCGGTGAAAGACGATGTTTTGCTGCGTTACAATGTCAACGGCATTGAATTGGATGCCGATGGTTTTGACAAACTGTCCCAAGAGATCCATCTGGAATCGCTGGTGTGTGATCTTCCCGAGCTCCGGGAAGGAAAAATAACGGTTCATACCGGAAAATACCCAACGGCAACCGGAAAATATCAGAGATTGGTGATACGGGAAGGCCGAATCCCTGTTGTTGCGCCGAATGATTTCAGCAGGGTCCGGCAGACGGATACACCGTACTTTGAAGTGTGTACCCACCCGCTGCTTATAGAGTACATAGAAAATCTAACCTAGTTTCCATCCATAAATGGCCCTTTTTGCCCGGATCTGCGTTCTCCGCGGGTTTCCGGCTGCGGCATACAGGGAGTATGCCTCACCGAAAACCCTTGTGCCTGCCCCGTGAAATGCGAAGCCTATTTCTCTGGGGCGGCCTTGAT
>JAQYVT010000052.1 GCA_030145345.1 Desulfobacterales bacterium
TTCCACTGGGACCCAGGTATCGAATAAACCAATAAATGGCTGTAAGATCCTCATGGTTCATTGCATTAAGGATGGGGTGCGGCATCGGAGGCTTGCTTGTTAATGTCTTTGCCATTTCTATCCAGGCCGCTTCAGTAAAAGCGTCGATTAAAAGGCGAAGATTTGATCCATAGGAGGTCCCCAGCGCTCCGCGCCATCCGATGGTATCACCCGTCAACCATTTGTTCTCGGGAATATTCCCTTTGGATTGCAAATATCCGTTGGTATGACAATCGTTGCATCCTAATTTTTTTACCAGAACGCGCCCTTTTTCTACGGATTTCATTTTAAAGTAATACTCGGGTTTGCTTTTCGATGCTTTGGTGGTATCAGACTGTGCTAAATTCCAAAAAAAGAGCCCGGATAAGATAAAACTTGCAAAAATAATATAGGTAAGTTTGAATTTCATTGGTATGATTTCCTTTTAAGCAGATGTGATTGCGACCATAACCTACCCATATTTATATTGGGCGTTGCGAATATCAATCGGCCAAAGCAACAGGAATTACCTTGGCATGAAAACATTTTTTTATATGTATCAAATTGTTGTGATATTTTCAAACCCAATTTCAATCCTAAAATCTTTACAGATATCACATGCCTGCTAAATTGTTTGTCGGCTAAATTGGCGAGATACCTGATCCTAACATTTGTTCCAAAGACATTGGGTGTCTGGGTCTCGTTCTGATATAATCTGAAATATCCTTCTCAAACTCTAATTCAATTCCCCCGGATTCAAACAACTCAAAGATCTTTAAAAAACTGGCGCCAAACACCTTGAATATCTGATATGAGCCTGAAATTATCAGCGGCCTAAAAAACTTGGGATATGGTTTTTCAATAAGGGGAAATCTATGTTACAGGGTTTGCCTTTTTGATTTTATACGACACCCTACCCGCGGTTGTGACAAACCATTCTGCAGCTATTGGCCGGTTAGGCCTGAGAGGGCCCAACTCACGAAAACAACAGAGGTAATAATCTCACCCATTCCGAAAAGCCACAACATACAATAGCTGGTGTGTGATCATAATAATTATACTATATGTCGTATTTTCCCTTGAAAAGTATTTTTATTTGAAATAGAGTGTATCCGCTATTCACAAATACAACATAGGAGGAGATTTATGAGAATTATTGCCAGCGCGAATCAAAAAGGAGGATGTGGTAAGACAACAACCGCCATTAACCTTTCATCTTCTTTATCCATAAAAGGGAAGCGGGTATTGCTCATTGATTTTGATCCTCAGGCCCACGCAACCATCGGTCTGAACATAAAGCCTTCCGATCTTGAGAAAAGCATCTATGATGTTATAACGCCAAAGAAAAATGGGGTCTCAGGGATTGGGGATATTTTGATACCTATTAAAGACAACTTTGACCTTGCCCCCTCGAGCCTCATCCTCACTGCAGTAGAACAAGAACTTTCAGGAATGGAGGGTAGAGAAAATAGGCTCTTTGAGGCTATTCAACAACTCAAAGAAGAATATGATTATGACTACGTTGTAATTGATTGTCCCCCAAGCATTGGACACCTGTGTTTTAATGCCCTTCGTGCCTGCGATGAGGTGATTATTCCAATCGATATGAGTCTCTTTTCTCTTCGAGGTGTTGCCAAACTGATAGAGATCATCACCCTGCTTAAAGACAAAGTTGGCCATGATGTTAAATCTCGTGCGCTTATCACGATGTATGATCGCAGGACACGCTACTCCAGGGTTGTGTTAGAAAAGGTTAAAGCGGAATTTGGGGACAATGTTTTTGACACGGTAATTCGTTACAATATTCGCCTCAGGGAAACGGCAGATTGTGGCTTGCCCGTTGGAGACTATGATAAAAATGCCATTGGTCACGAGGATTACGAAAACTTGGCTGAGGAGATCGTTAACTTAGAGACAGTCGGGATGCACCAGAACCTCAACACCTTGAATGTGGCGCAAGATATCTTACAGAAGACAGAAGAATATATGAAATCACCTGGGATTGAACAGCCAATTTCTGAGATGGAGGAACCTTCTTCTTATCCGCTTCAATCCAATTATTCAAAAATGGTCGAAGTCATTGCTACCAAGTCCGCCGATTCTTTTAATAACGATGAGGACAACTAGGAAGATCAACCATAACGACCTCAGCAAAAAAGGGGCGGCAAGGGGTGCATTCTAAATGGAAAAAAAAAGCCTGGGTCGCGGACTCGATGACATTTCGAACATATTTTTAACAACCCGGAAGGACAAAAAGAAGCTGGGTGGATTCTCTTCGGAAAAGTTAAGGGATGAAACCTGTGAATCTTGTTCTCGAATCATTCGTGATTCAAATAAAGCGCCGAAATGCAAAATTTTCACTTTTGAAAATAAAAAATACGGTGTGCGTTATATGGACACGGTATCGCTAACCAGTGGCAGCTATTGTGAGTATTTTGAGCCGGTTTTACAAGAACACGCAGACAACAGATTTGCGGTGAAGGGAACATCCTCCGATAACACCGAAATCAAGTGTGAGATTGAAGAAAATGTGATTGTTCGAAGAGATATCGCATATCCAAATACGACAAATGCCCAACGGGAAATTTTAAAATCCCTTTCCAAGCATCTTGAAGAGAACTACAGCGTAGAGCGTATCGAATTGAGAAAAACGGATCGGGTTTCCCAGCCGGGAATGAAAAAATTCATAGAAGAGAGAGTAACCATTTATATCAACGGCGATGTCAGGCGCCCGTGAGTTGATCTGCCCCAAAGACTCGAATTGGGATATGCTTGGTATGAAATTTAATTTTCCCCTGATTTTCATCGATCTTGTTGGGGATAGCGCTGGGTATTGAAAAAGTAGAAAATAAAAAGGGAACTGCAATCTAATGCAGCTCCCTGACATAATTTATGGTGATCCCACGGGGAATCGAACCCCGGTTACCGGCGTGAGAGGCCGGCGTCCTAACCGCTAGACGATGGGACCAAAAAGAATAAAAATTTAAAGGATGAAGTTTAATTTGTCAAACATTATTTGCTGATTCCCCATCGCTTCCCGGCTTCTTCCCCTTTCTGAACCCGAATATCAGATAGATTATCCATCCGACAAACGGAATCATGGCGATGATTCCCCAAAGCGCTTTCTTCCCGATGGTACCGAAATCCTTTCGCACAATATCGATGATTGCCAGCATCGTGAGCAGATAGAAAACGATACTTATTTTAATCCACACCATTACCGTTGCGATGTCCATCTTTATCCTTTCACCCTAATTGATCGTAAACAAACTGGGAGAAAAATTATAAGCATTTTGTTAACTTTCAATTAGGGCTTCATCTTAATTCAGATTTTGGGTTTCAACAGGTCCGAAACCTTTAATATGGTCTTAACATACTGACGGCTGTGGTTGTAATGATAAATGACCTTGTAAGCCTTTTTCCGGTCTATTCCCGGATGCCATCCATAATGTTTAAGATAACTGGCGATACTGGTTATGGCATCTGCATGGTTAAAAACATCGATTCGGCCGTCACCGTCACCGTCTCTGGCAAAAATAATAACGTTGCTCGGCATAAACTGGGCAATGCCCATGGCACCTGAATAAGATCCCAAAACGTCCGTGGGATCCATATTCACCTGGGCGGTATATTTCAAAAAGGCCTTGAGCTCATTGTAGGCCCAGGTCGATTTTCTTGCCACCCACGTTTCCAACTTTTTCCGGGTAAGCTCTTTTGATTTCGAGGCGTTCTTCCAAAACATATCCTGCACATCAGGGTCTGCCAGGGCCGCTATGGTGGAGAGGGTATTCAATATGGACGGCCCGCCGAGAAAGGTCCCCAAACGGGTTTCCACCAACAGGATGGCCGTTATAATTTCTTTGTCGACACCGTATTCCTTTTCGGTCCTTTCCAGCGCCGCCCTGTGGGTTTTCATATATTTCAATGCATGGGCGATGGATTTTTTACCGGCAAACTGATCATAATTCAGCCGGGACTCCCGATGGACCAAAAAACGGGAAACCCCTTTGGCCTCAAAATAGACCTCGGGCCTTTTGTACAATTCGGTGATCCTGGCGGGATCGAATCCGTCGCTTATCAGCCTGTTTTGGAGGGATTCAAAAATGATGTGTTTTTCTTCCACGCCCAGCGCATTTTGCGGCAAAACCATGGAATTCAGTATCAAAAAACTGAATAAAAAGGCGATGTATTTGCCCCATGTCATTTTATTTAGAAGCATTTGAATCCGTCACTTCGTTCGAGTAATGAGTGTTCTGTAACTTCTCAATAAGTTCGGGGCTCCGGATCATTTATTGCATTATTGGATACCCGCCTACGCGGGTATGACGGGAAATCTGGTACATTCGTCATTCCCGCGCAAGCGGGAATCCAGGTGGATTACCCGAAGTTATTGAGAACTTCCAATGTTTTCTCTTTTCTTTATGGGGATCTCACTACGCTTCCGTTTTGTAAACGTTGCCAGGTGCCGGTACCCGGCGGACAGGATCATGGGCAACGCCCGTTGGTAGTGTTGTCCGACATCCCCGGGTTTGTGGGCATCTGAACCCAGGGTAATGCGGATCCCTTTTTCATGGCATTTCCTTAAAATATCCGGGGAGGGGTAAGCTTTCCCGACCGGATGGTTATATCCGCTGGTATTGACCTCCACGGTCAGATTTTTTTCTTTTATTTTTGACAGTATTTCATCCACCGTCCCATCAAAGGACCTCGAAGGTTTTCGACCGAATTTTTTCACGAGATCGATATGACATATCACATCGAAATAGGTATGATCCAGCATCTTTTCAAGGGCTTCGAAATAGAGGCCGTAGACGTCATCGGTATCTTTTTCTCCAAAACCCCATGCCGAACGGTGGCTCACCACGTCCATTCCCCCCGGAAAATGCAGCCCGGTTGCAATAACATCAAATGCATAGGTCCCGGCAACTTCCTGGAAAAGGCCGGTATGATCCGGGTTAAAATCGATTTCAAGACCGACCTTTATGCGGAGTGTATGTCTATATTTCTGCTTTAAAACCCGGACGGCCTGAAAATAGTAAGGAATTTCTTTCAACGTCATGGAAAGCCCTTTTTCCGCCGCCTGGACGGTCAGGTGATCCAGAAAACAGATCTCCTCGAGCCCCAACTCGGCGGCACTTCGGACATATTGCTCCATACTGCCCGAAGCATGGTTGCAAAACAGGGTATGTAAGTGGTAATCGATCATAAGGTTATGGGACCGGTTAAACAGGACACGGGTTGATCCGATTTAAATGACATGGTATGAATTCCATTGTCAATGACTAGAAACCGTTTAGACGATTTTATAAAACGCGCCAAGGGTGCACCAGGTGTTGAACCACTAAACAATTCAGGCAAGTTAGATCAGGACAGTGAAAAAAACGTCAAAAACAGTATTTTCATGTCAGGCCTGCGGATATCAAACGCCCAAATGGATGGGCAAATGTCCGGATTGCGGGGAATGGCAGTCGTTTGTGGAAGAAATCCAGTCCGGAAAACCCGGTCAACAGGGACGGCGAATTTTATCCGCTTCACCGCCGAAACCGATCCCCATCGACGCTGTTGAGCTGGAGCCGGAAGATCGCCTTTTAACCGGAATCAGAGAATTCGACCGGGTCTTGGGCGGCGGCCTGGTTTCCGGAACCCTTATCCTCATCGGCGGAGATCCGGGAATCGGCAAGTCTACCCTCATGCTTCAGGCACTGCACGGTCTTGCGGGAAACGGCCGTAAAGTATTGTATGTTTCCGGTGAAGAATCGGTCCGCCAGATGAGAATGCGCAGCCAAAGGCTGTCCGCAGTATCCTCCGATTTGATGGTGGTTTCAGAAAACGACATGGAATCGATCCTCCTGATGGCGGAATCGGCTCGACCGGACGTGATGGTGATCGATTCCATCCAGACCATGTACAGCCCGGAACTGACCTCCGCTCCCGGGAGTGTTACCCAGGTACGGGAATCCGCCATGCAGCTGATGCTCATGGCCAAAAAGACCGGAACGCCCATATTCCTGGTGGGACACGTCACCAAGGACGGCGCCATTGCCGGACCGCGGCTTCTGGAGCATATGGTCGATACGGTTCTTTACTTTGAAGGTGACCGGAACCACGTATTCAGAATTCTGAGGGCGGTAAAGAATCGATTCGGGTCGACCAATGAAATCGGCGTGTTTGAAATGAATGAAACCGGCCTGAATGAAGTGGCCAACCCTTCGGCGGTATTTCTTTCCGAACGCCCTGAAAACGCCCCCGGATCGGTGGTGACGGCCAGCATGGAGGGAACAAGGCCGATTCTCGTTGAACTGCAGGCCCTTGCAAGCAGTACCAGTTTCGGCAACCCTCGGAGAACCATCCTGGGCATCGATCAAAACCGGGTCGCTTTGCTGGTGGCGGTGATGGAAAAAAAATTGGGGCTGCATCTAATGGGACACGATATCTTTATCAATGTGGCCGGCGGCATCAAAATCGATGAACCTGCCGTTGACATGGGGATTGTATCTGCCATTGCCTCGAGCTTTTTGGACCGGCCCATCCATAAAGCCACCCTGATATTTGGCGAAGTCGGTCTGACCGGGGAAATCAGAGGCATCGGCCATGTCGAAATTAGGGTTGCCGAAGCAAAAAAAATGGGGTTTAGTAGGTGTCTCGTGCCCCAAAGCAATCTGAAACGAATGACGAAAATAAAAGGGATAGAACTCATCGGCGTAAAAACCGTATCGGAAGCCATCGAAAATCTGTTCTAACCCGAATTTAAACTGAAGTATTCCAATGCCGATGCGCTCTCCGGAACGCCGGAATCCGGCAGTGGAATGTTGCATCAGACGTCATCGAATTTAACCGAATATGCACCAAATTTTAATATGAAACGATCTGGCGCAAAACATAACCGGTGGCAGGATCACTATTCCCAACGGGCAAAAAAGGAGCGATTCCCGGCCAGATCTGTATATAAACTCAAGGAAATACAGAAAAAATATGGGCTGATAAAAAAGGGAAATAAAATTCTGGACCTGGGCTGCGCCCCGGGGTCATGGCTGCTTTATGCGGCCGATTTGACCGGAAACACGGGACACGTGATCGGGATCGATCTTGTGCCGGTTAAGATCCGTGTCCCGTCCCATGTAAAAATGTATACCGGCGACATTCTCTCCATGGACGATGCCTTTTTCAGGTCCCTGGGTCAAGACGTTGATGTCGTTATGAGCGACATGGCCCCGTCCACCACCGGCAACCGTCTCGTGGACAGCACCCGGTCGTTTAACCTGTGCCAAATGGCACTCACCGTTGCTCAATCCACCCTGAAAACCGGTGGATCGTTTGTCTGCAAGATATTTCAGGGAGAAGATTTCAAGCAATTTTCAGATTCGGTCAAAGCTGTTTTTAACAGACACAAGATTTTTAAACCGCAAAGCACCCGAAAGGTCAGCAAGGAAATTTATATTATCGGATTCGGGAAAAAATAGGAGGAAGATATGTCAGGACACAGCAAGTGGTCTTCCATAAAGCACAAAAAAGGGGCTACAGACGCCAAACGGGGTAAAATTTTCAGCAAACTCATCAAAGAAATTACGGTGGCGGCACGCATGGGCGGCGGGGACCCCGCTTCAAACCCCAGGCTTCGGACGGCCATCCAGGCTGGAAAAAACGAAAACATGCCCAAAGACAACATTGAACGGGCCATTAAAAAAGGGACCGGTGAACTCGAAGGGGTCAATTATGAAGAAAGCGTTTACGAAGGGTACGGCCCCGGCGGTGCGGCCATTTACATCGAGTCGCTGACGGACAACAAGAACCGGGCCGTGGCCGATATCCGTCATATTTTAACCAAGGCCGGCGGGAACCTCGGGTCCAATGGATGCGTTGCCTGGATGTTCGAAACAAAGGGGTATATTGTTGTGGAACACAATGCCGTTGACGAGGAGCTGTTGATGGAAACCGCCATCGATTCCGGCGCCGAAGATGTCAGAGAAGATGAGAGTACCTTCGAAGTCATCACCGATCCACAGGATTTTGAGCAGGTAAAAACCGCCGTAGAAGACCAATCGATTCCTTACATCGTCGCGGAAATCACCATGCTTCCCCAGTCAACCGTGGACCTCAAGGGAAACGAAGCCGAGCAGATGGTCAAATTGATGGAAACCCTCGAAGATTGTGACGACGTCCAAAAGGTTTACACCAACGCGGACATTCCCGAAGACCTGGTGGTCTGATTCGTCCATTTGCTGCGTTATTGGTCACTTGGAATTTTTTTGTGTTTTTTGTGGCAAAACTTTTTTCTTCTTGCCACAAAGGCACCAAGACACCAAATACATGTATTCTTAAAATACGGTCATGTATTTATAATTTTGGGTCATACGATGTATGCAAAAGTTTAACGTGCCTAAAATTAAGGTAATCTATCGATCTTAAACATAATGGATCGCGCTGAAAGCCCGTTCCTCAACCCTGGCCCAGACCGATCACCAATACTTTGTACTCAGAAAGTTACGTTTGTAATGGTTCATAGGTCAGATCAAGATATGAGCGATACGCACCAGGGCGGGCTTTAGCTCACGCTTGTCCGCCGATGCTCTGTGGCGGGCTTGTTCACTTCAAACTTCAGTCACTTTCAAACTTACTCCTTTTGCAGGCATGGCCCTTCGAAGATCCCGCATCGCGGGGGAGGACCGAGTTTTTAACAACCAAATGAAATTCTTCGTGTCTTTGTGCCTTGGTGGCAAACATTCCTTGGTTCAGGCGGGTCCGGGTTAGGAATTTGCGGTAGCTTGCATCCCTGACGTCATACAAATGAACGAATCGTACGGCTGGGTTCAAGCCGTACATATCTACTTCGACAGGGACAGATCGATCATTTTTTGAACCGTTTCAAAAGCCGGTTGTCGAATATTTTCAGGAACCTTGACCTCTCCTTCCATTAATTCGAGACTCCTGGCAACATCTTCAAGGGAGATCTTTTTCATGTTTTTACACAGCATCTTGCCGGCAGCCGGGTAAAACTGCTTGTCAGGATTGGCTTTTTTCAAGGGGTAAAGGAGCCCGACCTCCGTACCGACGATAAAGGCGGACGTTTTCGATTCTTTGGCATATCGGATCATACCCGAAGTGCTGCGGATAACATCTGCCAATTCGAGAACTTCCGGCCGGCATTCCGGATGGGCCATAAAAACAGCATCCGGATAGGTCCGCCGGGCATGGTTCACATCTTCGGGTTTGAGGCGATCATGGATCGGACAATATCCGTCCCAGGTGTGTATCTTCTTTTTTGTCTGCGAAGCGGCGTACAGGGCGAGATTCCGATCCGGCGTCATGAGTATCTCATCGGCATCCAGACTGTTTACAACATCAACGACATTGGCCGAGGTGCAGCAAATGGTGGAAAGGGCTTTCACCGCTGCGGTGGAGTTGACATAGGTGACCACCGGCATGGGAGGGAGCTTGTCCAGCATGGCTTTCAGCCCCACCGGTTCTATCATATCGGCCATTGGACATCCGGCATCTTCACGGGGAAGAAGGACGGTTTTGTCCGGAGACAGAATAGACGCGGTTTCCGCCATAAAATGCACCCCGCAAAAAACGATGACTTCGGCATCGGTTTGGGCGGCCTTGATGCTCAGCTCCAGTGAATCGCCGCAAAGATCTGCAAAATCCTGAATTTCGGGGGGCTGGTAGTTATGTGAAAGCATAATTGCTTTTCTTTTTTTCAACAAACTTCTAATCTTTTCCTTCATTCTACAGTTCCTTTTTCGTCAAGATTCAACACCTCTATCCCTTGGGGTAATTTAAAACTGAACATGGAATCGTCGATCTTCTTTCTAAACTGAATATCGTTAAAGACGATCCGGGTTTCATCGCCATATGAATTTTCGGTAACAATCCTGACAACATCGAAGGTTCTGGTTGAAACGGACAGATAGATTACCGACACATCGAATGCTTTTTCCCTGGGTAAAAGCTTCAGTTCATAGTAGTCATCTTGAGTCTTTTTTTCAAGAGCAATACTGAATTTCTGTTGGATCAGTTTCATATCGGAAAGAAAACTGAACCCTTTGCCGCCTTCGAAAAAAGAAGGTGCTTTTCCGATCATTACCTGATTGTCTTCAGGTCTGAATATCCAAAGCGTTTTGTTGTCGGTCATAATAATTTGGCGGTCAGGCGTTTCATATTCCCATCGCATTTTCCCGGGACGTTTGAAAAAAGCTTTTCCGGATGCGCTGTCCGTTATTTCCATGGCTTTTATGGTTGAGGTTTGGGAAAATTGGGCTGAAAATCCCGGAACCGCATACCGTTTTTCAATTTTTTTTATAATATCGGCGAGGGATAACCGGGAATCCTCCACCGGCGATGGGGGTTGGGCCGATACATTCCGGCACAATTCCGCCGAACCACACAAAAATAAAAAAGCAAACACCAGCCATGCGGTGAGTTTGAACTTCATGGATTTATCTCCTATCCCGGACATTCCGGTCACGGGGTAACCTCGATGAACTCGTAAAAAGTCTGATTTTTACGAAGCTGTCAACCTTAATCGATCGCAAACACAGGGCAAACAAGATGAAGTACTAAAATAAATAGTTAAAAGCAATAGACCAAAGCCAGGCCTGTTGTTTATGCGTACGTTTATGCAGCGTCGGGATCAATCCATGACCCCGTACTTTTTGAGCTTCTTATGCAGGGTTTTCCGGGTAATGCCAAGGCGCCTTGCCGATTCGCTCTTGTTGCCGTCGGTGGATTCCAGCATACGGAGAACAGCGGCCTTTTCAACCGCCTCCAGAGACAGGCTGTCGTCTTTTGCCTCAAAAACGGGCACGGCTTCAGCGGGGGACTGGGAAGCATTCTGCACGAGGGCAAAATCCTGCACATCGAGATAGTCCGTTCGGGTCAGCACAACACCCCTTTCAACCGCATTCATGAGTTCACGAACATTGCCGGGCCAGTCATGCCGTATCAGTCGATCCATGGCCCTGGGGGTAAATCCCTTTATCTCTTTACTGTTCTTTGCGGAAAACATCTCGAGAAAATACTGGGCAAGCAGCGGAATATCGTCTCTCCGCTCACTCAAGAGCGGAATTTCGAGACTGACAACGTTCAACCGATAGTACAGGTCCTCACGGAACAGCCCTTTACGTTTCAGATCGACGAGGTCTCTGTTGGTGGCGGCAATGACCCTGACATCCACCTTGATGACGTCTTCGCCGCCCACACGGGTCAATTCTCTCTCCTGCAGTACGCGCAACAGATTGACCTGCATGGTCAGCGACATTTCACTCACCTCGTCAAGAAACAGGCTCCCTTGGTGTGCCTGAATAAAACGTCCTTCTTTTCTCCGGTCTGCACCGGTGAAGGCACCTTTTTCATGCCCGAAAAGCTCTGATTCCAAGAGCGTTTCCGTAATGGCGGCACAATTGATCTTAACAAAGGGCCCCTCTTTTCTCGGGCTGTTGAAATGGATCATCCCTGCAATCAATTCCTTGCCCGTACCGGACGCTCCGGTGATCATTACCGTGGCTTCGGACCGGGCCACATGGGCCACTGTTTCCATAAGGCGAACCATGGCAGGGCTGCGTCCCACAATATTCTGCATGTCAAAATGCTTCCCGAGGTTTTCCTTGAGAATGCGGTTTTCCTCTCTTAGCCGGGTATGCTCCATGGCCCGTTCTATGGTCAGCCGAAGTTTGTCGAAATCGAGGGGTTTTGTGAGATAATCGTAAGCGCCTTTTTTCAGAGCTTCCACAGCCGTTTCAACCGATGAATACGCCGTCATGATGGTGACCGGTATGGCCGGGTTGAAGGCTTTTATCTCTTCGAGGGCTTCAAGGCCGCTGACCTTCAGCATTCTGACATCCATCAGGACCAGATCAAAAGGACGTTTCTGAACCGCTTCGATGGCGGTTGAACCGTCATCCGCCTCCACAACATCATATCCCCATCCCCCGATAAGGGTGCGCAACATGGTGCGATGGGTGCTGTCGTCATCAACGATCAATAGGGTTTTTCTATGTTTCATGGCGCATCTCTTGACGGCTTCGTAAAAAGTCTTTTGTGAGCGACATCGAGCAAAATCAGACTTTTTACGAGTTCATCATCTGTTGAGTGGGTAAAACCTAAATGCTGCAAACCTGTTATCTGTGTTCGGATTTTGATTATAAGCCATCAGTTGGGCAATAAGATGCCAACGGTGGTCCCCTGCCCCAATCGGCTCTCCACCTTTATTTCCCCGCCGTGAGCCTCTACGATATTGTGAACGATGGCCAATCCCAAACCGGTGCCGGATGCTTTGGTGGTAAAGTAGGGATCGAAAATATGTGCAAGATCGTTTTCGTTGATGCCGGTTCCGGTATCCGAGACCCGGATCCCAATACCATCCTTTTTCACATTTTTTTCCAGCGTTACGGTCATGCTTCCTTCAGTGTCCATCGATTCGATGGCGTTCAGATACAGATTCAGAAGGACCTGGTTGATCCTGTCCGGATCGAAAAACGCCGTGTCTATTTCAGGATCAAAACGGGTTTTAATGTCGATGTTCGCTTCCGATGCCTGCCGTTCAATGAGTTTGAGAGAGTCCTTTAAAAAGGCTTCGACGGGAATCGATTTTCTCGATATTTTTATGGGCCGGGCAAACTCATGAAGCTGGCCCACAACCCGGTTCAACCGGTCGACTTCCTGAATCATGAGGTTGGAGATCTGTTGGTTTTCCGGCACGTCATGGTATCTTTCCTTGAAATATGTGGCAAAACCTTTGATGGAACTCAAGGGGTTGCGTATCTCATGAGAAACACCGGCGGCAAGTCTACCCACAGATGCAAGACGCTGGCTCCGTGCAATCTCTTTTCTCAAAGAACAGACTTCACTGAGATCCTTGAACAACAGCACATACCCGAGAAACGTTCCGTTTTCATCGCTCAGTGATGTCGCGCTGATTTCAAGGGGGATACTCCCCGCTTCTCCGACGGTACAATCTATCTCCTTTTCAACAACCCCTTTTTCCATATCGAGGTCTTTGAGCATCTGCCATAAATCCTCAGGCAGCACGTCCGCTGCATTTTCCCCCATGACCGTTTCGGCGGAAAGGCCCAAAATCGTTCCGGCCACATGGTTTAGGGAGGTAATCCTTTGGCGGTCGTCGGTGGCGACCAGACCGATGGGCATATGCTCAACCAGATTGTCGGAGAAGGCTTTTATTCTCGAAAGGGACATCCGTGTCGCGCGGTAACTCTGGGCCAAAAATAACAGAATGATGCCGGCAAATCCAACCAAAAGGAGGATAATGCCCATGATAACGGCATGCCGGGTATCGGTCCGGATGGCCTCTTCGATGGACGTCATGTCGAGCCCCACAAAGATGACCGGCGTGGACGGCGGAACGCCCATTCTTTCATCCAAACCCCGTTGAAACCACAGATGCATCATCATGCGCCCGTGCCCAATGCTCAAGCTTCTTTCCTGGGGCAAGAATCTACTGAACACTTCGAAGATTTTCTTTCCGCCAGGGGTGGAGACGATGCGCCGCTGAACCGTTTGAAGATTCGAAATCCTTTTAAGGTCCAGCCCCTTGCCGTGGTATTTTCCGATATGCTTGGGATTGTCATGGGCAAGGATCATGCCGTCGACATCGGTGACCAAGAGATATAGAATATCGGGCTGCTGGGCCGTCTCGGCGAGGAGTCTCTGGAGCTGGAATTCGCTCCGGCTCATTCCCAGTCCTGTCCGTGTCCCTGCCTCGAAAGACCGGATCAAGGCAGCCCCCTTTTCCAGCAAGAGACGGGTGTTGTTCTGATTCTGGCGGTGGATGTTCTGGACGGTGATAAACGCAAAAATCGGAAACAGAACCACCACGGCGCCGATAAATATCCACGGCGGTACACCGGCCCAAAATCTGTTATGTTTAATGTTATCCGGCATGACGGTAGAATTAATGCAAATCTGATGCCATTGTTAATATTTCCGATCATCCCCTGTTGGGTAAAAGATTTTTCCTCGACGGATCGGTTCCAGGTTCAGAGTTCAAAGTTCAAGGGAACAGATTGAAACTGGTCAAAACATTTATCAAAATTCGGAATACCTGCCACACCCTATTGGGTGGAAGGGTTTTGAATCCACCATGGAGGCGGCATCACATGGATGCGAACTGTTTGAGGTTTTCCCAACCCGGAACGTTGAACGCTGAACCGATCAACATAGGTTTTTAATTCAGAGATAAGGATCCGCGTGGATACTTTTTACACACCGGGACGCTTTTACAGGCGCTCCTGGGTACATAGTATCCACCATCCGGTGTCTAATGGCAAGGAAAAATGGGGGCTATGGGCACTGGAAATCTTCGATTTCCGGCAGTAAGGGCCGGATGGTGTCCAGTTCATTGGGCATGATGGGCCGCCAATCGACGGTATAAAATATTTCAGATCCATAATAAGACTTGGGGGTAAATACGGCGACATACAGGGCCGGCTCATCCGGATAATGCTCGATCCAGAGGACTTCGTCGATTTTCAGATTAAAGTCCCTGCATATTCTTTTTCCCAGACTTTCGGCGCAGGTTGTCTTAAATAACCCTTCCCCGGTCTGGGTCGCCACAACGGCGTATGGTCTGAGATGCTGAACGTCCGGATATTTTTTCGAAAAATCGATGACCCTCAACCGCCATGCGCAAGCCCATTTACCACCCAGCTTTGAAGGGGCGTCTTCCTGTCGCTGCAACCGATATGTCCCGTCGAAAAGAAGCAAATTTCGTCACTCCTATCAAAGAAAATATGCGCCATGGTACCGTTGGGCACATAAAAGGGCCGATCGCCCGTTTAAAACAGCGCTATCTGCCGGTCATCCTTTTTTTTCCAGCCTTTTATGGGCCCCTTTCGAATCCGGGCAAACACCCCCGGCGCAAGTTTGGCATGACGCGCCCAATCGAGCATAATTTTAGCGATGTTTTCGGCGGTACTCTCCTTCCAGTTCGTGCCGAGCTTGTCTTGGAGTTCAACACCGAGCCCCAAAAGTGTATTGCCCTTAACCCGATGGGATTCAAGTATTTCCATGAAAATTGAAAACGAGGGCATCTGCAAGGCCCCTTCTGCAAACAAAGCGGGGCGCCGGTCTATATTCTGCACGAATTCTTGCCCCTTGGGCAGCATTTTTATCAAGGGCGCCCGCCGAACGATGAAACCCAGGTCTTCGAGCATTGCCAGAGCTCTAAAAATGGTATTTTTGCCAAACCCGGTCCAATCCACCCTGCCGTCCCCGTGAAGCGCCTGAAAAAGCCTTTCCGCCATCTTTTCAACCGGGGAATACTGGATCTGCGGGATTTTAGATCCACGTCTTTTGGGCAACAGGAGGCGACGCTCCCGGATTTCTGTTGTAGAATCAAAGAAAACGAGCATTCGATTTTTTTGATCCCAAATCGCGAGATCGGCGGTGTCCATCCATTCCGCCAGAATACGGGCATATTTCAACCCGGTTTTACCGGAAACGGATCTGTAGGGCACCGAAATCTCGAACAGAGTGGATACTTCATCCATGGCCAGGGTGTTTTTTTCTTCCAAAATTTTTAAAAGACCGTGAACCAAACGGTTGCCTCGAAGCCTGTCTTTCAAATGTTTTCTCAACGAAGCCTCGATATCAGGGTGCGCAGCAGGCAATTCGACTTCCAGGGCTGCCGTACCCTTACTGAATCTAACAAGTCCAAGCAGATCCATATCTTTTGCAACCCGGTAAAACAGCGGCCCGGACAGGCCGGCCCGTGCTCTAAATTCGGAAATATCCAGAGAACCGCCGGCTGCATGTAGGATCTTCGCAGCTTTAACAACATCCCTGACGCCGGCCCCGAGGATAGGGGTGTCATGAAACGGTAACATGCCGTTGTTCAGGTAATTTCGGAAGACCCCTCCGCAGACGTCCACGGTATTGCCGATTTTCAAGACCAACCGCTGGTCGATTAAATTTTGTACAACTTGAGCGTCGAGTATTCCCGGCGATTCTGTTGGACGCATGGGCGCAAATCTGGCAATATGGATCAGTGAAACGCGCGCTTTATCCGACAGCTTATCCAGGTCATGTTGGAAAAGTTCTTGGACACTCAAAAGATTGTCGGCAATATATTCCTGTGGAATCCCGGACTGCCGGGCCACCTTAACATGAAAGCAGAGCATTTTCAGCAGCCAGGGATATCCTTGTGAAAATTCCATCAGGAACCATCGGAGGTCTCTGGTTAAGGTTTCATTCAATTCATCGCTCAGCTTTTTCAACAGCCCATCGGTTTCGGCGCCGGAGAAACTGTTCAGGATCATTTTTTGACTGTTATCCGTAACGAGATCAACCAATTCACTGTAAAATCCATGGGCCGCTGAAACAAGATCCGTGTTCCACGAGAACCCCAGAACGACATTCGTCTGTTCACGGCATATTTTAAGAAACAGTTCTTTTATAGGTTCAATCACCTCCGGCAAAAAGAAACGGGGGTCAAACTGATCCAAGAAAATGAACAGCAGTTTGCCATGGGATTCAAGAACTTTCCCGATCTCAAGAATCGACCCGACCCCCGGGTCAACGCCGGGCATCGATTTGAATCGGTCCCCTTGGGGGAGCATGCCCCCGAAATCTCCGTACTTCTCGATGATATCGTGTATTAAACGCGGAATGAAATTGGACGATGCGGCGGTTCGGGAATCTATGGCAACGGCAAAGTGCGCCATTTTCTCCAGCCGGGCAACACTTGCGAGAACCAAGGAACTTTTCCCCCAACCGGAAGGGCCCTCGAAAAGAACGCCGCGATGGGATGTTTCTTTATGGATTACGTTTCTTGCAACGGCATCGAGTGCTTTGAGCAAAGGCTTTCTTCCCACAAAGTCACCGGGGGATGCAGGGTATTGATACGCAAAGCATTCCGGTCCTCCCCGGACCTCGACAATTTCATCCGCATCTTGAAACAGACCGGGCTGCAGAACAACGGTCTCTTCACATACAATCGGATCAAAATCGGCGAGTTTCGGATACAGCTTGGTGAGATAAGCGAGGACCGACGGATCTGATAACGGAGAACCGGTTTTGTCCAAAAGCGCCAGCCGGTTTGGATTTTCTTTGCCTTTAGATGGGGTGATCCAGGCCCAGAACACGCCTTTGTCCGTGTAATATAGAAAAGGATCGCCGGAAGTTCCCATATTTCGGGGAATATGTTTGGCGGGGGCGTTCGGACCGGAAATTTCCGGGGACGCTGAAACTGCTTTCAGAATTGCGTTTTCTTCATAGAGAACTACGGTAACGTCTGAATTTTTCGCTATATAATCTCGATAAAATTCTTCGGCAGCGCTGTCGATGCCGGGCAGTGCGATAAAAAGTCCGTGGCATCGTTTTTCTTGATGCCATCTTGCCATGTACTTGCCGTAAAATGCCTGAAGGTCGGGAGCAGACACCGGTGTTTCACCGAACGTGCAATCCGCATAAAATGGAGCGCCGGTGGCCCGATGCGTTCCCTCTACCTCGATTTCCATTTCAGGGTAGTTTGCATGAAAGAGACGGTCGACACGATATCCATAGTGGTGCAGCACCTCAGACACCAGGCCTTCAAACAACTTTCCCCGCGCCTGGGTCTTGGCATGCTTCGTACTGCCGGGTGCAAGTATTTTCAACCTTGCCATATCGCCGTTATCCTCTTCAATCACGCGCCATCATTCCAATTGTGACCTGCCCGCCGATCATCCCATTCGGGGGTTCTGATGGTCATGGTTTATTTTGAACAAAAATTATTATTTTGTCAATAAGTTATGCCCCGCCGGCCGGCAAATTCTTAGAGCCGATTCTTCCGATTGCCACGGGCGTAACGCCGTGGCAATCGGAAGATGAATCAAAACGGGTTTCAAACCCTCACCGCAAGATCATTTTGTTCACCTTGACCATTTTATGCGAGTTTGATATCGATTCTGAAAAAAAGTTTTACTCGAAAGGAATTCTTTATGCTGATTGTGGAGATACTGGCTCGAAATGCGCGTAGGTATGGCCTTGAAACGGCACTCATAGAAAGAGAACCGGCTAAAAACCGGCGTCAGGAGATCACCTGGAAAGACTTTGACGATCAGGCCAATCAGGTTGCACAGGCCCTGATATCCCGGGGGATTTCAAAGGGTGACCGGGTGGTCCATTTAATGACCAACTGTATCGAATGGCTGCCCATCTATTTTGGGATACTCCGAACCGGCGCCTGGGCGGTTCCGCTCAATTTTCGATTTGAGGCGGAAATCATCCGGCACTGCGCTGAAATCGCCGAGCCCAAGGCCATGATCTTCGGTGAAGAATTTATCGAGCGCATCGACACCATCAAGGAAGACTTGGACAGATTTTTAGGAAGCTATATCTTTGTGGGTCCGGAGGGAAAAAAGCCCGTTTATGCGGAATCCTATCAAAAAATCCTTGGGGCTCAACGCCCCATTGCCCCAAACGTCGAAATAAAAATTACCGATGAAGCTGCCCTTTACTTTACTTCCGGCACCACCGGCATGCCCAAGGCAACCCTGTTGACCCACAGAAATCTTGAATTCGCCTGTTTTGTAGAAAATCGGCATCACAACCAGACCCACGGAGATAATTTCCTGTGCATTCCGCCCCTGTATCACACCGGTGCAAAAATGCACTGGTTCGGCAATTTCATTGTCGGTGCCCGGGGTGTCATTCTTAAAGGGGTTGAACCCAAGTGGATATTGGAAGCCGTTTCCGAGGAAAAGGTGACGGTGGTCTGGCTTCTGGTCCCCTGGGCGCTCGATATCCTTTTTGCCATTCAGAGCGGGGAAATCAAGCTCGAAGACTACCAACTGGATCAGTGGCGCCTGATGCACATCGGTGCCCAGCCGGTGCCGCCCAGTTTGATCAGGGAATGGAAAAGAATTTTTCCCCATCACCAATACGATACCAACTACGGCCTGACCGAGTGTACCGGACCCGGATGCGTCCATCTGGGAATGGAGAACATGCACAAGGTCGGCGCCATCGGAAAACCGGGTTTCGACTGGGAGATCAACATCGTTGACGATGGCTTGAATCCCGTTGTTCAGGGACAACCCGGCGAGTTGATTGTCAAGGGGCCCGCTGTTATGAAAGGATATTATAGAAATCCGGATGCGACCCGAGAAGCGCTGGTCGACGGCTGGCTTCTGACCGGCGATGTGGCCCGGCAGGACGAAGACGGTTTCATCTGGCTGGTGGACCGGAAAAAAGATGTGATCATCACCGGCGGAGAAAATATTTATCCGGTGGAAATCGAAGATTTTCTCCAAAGTCATCCTAAAATTCACGATGTGGCGGTCATCGGTCTTCCCAGCCTCCGGCTGGGTGAAATCGCCACAGCCGTGGTCCAGGTTAAACCGGATCAGACACTCACCAAGGACGACATCAACGATTTTTGCAAGAAATTGCCCCGGTACAAAAGACCCCGAAGGATCATTTTCGGCCAGGTGCCCCGCAACCCCACCGGAAAGATAGAAAAGCCCAAGCTTCGAAAAGAGTATGCCGGAATATCCGAAAGCTTTAAAATATAATCATCTCTAAAAAAGTTGATGATTTTGAAAGGATTCCAGGGGTCAAGGATCCAAGGATTCGAGTGAAAAGCTTAAAGATACAGAAATCTGAAAGAAAAAGGCTCTCGAGAATAATACAGAGGAAGTTGAAAGGATGCTCAAAGGGCTGATAAAATCGTTGGAGAACAAACGCATGTCGGAGTGAAACGAAGATTCCGTCATCGTGGGCCCCTCGACCCCTTGGCCCCTGGAATCCTCGAACCCTCTTCTCCAACTAAATTGGAGAAGACCCAACACATATAATATTCTCCCATTTTGTCTGTAATCATTTAGGGTATATTTATGATACTGGAATATAAAGGACATATACCGAAAATCGGGAAAAATGTTTTTATTGCCCCCACGGCCATGGTTATCGGGAAGGTCGAAATAAAAGACAATGCCAATATATGGTACGGCACTGTTCTAAGGGGGGATATGGCCTCGATAACCGTCGGAGAAGGCACCAATATCCAGGACAACTGCACCATCCATACGGACTATGACGCCCCCGCAGTGATTGGCAACGGTGTAACGGTGGGGCATAATGCCGTTGTTCACGGGTGCATTGTGGAAGACAATTGTCTTATCGGCATCAATGCGGTGGTACTCAGCCATGCATGGATCAAAACCGGGTCGGTGGTTGCAGCCGCTTCAGTGGTCAAGCACGGGCAGGTGGTCGGGCCCTTTCATCTGGTGGCCGGCGTACCGGCTTTAATGAAAAAAGAGCTTTCAGAATCGACGGTCGAGAACCGTAAAAAAACAGCCCAACATTATACGGAACTTGCCCGTGAACACATGACCATAAAAAAAGCCGGAGATTAGTCCGGCTTTGGTTTGGCTGAATCTTGCATGAAAATTAATGAGAATCTTTAGGTTTTCTGATCGAAGAGGGTTTAAAAAAGATCCGATTGCCGTTCATTTTACCCGAATGGCATACCCGCCTGCCTCTGCGAGGCACGAGCGGGCAGGTCGGATGATGATCTTTTTTCTCATCAATTTTCACCCAAAGGGCAAGCCGGAGGCTTTCATTTGCTGCGTTATTAAGGGCTCGCAATAGTTCAACTATGGCTTCGCCCTTAAGTGCCTTGCATATGAAAGCCTCCAGCTCGTGCAAAATTCAGGTAATATATGGCAATTCCGAAACGGGTTCGATTATAATTCGTAATCGCCTTCCATTTCGAGAATGAATTCGCCCGGAACATCTCCGGACGTCACGTTAAACTCACCCTTGCCTTTGATGTCGTCCAGCTTTCCCGTTCCTTTATAGGTTTCCCAGGTACCTTTGGTGACTTTGGTTTCTCCCCCACGATGACCTTCAAAGCGGCTGTAGACCGAACCATACTGAAAGTTGGTGACGGCATAGCCCTGCATATGGCCACTGCCGGCAATGCGGTCATGAAAGTTTACGCTACGGCGGGAGACAAATTCTCCGGCAACGCCCACTTCATAGTGAAGGGGACGGCCCTCCATTTCAACCAGCATCAGTTGGTGGTCGTACTCATCGTGAACATGAAGGGACTCTCTCCGGGTAACACGCAATTTGTAAGTCGCTTTTCGTTTCATAGCCTTCTCCTTTCATTGATGATTTTTCGAAACAACCATGAAAGAAAATTTTAACCGGCGACCCGAAGATTGTCAACATGGAATTGGAATTGAAGCGCCCTGCAACCCCCAAAGGCGAATCGTTCTTGAAAGAACGGCCTCAATAACTCCCCAGAATCTTCAGATAGTCTATTTTTGCTTTGAGCATTTCGAGTATTGGTTTGAATGCTTCCGATTCGACGTCCGCTTCAAGATCCACATAAAACATATACTCCCACGGTTTCCCGTGGATGGGCCGTGATTCCAGCTTCACCAGGTTGATGCCGTTTTCAGAAAATATTTTTAAAACTTCGTAAAGGGCGCCCGGCTGATTGCCCGTTGAAAAGATGAGAGACGATTTGCGTTTGGGCCCTTTTTCGAACGGGTCACTGCCGATCACCACAAAACGGGTGTAGTTCCGCGGATTGGTCTCGATCCCCTCCTCGATGACCGCCATACCGTGAATTTTAGCCGCCTCTTTGCCGGCAATGGCTACATCGCCGGAATTTGCCTTTTTACTGATGGCTTTGACTGCTGCGGCGGTGTCCTTGACCGGCACCAATTCCCAGTCTGCATGCTGATCGAGAAACTGCCGGCACTGCTGGAAGATTACGGGCGGTGAAAAGACCCGACGGATCGTATCGATCTTTGCCTCCGCATGCCCCACCAAGTGGTGTATGATTCGGATCGTGATTTCGCCGACAATCCTTAAATCATATTCCAGCAGAAGATCGTAGTTTTCATGTATGCTGCCCATAAGAGAGTTCTCCACGGGGACCACGCCGAAATCGACATCCCCGTTCTTCACCGACTCGAAAATCGATTTGAACGAGGGTGCGGGCACGGCGGCCACCTGATTCCCGAAATACTGGGTACTGGCTTTATGACTGAACGTGCCGATTTCACCCAAAAAAGCAGCCTTCTGCATTCCGGATCCGTTGGTTTTACTTAAATGATCGACGGCTTTGGCCTTATCCAGATAGTCAAAATCGAGCTGTTTGCCCACAACCGGTGCGATCACATAAATGTCCCGGGTCAGTTGACCGAACTGCTTTGGATAAAGGCTCTGGGGACCGTCGGAAAGGGCCTGATCCGGGTCGTGATGCACTTCGATCATCAAACCGTCCGCACCGGCGGCGATGGCGGCACGGGCCATGGGGATGACCTTTTCACGGATTCCGGTGGCGTGGCTGGGATCGATGATCACCGGCAAATGGGTCAGGGTCTTGAGCACGGGAATTGCAGAAAGATCAAGGGTATTGCGGGTATAGGGTTCAAAGGTTCGAATTCCCCGTTCACACAGAATAACGTTGTCGTTCCCCTCGGAAAGGATGTACTCCGCGGACATGAGCCATTCTTCGATGGTGGAGGAGAGTCCTCTTTTCAGTACCACCGGTTTTCCGATGCGCCCCACGCATTTTAAGAGCTCGAAGTTCTGCATGTTCCGTGCCCCAATCTGAACAACGTCCACATACTTCATCATCATGTCCGCCTGGGCCGGCGAGGTAATTTCGGTGACAACGCCAAGGCCTGTAACCGCTCTGACTTCGGCGAGAATCTTAAGCCCTTCTTCCTGCAGGCCCTGGAACGAATACGGAGACGTTCTCGGTTTAAACGCACCGCCGCGAAACAGCACGGCACCGTACCTTTTGACCTCCCTGGCAGTTTTCAGCGCCTGATCCCTGCTTTCTACGGCACAGGGCCCTGCAATAATCGTAATGCGCTCTCCACCCACCGCCACATTCCCGACCTGAACCGTCGTATCTTCCGTATGCATCTGCCGGCTCACCAGCTTAAACGATGTGGAGATCGGTATCACCCGGGCGACGCCGGGAAGCTTTTCGAAAAATTCGGTCTCTTTACCCCCTTGGCCCACGGCACCGATGATATTTTGCCCGGCCTCGGACATTTCCCGGACAATATACCCCTCGCTGAAAAGTATACTCCGAATGTTTTTCTTTTGATCTTGGGTGATCCCCTTCTCAAGCACGAGAATCATGATCCGCCTCCTTTTTTTTGTAAGTGATTGAACTATTTGTTAAAATTATAATTTTTAAAAATGGGAACCTTCCAGAAGCCGTTTCAATAAAAAAAGCCCCGAGAATCTATTTCCCGGGGCTTTAAAAAAATAAACCCCGGACAGACCGGCTCAGGTCCATCCGGGGCGTCGTAACTTTAAGTGTTATCGATCCGGATGGACGCTTCTAAAACTAAAAAAGAAACGTCCAAATATTTTTTGAATTTTGCTAATAGAATGTTTGTTCATCGATAAAATTTCCAACGAATAATTTTCCGTTTTAATTACTCCACTCTTTTCAGGCTGTCAAGAACTGTTTTTGGGGATTGGCAAATTTTAGGGTTTGAAACGGCTTCTAAAATGATGCGTGCTCGATTAGGTATTGCGATTTTTGCAAGATTTTGTAAAAGCTTAAGTAAATTATTAAGGATCATCTCCCGATTAGTTGTAGTTTATTAGGGATAAATAAGTGTGTCATCTCCAATTGAGCCGGTGTGATCCCAAAGGGTTCCAGGATTCAAGGATTTGATGAATCAAGGGTGCAAGGGTTCGAGGGTTCGAGTACAAATACTAAAGAATTACAAAGAGTTGAAAGTCTGGCAAAAGTCATACGAACTCTGTTTAGAGATATATACAATAACAGCAAAATTCCCAAAGGAAGAAAGATACGGTCTAACTTCACAAATAAGAAGATCTGTGGTGTCTATCCCTTCG
>JAQYVT010000165.1 GCA_030145345.1 Desulfobacterales bacterium
ACCTCGATGTCGGCTCATCACATCCTGGGGCTGGAGCAGGTCCCAAGGGTTTGGCTGTTCGCCAATTAAAGTGGTACGTGAGCTGGGTTTAAAACGTCGTGAGACAGTTTGGTCCCTATCTTTCGTGGGCGCAGGATATTTGAGAGGAGCTGTTCCTAGTACGAGAGGACCGGAATGGACGAACCAATGGTGTTCCAGTTGTCGCGCCAGCGGCATTGCTGGGTAGCTAAGTTCGGAATGGATAACCGCTGAAAGCATCTAAGCGGGAAGCCAACCTCGAGATTAGATATCCCATCCCGATGGAAACATCGGGACTTAAGACCCCTTGTAGACTACAAGGTTGATAGGCCAGGTGTGTAAGTACGGCAACGTATTTAGCTTACTGGTACTAATTGGTCGTGAGGCTTGGCCACAAAATAATTTACACAATTGCTTGAACGTTTCTATGTGCTCGTATTCAAATTCTTGTTACACTGAAGAAAGAATGACGCTTTTTCGGTGGCAATGGCAAAGAGGAAACACCCGTTCCCATCCCGAACACGGAAGTTAAGCTCTTTTGCGCCGATGGTACTGCTCGGGAAGCTGAGTGGGAGAGTAGGACGCCGCCGAAAATTTTTTATATAACCCGGAATCATCACCCAAACGGTGTGGGATTCCGGGTTTTTTTCTTTAATACGCGTTTGATTTGCCCCAAGTGCAGGGTGCTTTAATTGAAAACCACCGAGTCAACAAAAAAGTGTCAGGATTGTGAAGCGGCGGCGGCAATACTGCGCTTGACATTAGAATGAAAGACACCGAATAACACCTGTCAAAGAACCCTTGGAATCCAAGGACCCATAATATTCTATTTTCACCCCGTGGAAATGTTTAACACCCCAATTGATCGTAAACAAACTGGTAGAAATATTATAACCCAAGTTTCACACCCCTTTGTTCAATCAGCGCCTTATCTAATATCCCTTGGATAGATTTTATTTAAAGGAATTTCTATGAAAACGGCCCATCGCCATATATTTTCTTCAAGGCGATATGAACCTTGACGTCTCAGCGTGACCCAATATTTTAGGATGTTCGAACGATTTGAAGGATCGTGGAGTTTTTATCGTAAACACATATGGCTCACCGGAATGGATCATCTTTTTAAATAGCGTGTGCGGTCCGATCAGATAAAAACATATTCCATGGTCATCGAGTCGAAGGTGCCTGGATGGGGTGCGTTATGAAAACGCAGTTTGACTTCAATGGAAGTTTCTCGTAAAATTCAAAAAGCATTTTATCTATTTCCCACAATTTGGATATGATAAGCTAGCGGCATTTAAAGTTGAGTTTTAGAAATTTAAGGTTGTTTAAAGGACGAATGTGGTTCCGATAAATTTAAAAACAAATATTGCTATTTGTCTGGCGGTGCTTTTAATGTTCGCGATGGCTTTAATCGGTTTTGTAATGATTATTACCGCACAAAAGGCCCTGGTCAAATCGGAAATTTCAAGAGGATATGCCGTTATTTCGGGCATTGAAACCGGTTTTATGATTTCTTCTAATCCGGAGGATGTTCTGACAGATTCGGGTTTTCAGGCCGGTCTTCGAAAAATGCTGACAGATTCAGAATCTTCTTGCGTGCTGGTTTTACACCAAACCAAGAATCGAATATATTCCGACGGCAGAGGCTGTGAGTTGCACGACGAACTCGAATCACTTGCCCGTCAGACCGTTCAGACAGGATTGAAAACAACCCGGTTTTTCGGTTCCGCCTGGGGGGTTTTCTGGAGGCAAAGCAAGGAACTGATGATCGCGGCGCCCTTGTTTCAGAACGGACGCATCGTTGGTGCGTGCAGCATTGTTATGCCCCTTGGGGGAATATATAAGGTTTTGAGACGGACGCAATATGTGTTGTTGATATACCTCTTTGTCAATACGCTTGTCTTTACGATCATCGGCCTTTATCGATTGTCAAGAATTACGGTTAAACCTTTGCGGAGATTGGTGAAAAGAGCCGAAGCATACAAAGAAGAAGATGAGACGTTCTTTCTTTATGAAGCAGAGGACAACGAGTTCAGCAAATTGTCCAAGGCGTTGAACAGGATGTTGCAACATATCGCCGAGGATAAAGAAAAGCTTCAAGCTGGGGTGATGTCCCTCGAAAAGGCCAATGTCGATTTGAAAAAAGCTCAAAAAGATATGATCCGGGCGGAAAAATTGGCTTCCGTGGGGCGATTGTCTGCAGGAATTGCCCATGAAATCGGCAATCCTATCGGTATTATTGTGGGCTATCTCGAATTGCTTAAACAAAATGATATCTCAGACGATGACAGAAAGGAATTTTTTAAACGTACAGAAAGTGAAATCAATAGAATCGATACGATTATCCGACAACTCCTTGAGCTTTCAAAACCTTCAACCCAAGGCTTGAAAGCTGTTTCGGTGAACGCGATCATCCAAGACACGGTCGATGCTTTCAAGTTTCATCCTTTGATGTCCGATATTGAATTGGATTTCAGATTTATGGCGGAACGTGATACGGTTTTGGCGGACCCGAACCAATTGAGGCAGGTTTTTCTAAATCTAATTATCAATGCTGCCGATGCCATTTCGTCGAATAAAAATCACTCAAAGGGGAAAATATCGATTATCAGCGAGGTCGTATCCGGCATCCAGGCTGAATCGAAGGATCATCTGGACATGTTGAAAATAGAATATATCGACAATGGCCCGGGGATTGCCGAGGAGAATCTTGGAAATATTTTTGATCCTTTTTATACCACCAAAGGGCCTGGAAAAGGCACCGGCCTCGGTCTTTCCGTTTGTTTCATGATTGTTGAAGGGATTGGCGGAAAGATCAAGGCAAACAGTAAAGAAGGCAACGGCACGACCCTAACCATCTACTTACCGTTGAATGTTGAACCGTGAATGAAATCCATGAGAATCGTGTCAAGATTTGAACAATGAATAAAAAAACAGCAGCAGATAATACATTGTCCCAAAAACGCTTGTTGATCATCGATGATGAAGAGAACATGCGCCACATGCTGTCCTCATTACTTAAAAAATCGGGCTATCGCGTCGATACGGCATCCAATGGGAAAGATGCGTTAGACATGGTCGATCAGACGTTATACGATTTTATTCTCTGTGATCTTAAGATGCCGGATATCAGTGGAATGGAATTTTTTGAAATTGCACGGGACAAGCTTTGGGCCACCACCGTGATTATGATGTCGGCATACGGCAGTATCGATATTGCTGTTGAAGCCATGAAGAAGGGGGCGTATGACTTTATATCGAAGCCGTTTAAATCCGATGAAGTTCTTCTTACCCTTAAAAAGGCGGAAGAACGAGAGAGTTTGAAAAGGGAAAATCTTTGGCTTAAAGAACGAATTCGAAAAATTCAAGAAAACTATCATTTCGGAAGTATGGTGGCCAAAAGCAAGGCCATGAATGCGGTATTCAAGCTGGCTGAAAAAGTGGCCCAATACAATACCACGGTATTAATTTATGGAGACAGTGGAACCGGAAAAGAATTGGTTGCAAAGGGGATTCATTTTGCAGGAGACCGGGCCAAAAAGCCGCTGGTTCCTGTCAACTGCGGCGGTATCCCTGAAAATTTGTTGGAAAGCGAGCTTTTTGGGTATAAAAAAGGCGCTTTTACCGGGGCGGACCGCGATAGAAAGGGGCTTTTTACGGAAGCGGACGGGGGGACGATTTTCCTCGATGAAATCGGCGAACTTCCCCTGGCTCTGCAGGTAAAGCTCCTGCGTGTACTCCAGGAGAGTGAAATCAGAGCGGTGGGGGATTCAAAAACAAAAAAAATAGATGTTCGTATCATTGCTGCCACCGCTAAAAACCTTAAGAATGAAGTGAAAAAAGGCGCCTTTCGCGAGGATCTGTTCTTCAGGCTGAATGTCCTGCCGATCAAGCTGCCGCCGCTCAGGGAACGGCCGGAAGATATTCCCCTTTTAAGTCAACATTTTATTGACCGGTTCAATGTCAGTCTCGATAAGGAAATCAATGGAATAGCACCGTCGGCCATGGCCCTTCTGCTTAAGTACAGCTGGCCGGGAAATGTCAGGGAACTTGAAAATATTATTGAAAGGGCCTTGGTGCTGGCTGAAAATACAATCCTCTTGCCCGAAAACTTGCCGTTTGAATTGGGCGAAGAAACACAGATGGGCAAGATGGACCATGGGTTCGATGGCTATTCACTGAAGGCCGCACAGAAAATTCTGGAAAAAAAACTCATTACCAAGGCCCTTAAAACAACCAACGGCAATCGTACCCAAGCCGCAAGGATTCTTGAAATCAGTCATCCGTCCCTGTTAAGTAAAATCAAGGCTTACGACATTAAACTTTAGCCAATGCCTGCCCATAAATGGTTATTTTGTTCAATCTCTTGGCGATGCTCAAGAAATAATCCTTGGAGTATCAAATAGTTGCCTGTGGTTAATTTTTTCGCACTCCTTTTACTTCGTCCAAGATTTATGAATAAAAAACGTTTCAATGAGCGCTCAAAGAGATTTTTGTTTGGGCAACAGCCCGTTAAAATGTTACACCATCCTAGAAAACAGGAGCCTTAAAATGGAAGACATGGGTGCGGTTCAACATCTCCTCAAGAAGATTTACGGTG
>JAQYVT010000053.1 GCA_030145345.1 Desulfobacterales bacterium
AAACGGTACAAAATCCGCCATCCCCTTCAAGCCCATGTGCTTGGTTATCGCCGCCGTCAAGGTCGTCTTCCCGTGATCTATATGCCCTATCGTGCCGACATTAACATGCGGCTTGGTCCTCTCAAATTTTTGCTTCGCCATCTTCGAAATCCTCCCATGAGTTTTGGAATTGATCTTTTTTCAATCTGCTTATTCTTAAAACGACGTTAATACCTTTATAGGCCTGTTGAGATCGGTTATGCCGCCGACAATACTGGAGCCCACGACCGGAATCGAACCGGTGAACCTCTTCCTTACCAAGGAAGCGCTCTACCGACTGAGCTACGTGGGCGCGCCTTTTTAATCTTATGCGGCTGCTTAAAGACGGTTAATGTTCAGTCTGGAGCGGGAGACGAGACTCGAACTCGCGACATCCAGCTTGGAAGGCTAGAGCTCTACCAACTGAGCTACTCCCGCTTGTATTTCACTGAACGTATAACCTAAAAAATTCAATATCGTCAACAATAAGTCCCCTCAAAAAGCGCAGTAAGAGTCATGCAGGAAGCCATGTAGTCTTTTTCGATCCCGGCAAACAAACCGAAATCTCCTACAACCGACTTACATTGAGGATGGTGGTGGGGGGAGGATTTGAACCTCCGAAGGCTTCGCCGACAGATTTACAGTCTGTTCCCTTTGACCACTCGGGAACCCCACCTGAAAGATATTTTTTACACATGGAGCCAGAGACAGGAGTCGAACCCGCGACATCCTCATTACAAGTGAGGCGCTCTACCAACTGAGCTACTCTGGCGGCACATTCAAAAATTTTCGTTTTTCACTACAGAATCAATTTGAATTCTTTTGCAAACAAACTCCTCATTATTTGAGACGTCAGTTAATTCCATGGATATTGTTTTCTGTTAAAACCACTCTTTATACTTAGTTCTTAAACAATTAGCAATCCTGATTATCCGACAATATCACCAGATTTAGAACAATATTTAAAAATATTACGATATTTATTTAAAATACCGCTTTTTTCTTTTATTTTTCGCGAAAATCGACTGATGAAAAGCCATGGTCATTATTTTGTCATATTTTGTCATAATCGATTAAATTATTGGCAAAAATTTATTTTATTACCCGCCCGACACAATGAGTGAATTCGTATCTATTCGTTATTACAACTTTTTTTTATGCGCCACGATTCGCTATCCAATGGCATGCAATTTGCTACTATTATATTTCCATAAAAGCAATAAAAAATGTGGTCCCATAAATCGCCGGACAACCGACCCGTTGACGAGACCAACGGAATGAGTCCCTGAATAATGAAACGGTCCTTATCTATTCGAAACTTAATAATAAAACTTATTTTTAAAAATTCGGCGCGCACCATCCAGGCAACCGTCCGAAGATGAATGCTCAAAGGATTGGGTCCATTCGGGAAACACCCATGGATAAAACGATTATCGCGTTGTCAACCGGATAAAGCCTTGACAACAACGATTATAGTTGTGTAATCGAACATCAACCCATTGATACCCATGTTCCCTAATTTTTCATCTTGAAAACCAGTGAATCGAGGAGTTTGATTTGATTAAACCGCGAGTTCTTTTTCTGCCTGTTTTTCTATTTTTCCTCATAGGTGGATGCGTACAGCCTGTCCATAAAAAGTCCGTTTCACAAGACGGCGCTTATGTATCGAATCCCGAAACTATGCCGGATCCTTCAAAATCGCCCGACTCAGCCGACCTTAACGGTCAAAAAAGTTTTGAGGAGAACGAAAATGCCGGATCAGCCCCGACAGGTGTCGCTGAGCTTGCAGACCCATCCGAAAATGTCGACCCCAAAGATCAAAAATCCCTGCCTGTGGATTCTGCCGATTCAGAAGATAATACAGAATCTTCAGATTCCAATCATAAAATAAAAAATGGAAACAGTATAGCAGAAAATTCTCTCTCCGGCGAAAAAATACAACCTGTGTTGGATGAAGCCCTTGTTTTTTGTCAGGCAGCCCAGGATTTTTGGCAAAAAGGAGAACTTGAAAACGCCCTTGAAGCTTTAGACCATGCTTACGCGTTGATCCTGGGGATAGAAACCGATGACACCGACAAACTCATTCAGCAGAAAGAAGATCTGCGTTTTATGATTGCAAAACGTATTCTTGAAATTTATGCATCCCGAAATATCGTTATCAATGGCAATTACAATGCCATACCGCTGGTGATGAACAAACATGTCCAGAATGAAATCACCCGATTTACCCGAAACAATGAAAAAAAATTTTTCATTGAATCTTATAAGCGATCGGGGAAGTATCGCTCACATATTGTATCGGCCCTTAAAGAAGCCGGCCTTCCGGTTGAATTGTCATGGCTCCCTTTGATTGAAAGTGGCTTCAAGGTCAATGCGCTTTCAAAGGCCAGAGCCCTTGGAATGTGGCAGTTCATTCCTTCAACCGGATACAAATTCGGTCTCAACCGGGACAAATTCATCGATGAAAGGATCGATCCGGTTAAATCGACCCACGCTGCCATCGCCTATTTAAAAGAGCTCCATCAAATATTCGGGGACTGGTCAACGGTTCTGGCCGCCTACAATTGTGGGGAAGGAAAGGTACTCCGGGTAATACGGACCCAGAATATAAACTACCTTGACAATTTCTGGGATCTTTATGAACGCCTTCCGCTGGAAACCGCAAGATATGTACCGAGATTTATTGCGACCCTCCATATCATTCAGAATAAGGAAAAATACGGTCTTGATTCAATATCCCTGGATACGCCGTTGGAATTTGAGACCGTAACCATCTCAAAACAGGTCCATCTCAAAAATGTTGCCAAAGAGATCGACATCCCTTTAAAAACACTCGTAGAACTCAATCCTGAGCTCCGCTATCGGATCCTGCCCCAGGACAAATACCCGCTCAAGGTTCCGCCCGGCAAAGGCAACCTGCTTCTTGCAAAACTGGAGAAAATACCGGTTTCATATCCGCCGCAACGTGCGTATGTGTATCACCGAATCAGACCCGGCGAAAGCCTTTCCACCATTGCCAGACGATACCATACCAGTGTAAACCGCATTAAGCGCGCGAACAACCTGTACCGATCAAATCTCATCGTTGCAGGGAAAAGGTTGAAAATACCCCGCAGGGGTACCGTGGTATACCCATCGAAAACGGTCAAACGGACCCAATATGGGGTCCCGTCAAGCCATGTTGTAAGAAGTGGTGATTCACTCTGGATCATTGCAAAGCGATACGGCACGACAACAAAAAAGATCCAGGAATTAAACACCCTGTCCACCACACACCTGTATATCGGACAGGTCTTAAAGATCCCGGGTTACAAATCCGGAAAAGCGGCCGCTGAGAATTTAAAGATCTATCGGGTCAAACCCGGTGATACGCCTTTTCAGATCGCCCAGCTGTACAAAATGCCCTTGGAACGATTTCTGAATATCAACCGTTTAACCCCCAAGAGTAATATTTTCCCGGGGCAGAAACTGTTTGTGGAGTAGCCGAACCCCGATTGAGATATATCACACCTAATTTGAGCAATTGTCGTTTTTGCCGATGGTAAGATCCCGCACTAGCGGGGAGACGCGAGGCAGGGGACATGCACCGTATTGTTTCACATGCTCTGATTTTGCAGTCCTTTCCGAGCGGAACTTTAAAATGCGTAAAATATTGATCAAGCAGATTCCCATCGGGCCGTTTCAGGTCTTAACCTATCTGGTCGCCTGCCCGCAGACGCGACATTCGGTTATTATCGATCCAGCCGGAGATGAAGACAAACTTTTAACCTTAATTCAAACAGAAGGGCTCCGGGTCAAATATATTCTGAACACCCATGGTCATGCCGATCATGTGTTGGGAAACCCGAAGCTGAAAGATGTTCTCAAAATCCCAGTGTGCATGCATGAAGCCGAAAACAGTTTTTTTTCCCATCCGGAGGTACGGGAGAAATCTTCCCGGGAACTGGGGCTGCCGCCGCCGGATCCTGCGGATATAACCCTCAAAGACGGGGACATTCTCGAAGCGGGAACGCTCAAAATCAGGGTTATCCACACACCGGGGCATACACCGGGGTCGGTCTGCTATTATGTCGACGGCAACCTCTTCAGCGGCGACACCCTTTTTGTCGGGACGGCAGGAAGGACCGATTTAATCGGTGGATCCCTTGATACCCTTATCGAATCTTTAGAGAAAAAACTGATCGTGCTTCCCAAAGAGACCCGGGTCTGGCCGGGCCACGATTATGGAGAAAGCCCCACATCCACCATCGGTAGAGAGATGGCGGAAAACCCCTATATTACCGATTTTATTTTGTCCTGAAAAACCTGGTCCTTTACACCAGGCCAGAGTTCTCCGGCTCTGCCTGAGAATCTTGTTGCCGGAATAATGGAGTGATGGAGTAATGGAGTAATGGAACGAGGGGCTTGAGAAACATGATCAATTTTATCAGTACCATAAGTATTTCTGTGATACTTATTCAGAAAAATTAAGTTTTTAGACCCAATAATCCAATACCCCATTATTCCAACACTCCAACTGTTTGAGTTGAAGTTTATACTACATCCCTATGGGGTGAAACCAAAGCCTGGTCCTCTGGGCCAGGATTCTTTACTCTCGAATTATGACCCCATTTGCTGACCTGAAAAAAACGGGCAAAAAATTATTCGGCGACTTTGGTGCCTGGGCTTTTGACGAATGGAAAACGTTGAACGAGACGCTTTTCAATCGAGAGAATATCGCCGGCCGGATCGTTTGGGCATCAACACCCAACGACAGGAGCCTGGGCTATTATTCTGCAACTGAAAATCTCATCTGTTTACATAAATATTTAATGCGACCGATCTATCCCACCAACGATCTCAAATGGAGATTTCGTCATTTTAATAAAAGAAAGGCCGGAGATGTTCTTTTACATGAGATGATTCACCAAAGGATTCATCAGACCGGTGGGTGGGTGGGGGAAACCAGCCATAACAACGAGCGGTTTGTGGAGGAGGTCAATAGAATTGCAAAACTGCTGGCCATGGACATCAAAGCCAGGGTCATTAAACCCAAGACCGTCCATGGCAAAACGTCCTTTCCCGTTGAACCCGGATGTCTAACCCTTGGCGAACTGATCCATTTCCCATATTCATCCAGGAGCTGCAGCTATTATTACGACCCGCCTTAACGATCTGATGAGAATACATTTGTCTCTACAACACATATAAAAAACTAGCCATTTATAATATTTATCCCAGTTTGTTTGCGATCAATTGGGGTGTTAAACAATCGATGGACTTGTACCGGATCTTTCCACAAGGAATCTGTTTCGGTATATAATTTTTTCAAGGTGTCCTCGATGGAAGATCGCTCGTCCTCGAATGCAACCCCCTCAAGGTTTCTGGAGACGTAGATTTCCTCTCCGAATCTGCTAATGACCCGGGAAAACGGTTTGGGTATCATAAACCGGTCCCAACTGTTGAAAACCCACTTTCTTTCGGCGGAAATAATGGTGGGTACAATGGGCATTCCGGAAAACTGCGCAAGAATAAGCAGTCCGGGTTTGACAATTCCCAACGGCCCTCTGGGACCGTCGACAATATGACCGACTCTATAACCTTTATGAATCAGTGTTTTAATTTCCCTTAACGCATGACGCCCCCCGCGTGATGAAGAGCCTCTGACCGGGCGCCAGCCAAGGCGGTTGACGATTTTTGAAATGAGTTCTCCGTCCCGGCTCTGGCTGATCATGATTGAAATGGGCTTCCGGGCTGCAAAAAGGGTAATTCCCGGGAAAAATCTCTGATGCCATGACGCATAAATCGGGACCTGCTTCTTTTTGAGGATGTTTTTTTCGATCTCCGGTCCGATAATTTTGATGGTGTACGTTGCGGATAGGATCTTTACGATCAACAGGCCGATATAAATAAATATTTGCAACTCTAATAAACGCTTTATCATGCAGAAAAATTACCCCTTTTTTCTAAAAAATTACGTTTTTATCCTGTTTTTGTCAAGTCATTATGGCTGTTGACTTCCAATGGTGATTATGCTTCACTGTTTTAGTGATACATTCTGTTTTTTCAAACACTTCACTTTGAATCAAGCTGGAAAACGTTGGGTGGGGAAACCACCGGTAGCTGTGTTTTTGTTTTTCCGAAAGTCTGGAATTCAGTGACAGGGAGATGGATAGAAGCTTTCTAAAAATTTTTTAGAAGGGTTATATGTTCCAATGGCGGAGAAAAATAACATGCTGGACGAGGAAGCTGAAAGACTTTTTAAAGAACTTGGGGGAATCGACAGGACCCAACGAAAGACGGCCTATGAAGACCGCCTCGCCGATGGGCTGCTGGCAAAAGAAAAAGAGCTCGATGTCCTGCGAACCCATCTCCTGGAACTGACGCAACTGCTCGGCAATTTTTTAAACGATGCGCGTTTATTGCAGAATGCACGGATGGCCAACGATTCTTTTATCAGATTTTTAGAGATTCTTTCCCGCCTTTCTAAAAAATCCCACCGCGATAAAAATATTTTTATTCGATTCCGGGGGCAGACGCCCAATTGTGGTGTGCATGAAAAATTGGATTATGTGATTCGGTTCGGGAATATCAACGTCGATGTGGACACCGCCTATAGAATGACAAAACGTTTGGGCGCCGGCACCGAATCCTTCACACAGGGGATGATCAAAGCTTTCGAGATCTTTTCGGAGTGTGATCTCAGCAATCTCTATTTAAAATTTCCCAAGGAATCTGCCAAGGAATTTGACCTTATCAGAACTTCCCTGTGCATCCTTTCCCAATACAAAACAGCCTTGAAATCGAATTCTCTTATTGTCATCGAAAAAGACGGCAAAAAGATGTCTCTGCCCGTCATCGAAGATGAAAGGGGTCAGCCGGACCCGAACCTTACACAGGTGGCCGGATTAAACGGGTTGAAGCAAACAACACTCCAGGACTTGATAACAAAGGTGAATGCATGGATGAAACAATCGGCTTCGACGCCTTCCGGGAGTCAGTTCGTGAATGTTTACAATGCCCTGTTCGGCATCCGTGAACTTCAGGGGAAACTGATACGACCGCCCCTGGAAATAAACAATGTCCAGCACCTGATGTTGGACAGCGCTTATGACGGGACTGCGAATGAAAAGGCTCCGGTTACAAAGGAAAAACTGCAGGTTACACGGTTGGCCATGGCCATATCCAGCGGCTCACCCTATCGAGAGGCCCAGATCGTAGAAAGCGTTTATGGAAATGATTTTGCAGAAATAGATTCATCCCGTCTTGAACTTCGGCTCGAGTCGGCTTCGGATCTTCTGGATTGCATCGAAGAAAAATCTGAAGATCCGCAGATTGAGAACGAAGTGCTCGACAATATCGAGATGCGCCTTGAATTGGTGAGAGATGATGTTTTTGACAAGCTGTTTGTTGCCACCAAAGTCGGCCGCGAAACCGGAGAAGAAAAGACGATTACCCGGCGGATGCATGATAAATTTTATAAAATGATCACCTTTTTCAAGGGACGTTCCGTGGCCAGAAGAAAAATGAAGGCCATGATACTTCAGGATATCGACTTTGATGACGAGGATTATGAAACCATCGGGAAAGATTTTGACATCACACCCCGGGATGCAAAGGAACTGATCCGCCTGTTAAAAGGATGTTTTGATCACCAGGGACGTTTTTTAAAGACCCGATTTGAAAGAAATATTCCCGATTTCGAACAACACGAGAGAAAAATATTCGAGTTTTTATGGCACTATCTCAAAGAAACACCCCATCGAACAGACCGCGTCGCCTTTTTGAACTCCCTCCAGATGCTGATGGCCCGAATGAAACAGCCCCAGAAAGCCATCCAGACACTGGTCGCAGATTTTCTCACCAATCCGAGAGAAATAAGCTTTTCGGACAGGAATGCCGTGATGCTGGCAAACATTCTGGTCCGCAAGTATAACAAAGAACTGATGCATGACATTGAAATTACGCCTGAAGAAGTTTTGCTGGTGGAAGAAGGTCTGAATCGTGATGCAATCAATTCAGCTTCAAAAATAATCGATGACAACAAGGAAAATTTTTTCGCTAAGATTAAAACCATTCATATCCGTCTCAAACAAGCCCTCGATCCCGGGGGGCTGGATGCGCATCCGATGCCACTCCGATTTCTCCTGGCTTTGGAAAGAGAAATTTACATTTTCCTGTCTCTGGTGGACGGGAGTGTCGCCAGATCGGTGATCATCAGCGCATTGAATGAATACGGCGTGCCGGAATCGGAAATTTATCGTTTGGAGAAAAGCCGGCCCAACATGCTGTCGCTCCTGCAGCTTTTGAAGGCGATCGTTCGCGCCTGTGGCCGACTGAGGAAGATGGAAGATATCGCCCTTCTTGATAAAATTATTCAAAGGGAGGCGGATTTTATGGGCTTTGGTAAAGGACCGCAGCATGTGGATATGGTCAGACGGGTCATGAAATGGACCATGGAGTCCAAGGAAAAAATTGCCCGGGATAACCGGCGTGAGTCCTGAAAAGACCATCAACCCCGGAAAAGAGGGGCCACCATCAGTTATAAAACAAAAAAGTATCGACAAATCCATGAAGCACGAACGGTGTTGGGATTGCCTGAACGCGCAACCATGGAAGAAATCAGGTCCGCCTACCGTGCCCTCATCCGAAAATGGCATCCGGACGGCTGCACGGCGAACCGGGAACAATGCAAAGAGATGACAACAAAAATTATTGCTGCATATCGGACGATCAATGATTATTGTAAAAATTATAAATTCTCATTTTCAAAAGGAGAAGTCAGGAATTATCTGTCCGCCGAAGAGTGGTGGTTTGAACGTTTTGGTCATAACCCCCTTTGGAGCGACGACCAGAAATAAATATCCGGGTCCAGAGGGCCCGGTTTTTAACAACCCAATAAATACACTGAACACACAATGAAATATGATTCACATAGAAAATCTTACAAAGAGCTATGACCGCCAGGTGCTCTTTGATGGTGTAAGTTTTAAGCTGAACCCCAAAGAAAAAATCGGGATCGTCGGACGCAACGGACACGGAAAAACAACCCTCTTTCGGCTCATAACCGGCCAAGAACATCCAGATGCAGGAAAAATCGTCGTCCCGAAGCATTATCGTATCGGTTACGTTCGCCAAGAGCTCAAATTTACCAAAGATACGATCCTTGCAGAAGCCATGACCGGTCTTCTCGACGAACAAAGGGATCACCACTGGAAAGCTGAAAAAATACTTGCAGGGCTTGGATTTTACAAAGATGATCTCACACGGCACCCTGAAGAATTTTCAGGCGGACTTCAGGTACGCCTGAACCTTGCCAAGGTCCTTCTCTCAGAACCCGACATGCTGCTGCTGGATGAGCCCACCAACTACCTTGACATCACGTCCATACGCTGGGTCGAACGGTTTTTAATCAAATGGCCGCGTGAGTTGATGCTCATCACTCACGACCGGGGCTTGATGGACAAAGTGATTACGCACACCTTCGGAATTCACCGCAGAAAAATCCGCAAACTGGCCGGCAACACCGAAAAATATTATGCGCAGATCGCCCAGGACGAGGAAATATTTGAAAAAACCCGGGTGAACGATGCGCGTCGCCGCAAGGACATCGAGCAGTTTATCAACCGCTTCAGAGCCAAAGCAAGGCTTGCCAATCTGGTGCAGTCCCGTATCAAGACATTGACCCGAATGGGAAAAAAGGAAAAGTTGGAAACGTTAAAAACCCTTGATTTTTCTTTTAAAAGCTGCCCTTTCCATAAAAAGCATGTGATGCGTATCCGAAATGCTTCTTTTTCTTACGATCCAAAGAAACCGCTGGTTAAAAATTTAAATCTCACCGTTAACGCCCGGGAACGTATCTTTGTCGTGGGGGACAACGGTAGAGGCAAAACAACACTTTTAAAACTTCTGTCAGGGGTACTCAAACCTCAGACCGGAGAAATCGTCTGTGGTCCAACGGTAAAAAAAGGATTTTTTGAACAGACGAACGTCAAAAACCTCGTGGACACCCGAACGGTGGAAGAAGAAATCCTTTTTTCACATCCGGAAGTCGACCGGCAGCTTGCAAGGAATATTTGCGGTGCAATGATGTTCGAAGGCAATGCGGCTTTAAAAAAAGTCAGTGTTCTTTCCGGTGGAGAAAAAAGCAGGGTCATGCTGGGCAAACTCCTTGTAACACCTCTGAATTTCTTGCTTTTAGATGAGCCTACCAACCATCTTGACATGGAATCGTGCGATGCCATGCTGGCCGCCATCGACAATTTCGACGGCACCGTGATTATGGTTACGCACAATGAGATGTTTTTACATGCCCTTGCCGAACGCCTCATCGTATTTCAAAATGACGGTGCGGTTGTATTCGAAGGGAGCTACCAGGAGTTTCTGGACAAAGAAGGATGGAAGCGTGAAGGGCAAATCTCAGGATCTGAAGCCGTCAGCGGGAATAAAGAAAAAGCCTGTTTTAAGTTGACAAAAAAAGAGATGCGGCGTAGACGCTCTAAATTAATCAATGAACGGGCCAAGGTACTCAACCCTATAGAACAACGCATTTTAAAGGCTGAGAACACCATCGTAAAACATGAAAATCGGATCGATGAACTCACCGCTGCGATGCAGGCTGCTTCACAGGCCCAGGATGGAGACAAAATTTCGGCACTTTCACAGTCCATCCACAGCTGCCGGTCAGTGATCGACAACCTCTTTGATGAACTTGAACAATCGACCGGCGATTTTGAGCAAAAAAAAGCCGTATTTGAAAAAAGACTCGAAAAGATCGAATCGGCTGAGGATATAAAATGAACGATTTTGAATGCCCAAACAACAGAAAATTAAAGGAACCGACCCAAGAACCGTCCGTCAAAACCCAACGCATTCTGGTTTTTCAGCAAAATGGAAGCGGTGAAAAAAAAGTAGCGGGCATCCGTCAATACGGTGACGGCCTTTTTGACATTGACATCGTATCCATCAATGTGTCTCTGCCGCCAATTATCGACGATGCCAGCGAATACATTCCACAGGATATCCGTACAGATCTGGTTCTGGATTTTTTAAAACATCCGGACCTTTCTTTTGACCTTTCCATGGTGTGTCAGAGCAAAAAGATACCGGTGGTGGCCTCGGGGAAAAAATTGCGGGTCAAAGGTACATTTACCCCCCCCACCTGATGCGGCCTCTCCCGGCAGGTCTGCCTGGGCCGTTATGGAGACATGTTTGGAACCCCTGAGCTTGCCGTAAAGGTTGTCCAAGGAAATATCCGTCAAATCAAGGTGCTGCGCGGGGCGCCCTGCGGCGCAACCTGGGAGGCGGCCAAACGCGTTAAAGACCTTCCTGCAGAAGAAGCTCTGGTGCGCATCGGCCTTGATGTACAGTACTTCTGCTTGGCAAACCCTTCGGCCTGGGACCCTATCTCGGGTAAAAGTCCGGTGCATATGGCCGGCGAATTTCATAAAGCAGCGCTCAAAAAAGCCCTCAAGCAGAACTTTTAACACGCTTGCTCAATGCCTGTCGCGAAATCCCCAACATATTGGCCGCCAGGGTCTGGTTGCCATTGGCCCGTTTCATCGCCTCTGTCACAAGCATTTGGGTGGCTTGCTTTATGGTGGGTAGTTTTTCTCCGAATATAACGGGCAAAGCATGCTCCGGATCAACGCCGATGATGTCTTTCAAGTTCTCTTGGGCTCGGGTTATATGCAGCTTGAACGAATTCAAAGAGAGCATTTTGGCGGAATGGATAGTTACGGCATCATGAATCATGGACTCCAGTTCTCTCACATTCCCGGGAAAAGAATATGTCGCCAGCAGTTCATACAATTCCTTGGGCGGCGTCGGCACTTTTTTCTGGAGTGCATCTGCGGATTTTTCCAGGAAATGACGCACCAAACGCGGAATATCGTCCTTGCGCTCGCGCAAAGGGGGTATATGAATATGATGCGTTCTGAGTCTAAAGTTAAGGTCTTTTCGAAACTTGTCTTTTCTCTGAAGTGACCAGAGATTTTCATTGGTGGAGGCCACAATACGAACATCTGTCTGCTCGACCGCATCCTGTCCCAGTGGCAGGTATTCGCCTTCTTGGAGGAGTCGCAGCAATTTTATCTGAGACGCAGGGTTCAAATCACCGATCTCATCCAGAAAAATCGTTCCGCCCATTGCTCGCTCTATTAAACCCTTGCGATCCTGTTCAGCACCCGTAAACGCTCCTTTGATATGCCCGAAAAGGGTATCTGAAAATACGTTGTCGTCGAGTCCGGCCACATTAACCGCTACGAAGCGTCCTTTAAGGTTGCTGAGCGTATGAATCGATCTTGCAATCAACTCTTTGCCCACCCCGGTCTCCCCGGTGATGAGAATCGGTTGAGATGACGGTGCAATGGACTCAATGTATTTAAAGGCCAAGAGCATTCTTTGGTTGTGGGTGATGATCTCTGAAAAAACCCGGGGGTTTTCAAGAGCAATTTCGGCCATCTAAAAGATCCTTTCATGTCGGGTTGCACAACAGAACGTTTAAATCCATCTTAGGGCAATACAATCGTTCGGCGACGCGATATATTTACCCGCCATTCAGATACAATTTTTCGTTATGATATTCTACGCTTATATTTGATTAACATATGAGAAACAGAAGTTCAAATGTTTTGTTTCGGTCTTTCATCCATGGCGGTTTTCCATGTTCACTTGACACACACCCCGCTTCTTTCTATTTTGCACTTTAGACGAAGTAAACTCCCGCGGGCCTGCGCCCGCAGCACTTGCGAAACAAAGCGCCCCACCGCAGGCGCACCGGGTTCTGAATATTCGAGCCCGAAGGGACCGGCTTTGGGTTACGCCTGGAGGGGGATTGTTTTTCCATAGATCAAGTGCCTAAAATGAGCTAAAATGCCTAAATTGCCTAAAGTTGAGGAAAGCGCTTTCAGCGCAAATCATTTTTTACTTAAATGGATCGTGCCAAGGGCACAACCATCAACTTTAGCTCACTTTAGTTCACTTCAAACTTTAGTCACTTTCAAGTTTACTGCTTTTGCAGGCATGGCATAGCCCAATATCTATGACCTGGCCATGAGGACCGGGTTTTTAACAAGCAAACAAAAAATGTTAAAAAAAATCGAGTCCCTTTTACCCGAAGCCCTGACAACAGACCGACATGCCATCCGGCGTGAAATCCTGCGCATTAAACGATGGGCGGCCAAATCGCCGTCTGATGAACGGATAAACAAACGGCTGGCCGGTCTTGAGAAAAAGCTTCAAACATCTGTGAAAAAAAGATTGTGGCGCCGAGCAAACCGGCCGGAACCCGTCTATAACCCTGCCCTCCCCATCCTGGCCAAAAAAGATCAAATAATAGCGTCGATCTCGAAAAATCAGGTGATCATCATATCCGGTGAGACCGGTTCCGGGAAGACCACCCAGATCCCGAAATTCTGCCTTGCCGCAGGCCGCGGAATCGATGGAAAAATCGGCTGCACCCAGCCCAGAAGAATTGCTGCAATGACCGTTTCGAAACGTATCGCCGAAGAACTCGGAGAGGGGTTGGGTGGGTCCGTCGGGTATAAAATCCGATTCAAAGATCAAACCGGCCCCAATGCTTTTATCAAGATCATGACCGACGGCATCCTTTTGGCCGAAACCCAAAGCGACCCGTATCTGAACGGATACGACACCCTCATCGTCGATGAAGCCCATGAACGAAGCCTGAATATCGATTTTATCCTGGGAATTTTAAAGACTCTTTTAAAACGAAGAAAGGATCTTAAACTGATCATCACCTCTGCCACCATCGATACGAAAAAATTTTCAAAGGCCTTTGACAATGCGCCCGTGATCGAAGTGTCCGGCCGCATGTATCCGGTTGAAGTACAGTATTCCCCAATGGAACCAAAATCCCAAGAAAACGACGACCCGACCCATATCGAAATGGCGGTCCAAGCCATGGACAGACTCTTGAACCAAACCGGCACCGGGGATATTCTCGTCTTCATGCCCACAGAACAGGATATTCGTGAAACCTGTGAGCTCATTAACGGGAGAAAATACAAAAATACCGTCATCTTTCCGCTGTTTGCCAGGCTTGCTGCGTCTGAACAGTCCCGGGTTTTTTCGAATGTTTCGGCCAGAAAGATCATTGTGGCAACCAATATTGCCGAAACGTCATTGACCATACCCGGCATTAAATATGTCATCGATTCGGGACTTGCGCGGATATCCCGATACACACCGAAATCAAGAACCACCGCCCTTCCGGTTACGGCCATATCAAAAAGCAGTGCCGATCAGCGCAAGGGAAGATGCGGCCGGGTAGAAAACGGGGTGTGCATCCGACTTTATTCTGAAGAAGACTTCGAGAATCGACCGCTGTTTACCCGGCCCGAGATTTTAAGATCCAACCTTGCAGAGGTCATCCTGAGAATGACCGCCCTTAAACTCGGCGATATATCGGATTTTCCCTTTATCGACCCGCCGGCATCAAAAAGCATCCAAGACGGCCTCGACCTTCTCTACGAACTCGGCGCCATGGTTCCGGAATCGAACCAAACGACGAAAAAGAAGCAAAGACGCCTTCGGCTCACGGAAAAGGGCCGTCTGATGGCCAAACTACCGGTGGACCCCAGATTGTCCAGAATGCTTTTGGAAGCTCAGATCCAAGGATGCTTGAAAGAGATGACGGTCATTGCTTCCGCGCTGAGCATTCAGGACCCCAGGGAGCGACCCGCCGAGAAAGCCCAGGCGGCGGATCGCGTCCAAGAAGTATTTCATGATCCTTCTTCTGATTTTATCACACGCCTCAATATCTGGAAAAATTATCATCAAATCTGGCAAAGAGAAAAAACAACGGGAAGCTTGAAAAGGTTCTGCAAAAGCCACTTCCTCTCTTTTAAAAGGATGCGAGAATGGCGCGATATCCATGCCCAACTTTCCGAGGTTCTCAGAGAATACGGTTTGGAAAACAATAAACATCGAGTCCAAAAGACCCGAGTCGCAAACCATACATCGCCCCAGACCCCGGACGACGAGCCTTCCGCAAAAGACAGGGGATTCAGCCCCCTTTATGCGGCCATCCACACATCGATTTTGAGCGGTTTTCTCTCCAACATCGCCATGAAAAAAGAAGAGAATATCTATCATGGGACCAAAGGAAAAGAGGTGATGATCTTTCCGGGATCGACGCTGTTTAACCGTTCAAAAACGTGGATCGTGGCGGCCGAACTGGTGGAGACATCACGACTGTTTGCCAGAACCTGCGCAAATATCGACAGCGCATGGTTGGAAAAACTCGGGGGGAGCCTGTGCAACTATACGTATCTTCATCCCCATTGGGAGAGAAAAAGGGGCGAAGTCGTGGCCAGCGAGCAGGTCAGCCTTTTTGGTCTCATTATTATCCCTTCCCGGCCGGTCTCTTATGGCAGAATCAATCCCGATCACGCAGCGGAAATTTTTATTCAAAGCGCACTGATCCAAGGTGACGTCTTAAAAAAATTTCCGTTTATGCTTCACAATCAGAATCTCATCGATGATGTCCGGAATATGGAGGACCGGATCAGAAGAAGAGATATTCTGGTGGGAGATGCAGACCTGTTCGAATTTTACAGAAACCGGCTCCGGGGGTGTTATGACATAAAAACCCTGACACGACGGTTAAAACAAAAGGAGCAGGACCGTTTTCTCCGAATGAAACCCGAAGACATCGCCCGCTATCGTCCGGATGAAAAAGAACTGTCTCAGTTCCCCAGCAGCATCGATCTCGGGGACCGGGGCTTTGACTGTACGTACAGATTCGAACCCGGGGAAACCGACGATGGTGTTACCATTCGCATACCGTCATCTTCGGCCTATTCGGTTCCACCCGAATCCATCGACTGGATGGTGCCCGGACTCTACAGGGAAAAAATAACCGCCCTCGTCAAAGGTCTTCCCAAAATCTTTCGGAAAAGACTGGTCCCTGTATCGAGTACGGTTGATGTCATCGTCGATGAAATGCCAAAAACCAAAAGCGCTTTGATCACAGCGCTGGGGGATTTCATATACACCCGTTTTGGCGTCGATATTCCCGCATCGGCCTGGCCGGATGATCGTTTGCCGGATCACCTGAAACTGCGCGTATCCATTACAGGTCCCAAAGGTGAAGAAATTTGCGCCGGCAGGGGCCCGGAAATTTTAAGCCGGAGCATTTCCGACACCGCCGAAACCGGTGAATCAAAGGAATTGAAATCTGCCAGAAAAAAATGGGAAAAAACCGGCATCACCCGCTGGGACTTTCCGGATTTACCCGAAAGCATCGTTCTAAGGGGGAAAAACCGGACTCAATGGGCTGTTTATCCGGGCCTTCAAACCGCCGACGGGAAGGGAAAAAGCGTAAGCTTGCGTCTTTTTCGAAACATGGAAAATGCCCGAGCATCTCACAAAAAAGGTGTCGGGGCCCTTTTCGCCTTTCATTTTTCAAAGGACTTTAAATTTTTAAAAAAAGCACTGGTACTCCCGAAGAATATGCGAAAAAAGGCCGATTATTTCGGCGGAGCGAAACGCTTTGAAAAACGGATGTACCAGCGTATAATCCATCGGCTGTTCCATCGAAACATCCGGTCCAAAGCGGCCTTTTACGCCCATGCCGAATCGGTGGCGCCGATCATTCTGTCCAAAGGTCGGGAATTTGCAGATTTAAGCCTGTCTGTTCTCGAGGCGTATCACGAAACCAGAACCGTTTTTTACACCCTTGAAACCGCCCACAGCACCCACCGTGGGGTCCTGGAATTTTTAGAGGGCCTCAGAGCGGAACTGTCCAAGCTGGTGCCGGATACGTTTATGGATCTTTACGATACGGACCGGCTGATTCACCTGCCCAGATACATAAAGGCTGCGGCAATCCGGGCCGAGAGGGCATTGGTCAATTTCGAAAAAGACCAGGCAAAGGCCCAAGAAATTGAAATTTTTACCCGCAGCCTCAACACGCTGTTACAGGGACTTTCGCCGGCGGTATCAGAAAGAAAAAAAGCCGCCGTCGAGGCGTTCTTCTGGCTGATTGAAGAGTATAAAGTCTCTGTTTTTTCCCAGGAGCTTAAAACACCGGTGCGGGTTTCCGGAAAACGCCTTGAAGAAAAGTTAAGGGAGATCAAAAGGATGGCGTAAAAAGACAGGTGATGGGTTATGGGTTATAGGTAATAGGTGATGGGTAATGGAGGATGGGAGGTGTACTATGGGCGGGTTTAGAGAGTTAAAAGTCTGGCAAAAGTCAAAGGAATTGGCTGTATTGATTTATAGAGTAACTCAAGAACGGGTGTTCGAACGAGATTTCGGTTTTAAAGATCAAATCAGGCGGGCGGCCATCAGCATACCGAGTAACATCGCAGAGGGAGATGAACGCGGTTCTAATAAAGATGCTGTTAGATTTTTCTACATAGCCAAAGGTTCCTTGGCAGAAATACAAACCCAAATAGAAATAGCATTTGAAATAGGTTATTTAAGTGAAAAAAACATGAAAGAACTGTATGACAGGAGTCAAATAATTGGTAGAATGCTTGGGAGTTTGATAAAAGCACGATCACAATATTTTAACCCATAACCCATAACCCATAACCTATAACCTATCTCACCCATCACCTATCACCCATCACCCATCACCCATCACCCATCACCCATTACCCATTACCCATCACCCATTACCCATCACCCATCACCCATTACCCATCACCCATCACCCATCACCCATTACCCATCACCTGCCCAAATATTTATCAGCAAGTTTTGTGTAAACCTTTGCCTCATCGATCCGTCCCCGTTTGCGGCACCCGGCTGCATAGATATTGCATTTCTCCTTTAGGGTTTTAACCGCCGCCGCATATTGACGCTTTGAGAGAAACCCGCTTTCGATAATCTTTTTTATGGCCTGGATCCGAAATCTGTCGAGTCCAAAAGATGCGGAAAGCTGATCTTCATGCCCGCCCCGCTTTATAATGAGCGGTGTATCGATGCGGTATACAGGAAACCGGCAGCTTATCCTGAGCCATAGATCATAGTCTTCACAGGCCGGCAGCGTTTCATCAAAGTTTCCGACGATCTCCAACAGGCTGCGCCGGATCATCACTGCCGAAGGGCTGACCAGGCATAGGGCCAGAGAAGGTTCGAAAATCATTCCGGAAGGTTTCCGGTGTCGTTTTTTGGGATTGACCCGGACACCGTTTCTGATCCAGACCTCTTCAGTCTGGCATATCAAAGCATCCGGAGTGGTGTTGAAAAACTCAACCTGCCGCGATAGTTTTTGCGTCAGCCAGAGGTCATCTGAATCGAGAAACGCGATGAACCGCCCGGATGCTTCAGCAATCCCCCGGTTTCGTGCGGCGCTCACCCCTTTGTTCTCCTGGCGGAAAACTTTGATGATCCCACGGTATGCGTCTAATATTTCGGGGGTATTATCTGTGGAGCCGTCATCGACGACAATTAACTCAAATTCTCTATAATCCTGTGCCAGGACTGAATCGACGGCATCTCCGATTGCCCAGCCGCGATTATACGTCGGAATGATGACACTTACCTGGGTTTTTGCGTCCATTCTGTTCATCTTTTACCTCTGAAACCTTTTTAAATAACCCATTCAAATTATGCAACACCTCAATATGCAGGGTTAACGCATTTGATTTCGGTACAGCGAACCGACGGCGTGTTTCTCTTGGAAACCGACGGGCTGTTTGAAGGGCTTTAGCACGCGTTAGACCGAGCCGAATGGCATTATGATTTAAAACATCCATGGGATATGTTTTTGACGAAGTGTTCTTTATCACTCCGGCACGGCTCGGGCTTACGGGTGCTTAAGCACAAGTTCTAGTCGGTTGGAAAGAGATATGCGCCGTCGTGGAGCGTTCTCCCTCTATTGGGTCTCAAATGGGTTTGCCCTGCCTCAATATGAATGAATTCCTAAATTTTCATTTTTATACGCGCGGCGAAATCATCGATCCTGGATTGTAAATTTATTAATTTAATTTCAACAAATTGAAAAGTTCCAAAAACCATAATTCAGTCGGAGTTCGCATTTAAAGCTTGACTTACCTTAATTTTACGCTATTAATTAAGATGAATTCATCAAATATCTAACCGAAATCCCCAAACGAACCGAAATTACATGCGCGATCGTCGATTATTTTGTAAGGAAACCCTAAGGTTGCAAAAGTCGAAGATGCTGCAGATTCAGGCTCGCCCGCCAGCCAAGCCCGCCCGGCATTCGCCTGAGGCGCAGCCGATGGCGGACGGGCAAGGCGACGCGGCCTGGGGCGCCGAAGGTGAAGCCCTAGTATTTTATTGTGAACCTTTGGCAACACCGGGGATGCAACATCCTCGGCGTTCCCATCGGGTAAATAACAGGTCTGTTTTCACGATGTTCATGATGTCGCTTGGAGTCAATTCCATCCGAGCAGAAAAAAATTCTGTAAATGATGATCATTATCGTCATTAAACTCATTTTGCCATATTATTGATGCAACTATAGGGGAAAGCTTGACTTACACGGTATAATATTAAAAAGAAAGGGGGCGAGATTTAACTAAATAAAACCACAAGAAGATGTTATTAAACCATAATCGCTTTATCGACCAAGGAGGTTCAAATGAAAAAAGCTTTAGTTATTGGCATAGCGATTGTCTTTGGATTCGTTCTTTTTATGGGAGGAACACCGACAACCGCACAGGCTAAAACCACGTTTATAACCATTGGTACCGGCGGTATTACCGGTGTTTACTACCCCACCGGTGGCGCTATAGCCAAGATCGTAAACAAGAAGCGCAAGGAATACGGTATTCGCTGCACCGTAGAATCCACCGGCGGATCGGTATTCAATGTCAATGCCATCATGTCCGGCGACCTGGAATTCGGCGTTGTTCAGTCCGACAGACAATTCCAGGCCTTTAACGGTTCAGATAAATCCGAATGGGCGGGCAGGCCCCAAAAGGATCTCCGTGCGGTTTTCAGCATCCATCCGGAATCCATCACCCTTGTGGCAGCGGTTGATGCCGGTATAAAAAACATCGCGGATCTTAAAGAGAAAAGGGTAAACATCGGCAATCCCGGCTCCGGTCAGCGTCAGAACTCCATCGATGCACTTGAAGCAGTGGGAATCGATTATGATAAAGACTTGCAGGCAGAAGGAATCAAGGCTTCCGAATCCGCCAGCCTCCTTCAGGACGGCAGAATCGATGCGTTCTTTTATACGGTGGGACATCCTAACGGATCCATAAAGGAAGCGACTTCCGGGAAAAGAAAGGTGCGCTTTGCTTCCATCACCGGCGTTGAAAAACTGCTGGAAAAATACCCTTATTATGCCCCGGCGTTCATACCGGTTAAGCTTTACCCAAGTGCCGATAACAAAGAAGATGTTCAAACCTTCGGCGTCAAGGCAACCCTATGCACATCGGCAAAAGTACCGGATAATGTGGTCTACGCAATTACCAAAGAAGTTTTTGAAAATTTCGACGAATTTAAAAAACTGCATCCGGCATATCAGGTCCTGACCAAAAAAGGTATGCTGGAAGGTCTGTCTGCCCCCATTCACCCGGGTGCCATGAAATATTTCAAGGAAGCCGGTCTGAAGTAGCATACAACAGACCAGTAAATTATCGGGCGGCGGAGCGATTCCTCATGGACACGAGCCCGCCGCTTTTTATTTTTGAGACCGTTGGTATTGCCGTGACCGGTCGATGCCCCGTTGTTTCACCCGAATTGATCGCAAACAAACTGGGATTTTCTAATAAATTTATGTTTCATTTATAGAAGGGTTATACATACCCATCTGAACTTGCAAAATTGCCTATAAATTAAACAGTTCAAACATTCTTCCCGTTTTGTTTATGCGCATTAAGGGTTGTATATTTTCAACACCGTCATACCATACTGAAAGATTAGGTGACGCCCATGAATGAAAACGAAATCCGTGATCCGGATCGCGTTCTGGAAAAGGAGAATGGTCTTGAACTCGCCAGAAAGATGGCCGAAGAAGAAGAAGGCATCGGAAGACTTCCCGAAGGGCCGTCTAAATACGTCATTCCCACCATTGCGGTGGCGTGGAGTGTTTTTCAACTCTCCATCGCCAGCTGGCTTATCTTAGATTCTACCTTTATCCGTGCCATCCATCTTGGTTTTGCCCTGCTGCTCGTTTTTCTGAACTATCCCCTTTTTAAAAAGCCGCGTTTCGGCCTTAAATTCCTCTCCACCACCGACAAGATTCCGATATTCGACTTCATCATCGCCATCGTGGCGACTTTTTCGGCACTTTACATCGCCATAGATTATGCGGGGCTTACCACACGCTACGGCGCACCCATAACACGGGATATTGTGATCGGACTCACCCTAACCGTGCTGTTACTCGAGGCGGCACGACGGGTGATCGGCCCTGCCCTTCCGATTATTGCACTACTGTTTTGTGGCTACGCATTTTTTGGCCCATATATGCCGGATGTCATTTCGTTTAAAGGGGTCTCCATGAACCGATTCGTCGGACAGATGACCATGTCCACGGAAGGGATTTACGGAATCCCCTTGGACGTCTCGGCCACCATTGTTTTTCTGTTCGTCCTTTTCGGGGCCATGCTTGACAAGGCCGGTGCGGGACATTATTTCATCCAGCTGGCATTGAGCCTTTTGGGCGGGTTCAAAGGCGGGCCGGCCAAAGCCGCCATTATGGGCAGCGGACTCACCGGAATGGTATCCGGCTCCAGCATCGCGAATATCGTCACAACCGGAACCTTCACCATCCCCATGATGAAAAAAGTCGGTTATCCGGCGACCAAGGCAGCGGCTGTTGAAGTTGCAGCAAGTACCGACGGCCAGCTGGCGCCGCCGATCATGGGGGCGGCTGCGTTCATTATTGCCGAATACGTCAATGTGCCCTACATAGAGGTGGTCAAGGCTGCCGCCGTACCGGCATTTGCCTCCTATGCCGCCCTGTTCTACATCGTCCATATCGAGGCATCCAAGCTGGGGTTGAGGGGCATGCCGCGTTCCGAGCTTCCTGTTTTTTTTAAAACACTCGTCGGCGGGGCCCATTTCCTAATCCCCATCGGCATGCTCCTGTATGAGCTCATTATTGCACGGCACTCACCGGAACTCGCCGCCTTCCATGCAATATGGGTCATGGCACTCCTAATGCTGTTCCAGGGTCCTGTAAAGGCACGCCTGAACAAAGAACCCATCGGTCCTGCGTTCAAGCAGAGTATTATCGACATCTTTTCCTCGCTGGCCACCGGCGCCCGAAACATGGTCGCCGTCGCCCTTGCCACCGCCGCCGCAGGAATCATCGTGGGCGTAGTGGCCCTGGGGCTCGGCGGACTTATCACCGAAGTCATCGATGTCGTCTCCATGGGCAACATCTACCTGATGCTGGTAATCACCGCTATTGCAAGCCTTATCATCGGCATGGGGCTCCCCACCACCGCCACATATATTGTCATGGCCTCTCTGACGGCACCGGCCATTGTTACCATTGGCGGGTACCAGGACTGGATCGTTCCCTTGATGTCTGCCCACCTGTTCTGTTTCTACTTTGGAATTCTTGCGGATGATACGCCGCCCGTGGGTCTGGCCGCTTATGCAGCAGCCGCCATTGCCAAGTCGCCGCCGATTCCCACCGGCATACAAGGGTTTATGTATGATATCCGTACAGCCATTTTGCCGTTTATGTTTATTTTTAACAGCGATCTCATTCTTCACAATATCACCAGCTGGCCCCAGGGAATTCTTATCTTTGTCATGGCCTGCTTGGGCAACTTTGCCTTTGCTTCGGCAACCCAGGGCTGGTTTGTTGCCCGTAACAGGATTTACGAAGTGCCGCTGTTTCTGTGCGTTACCTTCATTCTGATGCGTCCTGATGCGGTTTCATCTTTGATCGGGCTGCCTTACGAGCAGCGTTACTGGACGTATCCAATCGGTTTGGCCATCTTCGGGATCCTTTACCTGCTGCAAAGGCCCCGTATGCCGAAAACAGTTCCGGTACCCGCAACCGGATAAGCCGGATGACCCGGCGCCTGCAGGTCAGGAAAAAAGGAGCGTAACATGGATGACGTTAAAAAAATAATGGTTCCCATCACCTTAAAACCCGATTCAGAAGGCCTTTTCAATTATGCCGCCCAGATTACAGCCCTGTTGAACGCTGAACTGATTGTCGCCAGCATCATCAATTCCCGGGATCTTTCAGCCATCGGAATGGTGACGTCCCTGGGATACAAGATCGACAGTGAGCATTACGTTGAAGGCGTCAAGGCGGAACGGGAAAAAATACTGGAACAGTTCTTGAGCCAATCTTCGGTTAACCGTGAAAATATCCGTACCATCATTAAAGTCGGGAATCCGGTCGATGCGCTGTTGAAGCTCATCGTCAAAGAAGACATCGATATGATCGTCATGGGAATCAAGGGACACACCGACCTGGAACATATCCTTGTGGGGTCGGTTGCCGAAAAGCTTTTCCGTCGGTCTCCGGTGCCTGTCATCTCTTATCGGGACGAAAAGAGTTCCAAACGATTGAGAAAAAAAATAAAGATTGCTTAACCCGTCACTGGAGCATTTTCTGTAAGGAGGGCCAAGATGACTGGAATTAAAACGAAATTTGTATTGGCACTGACCATTTGGGCACTTTTCTTCAGTGTACCGGTTTGGGCGGGTGAGCGTTTTACAGACAACGGCGACGGCACGGTTACGGATCATCAACTGGGGGTCATGTGGGCCAAGACCGACAACCAGGGCGATATTAACTGGAGACAGGCCGATCTGTGGGTCAAATACACGTT
>JAQYVT010000166.1 GCA_030145345.1 Desulfobacterales bacterium
TGATGAGAAAATGGACCTTCATCCTTTTTTACTGTTTAGGTAATGTTCTTTTAACATTAAACTACTGGGAAAGCGCTTGTGCATATGCATTACACAAAATTCTCATCAATTTTTATGCAAGATTCAGGTTTAAAACTTTGGCCAGAAACTGTCCGGTATAAGAACCTTTAAGATTTGCGATTTCTTCCGGTGTGCCGCGGCCGACAACATGCCCCCCTTCATCACCGCCTTCAGGGCCAAGATCGATGATATGATCTGCGGTTTTGATAACATCCAAGTTATGTTCGATCACAATTACCGTATTCCCCGTCTCCACAAGTCTTAACAGTACGTCGAGCAGTTTTCGAATGTCATCCATATGGAGCCCTGTGGTGGGTTCGTCAAGAATATAGACGGTTCGGCCCGTGGCCTTTTTGCCGAGCTCCCGCGACAGCTTGACCCGTTGCGCTTCTCCGCCGGATAGTGTGGTTGCGGGTTGACCGATATGGATGTATCCCAAGCCGACATCGATTAGGGTTTGCAATTTTTGACGGATATTGCGTACCCTTTCAAAAAATTTGAACGACTGATTAACGGTCATGTCGAGTATGTCTGCAATATTTTTCCCTTTATATTTGATTTCAAGGGTTTCACGGTTGTACCGTTTTCCTCGGCATACATCACAGGCAACATAAACGTCCGGGAGAAAATGCATTTCTATCTTTATAATGCCGTCTCCCCGGCAAGCCTCGCATCTGCCGCCCTTGACATTGAAACTGAATCGTCCGGGTTTATAGCCCCTCATGCGCGATTCAGGCGTTCTGGAAAAAAGTTCCCGGATATATGTAAAAACACCGGTATATGTTCCGGGATTGGAACGGGGGGTTCTGCCGATGGGAGACTGATCGATATTGATGACTTTGTCGATATGCTCAAGGCCCATAACGCTGTTGTAGGCGCCTGCCGGCATCCTGGCATGGTAGAGCTGCTGGGCAAGAACGCGGTAAAGGGTTTCCAGAACAAGGCTCGATTTTCCAGAACCTGATACACCGGTAACACAGATAAAACAACCCACGGGAAATTCTACATCGATATTTTTTAGATTGTTTTGTGATGCGCCTTGAATAATAATTTTTCCCTTGTGATTGCGTCGTCGGTTAGATGGCACCGGGATAGATTTTACCCCTGAAAGATACTGTCCGGTCAATGATTCCTTTGCGTTCAATAGTCCTTGGGGCTGTCCGGAAAACACCACATATCCCCCTTTTATGCCTGCCCCGGGCCCCATATCGACCACATGATCAGACGAACGTATGGTCGCTTCATCATGTTCTACCACCAGAACCGTATTGCCAAGATCGCGCATTTGAAAAAGTGTTTCACGAAGCTGTTGATTGTCTCTCTGGTGCAGACCGATACTCGGTTCATCGAGAACATAGAGGACGCCGGTCAGCTTTGATCCGATCTGTGTGGCCAAACGAATTCTCTGGCTTTCTCCACCGGAAAGGGTATACGCCGATCGGTCTATGGTCAGGTAGGAAAGGCCCACATTTTCAAGAAAGCCGAGTCGTTCATTAATTTCCTTCAGAATCCTTGTTGCAACAATCCTTTTCCTGCCGGTCAGCTCCAGATTTTTAAAAAAGGTTCGGGCTTTTGCCACTGAAAGTCGCGTAATTTCGAATATGGTAAGGCCGCCCATCCGGACAGACCTGCTCGCTCTGTTTAATTTGGCGCCCTGGCATTCAGGGCAGGGACGAAAATTCATATACTGTTTAATCTCTTCCCTGGACTGGTAGGAATCTGTTTCTAAATACCGTCGCTCCAATTTCGGAATGATGCCTTCAAAAGGTCTTTTATATGTAAAACGACGGTTATTGCGTTCAAAATAGAATGTAATCGACTCATTTTCGGAGCCGTATAAGAGCGCGTTTATAAATCGTTCCGGAAGATCCTTGTAAGGCGTGTAAATGTCAACACCATAGTGTGTGGTCAGTGCATCTAAAAATTCAATGAAGTGGACGGTATTTCTATTTGCCCACAGGGCAACAGCCCCTTCCCTTAGTGACAACTCCGGGTTGGGAACGATAAGACCAGGATCGAATTCAGTGGTTGAACCCAGACCGTCACATTTTGGGCAGGCACCCTGGGGAGAGTTGAAAGAAAAACTTGCGGGGGTAAATTCCGGGTAGCTTATATCGCAGGTTATACATGCCGATTTTTCACTGAAAAGAACAGGCTCTTCGCCAAGGATATCCACTGTGACAAGGCCATCTGACTGTGACATGGCAAGTTCCAGAGAATCCGCCAGCCGGTTTCTGATCTTTTCGTTTACAATCAGACGGTCCACAACCACATCGATGGTATGTTTTGTGTTTTTCTTAAGGGTGCCGACCGCTTCGATTTCCAGAGTTTTTCCATCCACACGGACGCGGGAAAAGCCTTCCTTTTTAAGTCGTTTGAAAAGTTTATCGTGGGTGCCTTTCTGGCCTGAGACCAGGGGCGCCAGAATAATAATTTTGGTATTTTCGCGCAGCGACATGACCTTGTCGACAATCTGATCGAGTGTTTGAGCGGTAATCGGCTTTCCACATTCATAACAGTGGGGCGTGCCGGTTCTTGCGAAAAGAAGGCGGAGATAGTCATAAATTTCCGTAACCGTCCCTACCGTTGACCGGGGATTGTGGCTGGCTGTTTTCTGCTCAATTGCAATGGCGGGCGATAAGCCTTCGATGGTGTCGACATCCGGCTTTTCCATACGTTCAAGGAACTGACGTGCATACGTGGAAAGGGATTCCACGTACCGTCGCTGTCCTTCGGCATATAGCGTATCGAATGCAAGTGTCGATTTTCCTGATCCGGAAAGACCGGTGACGACGATGAGTTTGTTGCGAGGCAATTCAACATCGATGTTTTTCAAGTTATGTTGTCTTGCACCGCGAATGATTATTTTCTCAGTTTTCATTATCAATGGTTTCAAAATACTTAAGCGTTAGTTGGTGTTTTTTTCTCGGGCAAGCGCCTGTTGAACCGCCATGTTTATGGCCGCGATCAGGCTTCCCGGATCGGCAGTGCCGGTACCGGCAATATCATAAGCTGTTCCATGATCAACAGAGGTTCTTATAATCGGCAGTCCGATGGTAACATTTACGCCGTCGTTAAAATGCATCAGCTTGAATGGTATCAGCCCCTGGTCGTGATACATGGATACGACAACATCATAACGTCCTTTTGCAGCGTGATAAAACAGCGTGTCCGGTGGTAGCGGTCCGATAACATCAACCCCTTCAATTCTGGCTTGGGCGATGGCCGGTGCGATGATATCCTTTTCCTCGTTTCCGAACATTCCGCCTTCACCTGCATGGGGATTCAGACCCGCAACCGCAATCCGAGGGGTTTTAAATCCGAATCGTTCCTGCAGGGTCTGCCCGGTCAGTTTTATGATCCGCAGAATGTTTTGTTTTGAAAGTATTGACGGAACATCCCTTAATGGAACATGGATGGTTGCGAGGACAACACGAAGCCTGTCTCCGGCAAACATCATGGCATAATTGTCGGATTTTGTTCGTTCAGCCAGAAGTTCAGTATGTCCGTTATAGGGAAATCCGGCAAGCCGCATCGCTGTCTTATTTATGGGACAGGTCACCATTGCCGCGATACGTCTTTGAATTGCCAAATCGGAAGCGACCTGTATATAGTGGATCATTGCCCTCCCCGTCTGAACAGTGGGTTTGCCCCATGATGTTTTATCCGGATCGATTTCCGAGAGGTTGAGCACATCTACCGACCCAAATTTATATGTACCGCTGTCCGGATCTTTGACAGATTCGACATTCAGATTGCTCTGTGTACATTGTTTTGCAACGGTCAGAATTCGAAGATCTCCAAGCACAAGGGGCTTACAGACTTCATAAATTTCAGGGTTGCGAAGGGCTAAAAAAATAATCTCCGGACCGAGCCCAACAGGGTCACCCATGGTAATTCCGATAATCGGACGGGAATCGAACATTGCTATAACCTCAAATGACTTTTAATATTCCTTGAACACCGTTGAAACGGGATCTTTATTATGATTTTCAATGTTCGTCCGCTTTCGGCGGGAAGCTTCATTTTGCCCCGACAAGCAGCAGAGAATGTTCTGCCCTGCGGCAGTGCTTTGCAGCGACGGCAAGAAATTTTGCTTTTTTAATATTTGCTCGCACCTGCCGCAGCTAATTGCGGAAGATTCGCGTGCCTGTTGAATCCCCGAAAATCAACCGGGTTACACTTCAAAAAGTGAAATAACAAAAAGAATAATTATACTACAGATTATAAAAAATATATCAAACAAATTCCAAAGAAAATTGGGATTAAGGTTCTCAATGAAGCTGGTGATGTTAAAAAATAAGGTGAAAAATTATTTAAAAAAAAGAGAAAATAGAAGATAAAAGGAGCTTATCCAAATAAGCTTAATTGTGTATATTCTGTTAATAACTGTGGATATGCTTAAAATGCTTATAAAAAATGACCGTT
>JAQYVT010000054.1 GCA_030145345.1 Desulfobacterales bacterium
GGCAGGTACGTATCATGATAATATTCCTGGTTCAGACGACTCCTCACCAAACAAAGGTGATGGCTTGCCGAACCGGATGATGCCTTGAAACAAATGAGGCTTTCAAGGCAGTAAGGGCAGGGTCAGCAATGGCCCTGCTTTTTTTTATCCAACTTTCGCTTTACTGCTATATATCTGGAAGTCTAATGTCAGTTCAATTGGTTGTGATATCCAACTCCGAAAATTGAACGGTCAAGTGATGTATTGACCCGCCTTACGATTCATTCAAATCAAGTTTAGGTCGGGACACATAATATCTTTATCCCAGGGCACGAATAGACATCGCCAACTTGTCCATTTTTTTGTCAACATACCCGCCCCTGAACACAATCCAAGACCCCACAAAGAAAAAGAATCGTTCCTTAGAACCGCCCGTAGTTCTGTATGTTTTTGTTCAGGGCGAAGCTATTGGACCCCTTGACCCCTTGAACTCTTTCCTATATTTGTATATCTCATTGGAAAACTCTTAAAAGCTGCTCCATTCATTACATAACACTTGAAAAAATATTTACATTTTCCCCAAAATTTTTAGATTATGCCCTTAACTATTCGGCATCGAGAACCTGATCCGGATAATTATCTGCGCCGGCATTTGCAACCGCTTTCAATCAGAAACCATCTAAGCCGTAGAATGCTTAAAGTGCGCCGTCATAACGCCTGATTATTAGATCTGACTCTGGAATCGGAGAACATAATGCGATCGATCTTCTATGCGACTGTCCTGCTTTTGTTGTTTTGCACCCAGCTGTTTGCATCGGTATATATCGAAAAAGACGGGCTTTTTTTTTATTTTCCGGAAGATGAAAAAGCCATTGCCCAGCGTTTGACGGAAAAAGCACCCCAAATGGTGGATTTTTTGACCCGCAAAGGACTGAAAATTAAAACGCCCCTGCATATCATTGTGGACAGCAAAATGGACGCGCCGAAAGTCGAAGTCCATGTGATTCCCCACAGAGAAATCCGCATACCGATCCGGGCACCCGGTGTGCTGGAAGATGGATATACGGAAACCGACCCTTGGGGCTATTTTCTTTTCAAAGGTCTCTGTCTACAGGGAATTTACGGTATCCGATCCGGAATCCCCGGCACCCTGCACCAAGTTTTCGGAGATATCATGTCCCCCAATGTCATTATCCCTCCCTGGCTTGAAGCGGGCATTTGCAACCTGCTGTATTCTCTCTATGCCGAAAGGAAAATCGAAGATCCCTTCGAATCGGCGCTGTTTCATGCCGGCCCGCTTCCCGCCCTGGATTTGATCAGCCATCACCCACAAGTCTGGCCGGGATATCATGGATATCGTATCTACGGAAAACCTTTCCTTTTGTGGCTGTACCGTGAATTCGGCTGGGCAAAGATCCTTGAATTTCTTCAGGAACACGGACACGGTATCATTCCCATCGAGATCGACTTAAAAGCCCTCAAGGTGTTCGGTAAAACCGGAGCAGGATTGTGGGGTGACTTTCAGAGCCAATTCGAAGCCCAAAATGTTCCGGCTCAGGGGCTGCTTATTACCGGATATTGGGAAGAACCCTTCGTGTGCTGGAACCGTGCCGGTGTTTTTCCCGGGAAGGTAAAAACCCGCCACCGTGGACGTTACGGATATGCCGAACCGGATGGAACCCTCTGGGTATCGGAATATCAAAATTCCGCTAGGATCTACAGATACGCCAGAGGCACCGTTTTCCCCACCGGTATTCGACATGTCTGGGACCCGGGACCCGGGGGAGTGGCCATCACCCGAACCGGTCACATCCCATGGGTGGCGGTGGTTCCGGACGACGGTCGGGGCGGTTTCCGCCTGGCAAAATCTTCAAAAAAGGAACCGCTTCAATTGATTCCAGCCCCGGAAGGCGTTATTCAGCTTTCCGGTCCCGTACGCAATAAAAAGGGGCATATTGCCCTGGCTGCAAACCTTGGGGGAAACTGGGACATCTGGGTGTATGACGGTCAATGGCACCGGTTGACCGACACCCCTTCCATCGAAATGGATCCATGGTGGGAAGGGGATGCCCTGGTGTATGCATCCAATGTTACCGGCAAATTCCAAATTCATGGGGCAGACCGAACTCCGGTCACCCAGGACGCCCACAGTGCAGTTCTTCCCAGACAAGGAACGTATTTGTCGTTGACCGCTAACGGCTGGCGTATTCAAAATTATAAACCGGACCGTATGACCTCGGGCAAGATGGTCTATCTTCCCATTACGCCGCAGCAAAAGGTTTCTAAACCTCCTGTCCTTGACGTCAAACCCTATACCCCCTTTAAAAGCCTTTGGCCCAATTATTTTCGGCCCGACTTTTTTGCAGCCGTCAACGATCTTCAGATTGGAATGGTCACCAAAAGCCGGGACGTCGCCGACGAATACCGCTTGGATGCGGGGCTGCGCTACTCTTTTGACAAGGATTCCCTTGCAGTTCGTGGGGCGTTCCAGACCAAAAGCATCGGTGCCCAGTACACCCGCTATCCGGTGGACTACACCACCGACAGGGATCAGGCCGTGAATGAATTGCGCAACGAAATTAAATTGTTCTGGAGGCCTTTTAAGCTAAAAAGCCTGCAAGCAATCGATATTCTTAGAAAATACGAAGGACTGGAACAATTTGATGGGATAGAGGTGTCCCTGAACTGGCGCACCTGGGAACCCCTGGATTACAATGGGCTGGCCGATGACGAAACCTGGGGCGCTATTTCCGGAATTCATCAATTCGGGATATTGCGAATGTGGGGCAGCCTGGAGTTGTTTTCCGAAGACCGGCAATCCTTTTCCGGCGGACTGCGTCTGCTGTTCGGAGATCAAACCCTGACCTCGCTTCACATGATGTTCGGACGCGCGTGGGGGGAGCCCACGTTGGGGCATACCACGTTTCGTATCGGCGGCAACATTTCCGAGGGGTATTTTACCCGCAGACCCCCCAAGTTATTTCCGGTGCGGGGATTTGATTCCAACCTCGTCGAGGCACCAAAGGCCGCCGGCGCGGGAATCGAAGTGTACTGGCCGCTGGCCAACCTGCAAAAAGGGTATCAGACTCTGCCCCTGTTTCTTCACAGACTGCGTCTTGGAACCTTTGTCGATGCCGGCATCGCCGGTGAAGATACCACCGCCGACGATTGGATCGTCGGCGCCGGGTTTGAATTTGTCACCTCTCTAGAAATCGCCTGGGGAAATTTTTCGACCTTTCGGATGGGGGTGGCCTGGCCCATTGTGTATCCGGATTTTGTGAACGACGACAATCCTAATTTTTTCTTTCAACTTGGCCGGCCGCTGTAAGGCGCTGCTTTTTCCTTTGGCCGCTATGGCCCAAGGATGATGGCGTACTGCTTCAATTCACGGTCCAATGATTTTCGGTCACCGACAATTCGATCCAGCGCTGCATAATATTTCTTGCCGTGATTTTTGACCCGTGTATGGACCAGTTCATGCAGTATAATATAATCCATCAACTTTTCGGGTAAACGGACCAGTTTGACATTGAGACTGATATTGTTTTTCGACGAACAACTTCCCCAGCGTGTTTTTTGGTTTCTGATAAACACTCGATTATACTTAAAATCGTGCTCTCGAGCCAGTTCTTCCAGCCTTTGAACGAGGATTTTTCGGGCTTCACGCCGGTCGATGGTGTTGACGTTGTGGGACAGGTCCCTGTGATCCCTTTCCCTCTTTCGCATCTTTTCAAGATGTTTTTGTATCCAGTGCTTTTTGGACGCGGCAAACATCCTGGCTTTGGCATATGACACCCCATACGGCACGGCAACCCGAATACCGTTGAAGGGTCTCACCGAAATATTGACCCGCGTTGCCTTCCGGCTGCGTTCAAAGAGAACCTCTCCCACACCTTCAATACGAAAAAGATGACCGGCCATACAATCTCTGCTTATGCCTCCTCTTTTCGGTTTTGGGGGGGTGGGATCCGTTTCAATGCTGCCGCCTTGAGGTATTGAAAGACATCGGGCCCCGCTGCAGATGCTTTCTGTTTTCCGGCTGCAACCTGCTGTAAAAATTCTATTTTACCCGTGTCAAAACCGCCAATCTGTTCATCGATCAATTTCATGGTATTGTGAATCATGCTGTAAAGAACCATGGGGCCGAACAGATCTTCCCCGCTCTCTTTTTGGGTTAAAGCACCGACAATTTTGTTGTGACGGATTCTCAAGGCTTTGGGCGCAACCCTGTAATTTAAAATTTCCGCAAAAAGATCGAGAGATTCAATGACGCCGTCCGTGTATTCTTTTCCCAAAGAAGCCAAACCATCCTCGGCGATTTCATCGATATCAGATGCATCGAAGAAAAGATTCAGTTTGGCGATGCATTCTTTCTGAATGGTGCCCACAGACGCCGCCTTTTTGCTCATGACCACATCCGTATCTTTTAATATTTTTATAATATTATATGGATTCATCATTTCCTTTACCGTGGGGCTTTTGCGCATGGCTACGTCATAGACGGACGTATGGTAAACAGCCAGATCATTGTCGAGAACCAGAATCCTGGTTTTTTCAGCATCGACATCCTCGATATAAAGATCGAGATCCCGCTTTCTTTTATAGGTATAATCCGTCATTTCAAGAAGGCTGCGCATTATTTTCTTGTCAATCTTTCTGCCGCTGTCGGGCGGGCCCATGGAAGCGATCACCTGTTCGGCCATTTTGTCGATCTCTATCTTCTTCAAAAGGTTTTCTTTGAAAGACATGATGCCTCCTCACGTTTAAAAAGAAATGTTGTCCTGCACACTTTCGATATTAACACAACCCAAGTTCCATGTAAACGACACCTCAATTATTCAGCATCACCGGCTTGACCCTAAGATAATATTCAGGTATATAAACTTTCTTATTGACCATTTGGATTCTCCACAAAAAATTTAAACTCCTTATTTGAAAGAGGCAACCATGGCTGAGAATATTAAGATTGTATTTGAAGGAAAAACATATGAGTTCCCGGTTGTTGTCGGCAGCGAAGGGGAAAAGGGCATCGATATTTCGAATCTTCGCCAGATGACAGGGTTAATTACACTCGATCCGGGCTACGCCAACACCGGCAGCTGCAGCAGCGCCATCACGTTTATGGACGGTGAAAAAGGAATTCTACGATATCGCGGCATTCCGGTTGAACAGATGGCCGAACATTCGAGTTTTATCGAAACGGCCTATCTTTTAATCAACGGCAGGCTTCCCAGCAAAGAAGAGCTTAATCAAGTATCGCTTCTTTTTAATGACCAGTCCCTGGTGCATGAGGACATGCAGGATTTCTATAGGAACTTTCCCAGGGCCTCTCACCCCATGGGTATCCTATCGAGTATGGTAAACGCACTCAGAAGCTTTTATCCCGAACTGCATACCATTGAAGAAGATATCAACATCCCTGTTACCCGGCTTCTCTCCAAGGTGCGTACCATGGCGGCCATGTCATACAAGATATCCAGAGGTCACAAAGTCGTTTATCCCCGTCCCGATTATAAGTACTGTGCCAATTTTCTGAACATGATGTTCGACACGCCGGTGAGGCCGTATCAAATCAATAAAACCCTGGTAAAAGCACTGGAGGTTTTCTGGATTCTCCATGCCGACCATGAGCAAAACTGTTCGACATCCACCGTGAGGCTGGTGGGCAGTGGAAGGGTCAATCTCTACGCGGCCATTTCAGCCGGCATTTCCGCCCTATGGGGCCCTTTGCATGGCGGTGCCAACCAGGCCGTTATCGAAATGCTCACCGACATTCAAAACGACGGCGGCAATTATCAGCAGGCCATTGACAGAGCCAAAGATAAAAAAGACCCGTTCCGCCTGATGGGTTTTGGCCACAGAGTATACAAGGCCTATGACCCCCGGGCCAAAATTTTGAAAAAGATGTGCGACAACGTCCTAGAAGAACTCTACATCACCGATCCCTTGCTCGATCTCGCCAAAGAGCTGGAAGAGGCGGCGCTGACCGATGATTATTTTATCGAACACAATCTTTATCCCAACGTCGACTTTTACAGCGGCATTATTCTCAGCGCCATGGGCATCCCCACCAACATGTTCACCGTTATGTTCGCAATCGGCAGGCTGCCCGGCTGGATATCGCAATGGAAAGAGAGTCTTGACGACCCCAAATGGAAACTGGGAAGACCCCGCCAGATTTATACCGGCCCCAGGGAAACCCGATATATTCCCATTGACGAACGCTAACCTTGCGGGCGCATCGATGTACAGTATCGAGACAATCGTCGGATCGACCCATGAACCCCAACTGAGCGAAAATCAGGGGTGACGCCGCAGTCTGCTACCTCTAACCTTGATAATCCACAAAAAGCGGACACGTGCAGAAGATGGGATGATTTTCGGCGCGTCCGCCCCTGGAGGGTCTTTTCGAAGGGTCAACAAAAAGAAGAAACAACCGCCGGACTGACGACGCTGCCATACCTTCTTTATAACGATCGTGATTACAGTTGGATGTAACACGACAATTTTTTCAATTAACCGTGGTTTTGTTTACGCTCATACAGGGTTTAATATACCGATACGCCGTGCCGGTACGGTTGTCGGGAGTAATTTATGAATGCCATAGATACGAAACTGAGAAGCTTGCTGGAACATCTCGCCTTGGGTCCGGTTGTGAAGCCGGCAAATTTGTTTGAAGAGAGAAAAGCCTTTCTGCATCCTCGTTGCCCTCGCAGGGAAAAATCTCCGGTGTTCAAGTATGAAAACTCCCCGTCACAATGGAACAACTTCGAGCCGGTTTTATCTCTTGGATCCATGGATGCTCCGGATGAAATATTTGAAATCTATCAGGAAAAGCAGCACGAGCTGGACCTGATGAAAAATATGTTCGCTGCGGTCGGAAAGGACAGTTTTACACAATTTTCCATTGAAATCTTTGGAGCGCCAACCGCTGAAGACGCCCGGCAGTCTCGAAATGTTCTCGAGGAACTGTCGGATGTCATCCCCCCTGAAAGAAATTGCTCGGCAAAGGAATTTGCAGGGCTGCTCGAAGCGCGCCTTAAAAAAATCGGTATTCCCATGAATGTTAAGCTGGTCGCTTCCATGGCGACCAAGGTTTCAGTAGACAGCGTTTCTTGCACCATCCATCTTAACCGGAACGCCCTTTTTGCACCCGAGGAAATCCGGCGCCTTCTGGTACATGAGATCGATGTTCACGCCGTACGCATTCACAATGGTTCTCAATTGCCCTGGGGCATTTTCTCCATGGGCACGGCAGGATACCGGGAAACCGAAGAAGGACTTGCGGTTTACTTTGAACGCCAATCCGGACGCCTCTATCCGTTTCAGGAGAAAATTTACGCAGGGCGCTGTCTTGCGGTATACCTATCCCTCTCAGCCGGTTTTGCAGAAGTTTTCGAAGAACTACGGGTCTATTTCGATGAAGAGACCGCCTATACCCTTGTGGAGCGGGTAAAGCGAGGACTGACCGATACCTCCCGTCCAGGCGCGCTCACAAAGGAATTTCATTACTTCACCGGACCCACAAGAGTTCAGTCATACTGTCACGAAAGGGGCAATCTTAAAATGCTTATGGGCGGGAAAATTGCTTTCATGCACGCAAAAACAATCGATCGTCTGGTGCAAAACGGCCTTGTGGATACATCGAAATGGGTTCTCCCTGTGGAAATGAACCATGATAAAGAATCTGTTCCAACTTAAAAATGCCTTAAGCAAGTGCCGGGGGTCCTGGGCTTGGGTGGGACAACGGGGAATCGATGCGTTTACAGTACTCGACTTTATTCCCGTAGATGCTGGATTCTGTTGTGACTTTGGTGAGGCGTATTCCAGACTATGGGCAACAGAGTCCCTGTTTTCTGTAGAAAAAGACCGCGGGAAGCGGGAAAACTGGGGGAATCAGGATCTTGAAAAATTGTGGGAAGCGCCCACACGGAAACGGATTGAAACATACACTGCCGGCGTGAAAGGGCCGATCAATACCGTCTGCTATCGTTCGCTCGAGGTTTTAGAAAAAGACAGGCGCTTTCGTGTTTTAGCACCTCCCTTGAGGCTGAAGGACCTGTTTGACGACAAGTTTCGGCAACTGGAACTGTTTTCCAGGTTGGGTGTAAAGACCCCAACCACGTTTGTATGCCGGCTGGATGAAACTTCGTTTGTCAAGGCCGGCGACATCTTAGACGGCCCGTTCGTCGTGCAGCCCCCGGTGGGCTCTTCCGGAGAAAACACCTACTTTGTAAATGATGAAGTCGACTTCGACAGGGTCAGGGATGTATTTGGACCCGACCAACGCGTAAAACTATCCAAGTACTTGCCGGTGCCGTCTTTAAACGGACATTGCATTGTTTTAAAAACCCGTGAAGGATTGCGTTCGATCGCTGTGTGCCCGTCGGTTCAGGTTGTCGGCATCCCCGGTTGCACAAGTCGAGCTGAAACCTACTGTGGAAACGATTTTTCAGCGGCCGGTATGGTATCGAAATCCATCCGGGAAGAAATCTGCACCATCATGGAAAAGATAGGACTTTTCATGGGCAGCAAAGGCTTTCTAGGACTTTTCGGTATGGATTTCCTCCTACACGGAGACCAGGTGCTGGCGCTGGAGATAAATCCGAGGTTTCAGGGATCCACCATGCTTCTATCACTGCTGCAAGTGGACAGGGGAGAAGTGCCGCTGGCAGCGCTGCACGTGATGCAGTTCATGGGCCTCATGGAAGCATTTTCCCAAACGTTCTTAGAACATTTGAAAGCGGCGTACCGGACCCCTTATACCGGTGCCCACTTGATTGTTCATGCCTTGGGAGACACACCCTGTCGTATCGAACACGATCTAAACGCGGGCGTCCACATCCTCGTGGACGAGACCATCCAACGGGTTCGAAGTGGAACCACCTACCGTGACCTCAAAAGCCCCAATGAATGGTGTATCCTGGGAAATCTTCCTCAAAAGGAGACGGAAATTTGCCAGGAAGCCCGTTTCGCCATGATACAAACCAGCGAAAATGTTCTGGACAGCAACTTACAAAAACTCGAGTCCTATGCCGCGGCTTTTGTAGAAGCACTTCAGCGCCGCTGCAGAACGATTCCCTTTAATGGAGGTAGTAAATGAAACAGTTTTCCATGGAAACCTACGATATTGAACAACGTTTTGTCGAGCTGTATACGCTGGGCCATGTGGGGCCTGTAAATGAGGCCCCCTTTTATCTTCACGCCCTTGGGTTTGACAGCGAACCCGGAAAACTTGGTGCAGAACTTATCGCTTTGTTCAACGAGCAGTCACAATCAGACGAAGAACTTTCAAAATACGCCTTGGATCTTCCGAAAGCCGCCCATTTTCCAGACACCATCGTCTTGATTGATGCCTCCAACGACCGGCTTCCCACCGGCCCTGAGTCCTTTCGAATATTGCAGGATGAAACGAAACGGTTAGGTATTAACGCGCGTTGTCTACTCGTGAATACCAAAGAAGAACTCATGGGAGCTGTCAATAAAAATCCGAAATCTACTTTGGTGATCAGTGAGTGTGTCGATTCCAGGGCATACAACATTGAAGTTCTGGAAATTCTCGAGGGTATGGGCGTTGTCGTGCTGCCTGGGAGGGTCACGGCTCCGGGATCCATATTCTCCAACAAGGGGAGAACTTACCAAATGCTGCAAGATGCCGGCAAGGAAGACTTGTTGGCGCGGTATGTTACGGTGCCTGCATCAAAAATGAACACTTCACAGGTGGTTTCTACTATTTTGGATAATGTCGATAAATTTTCTCAACATTGGAATACCAGCCGTTTTTTTGTGAAACCGGTTACAGGTGGCAGCGGCGTCGGGGGGTTCCGGATCTCGCGAACAAGCCGCGGATATTTCGTTCCCGACCTTTCCAAGGTCACTGGAGATGCTTTAGAAATACTTCCCATACGCATGGATGTGGATCCCCAGGACGATCATCGACTTGAAGAGCTTTTGTGGATCTTCTCCTTGTTCTCATCCGACCCATACTATAACAAGCAGTACATGTGGGTGAATTTGGAAACGCTAAGGGATCGGTATGGCACCGGCGACGACCGGGAAGCACTCAGACAGCATCTTTTAAAGACTGCAGCCCTCCAAACAGCCGGAGCTGAAGAGAGAAGCCTTGACCGTGACAGCATGCATGCAAAACTCGAAGCGGCGGTTAATCGCTACGAAGCACACTTTTCCAAACGGTACGATCCGGTCTTCTGCGAGCATATCGACTTCGGGGCGTGGGGGCTTAGGGCGCACTACCGCCTCACGCGCCGGAGCATTGAGTTAGAGTCCATATACGCCAGGATTTTTCAATTGGCCCTGACCGAAGAAGGGGTCAGTTATGTCGGTTCCGACAACATTTCCAATAAGCATACCGGCGTGCTAGAGTCCGTTCGGCTAACGCCGATCAAAGAAGCCATGGTCAACACCATCGGAGGGCCCACTGCTTTCCTGAGCCTTCTCAAAAAAGGCGGACTTGCCGCTTCAGCCCTGGTGGCGACCCAGGAACCAGAATTGCGCCGCCGAATTCCGGTGCGATGTCAGCTGGACATCGCACCGATTGATGGAAAAATAGGAGAAGGCAACGCGGACACCGCCCGAGGACAGGCCCTTGGCACCCGATGGCCCGACTTCGGGGAAAACATTCGGGAGTGGTTCCGGGACTGCTTAAATTACTACGCCACCCAAGGGTCCGAAAACAAGCAAAGCGGATAGGTTGGGGAACCTGGTTTCATGAATCCTCCCATGCGGGCCGCCGGCCGTTACGTGAACATTAAAAAGTTCCTACAAAGCAAGGAGTAAAAGTATGTTCAGAAAAATCCTGTATCCAACAGACTTTTCAGACGTATCGAAAAGCGCCTTGAGTTTTTTGAAGCAATTTAAAAGAAGCGGCGTGGAAGAAATTTTTGTGCTTCATGTAATTGATAAAAGGGATGTCCAGTTCAGTTATCTTTATTTTTTTGATGAAAACAGTGCTGACGGAAACGTCGAACAGAAGCTAAAAGATGAAGCCGAACGAGAATTGAAGGAAATTGAAGGCAAATTGAAAGATTGGGGCTTCAAGGTTTCGTCCAGGGTAGATTTTGGGATTCCTATTAAGGAGATATTAAGCGCCGAGCAAAAGGAAGACATCTCCATCATCGTCATCGGCTCACATGGAAAGAGCGATTTAGAAGAAATGCTCCTCGGCTCGGTGTCAGAAAATATCATACGAAAATGCAAAAAACCGGTACTGGTCGTTAAGCGATAATTAAAATTTAGGGTCACATTAGGAGGAAATTGTGGGAAAAAAAACAACCCTAATTCCGGGGGGGTGGGTTCTGGTTGCCATCTTATCGCTTGTCTTTTTGGAAGGTTGCTCCAAGGCATATTATGATGCAATGGAAAAGGTGGGGATTCATAAACGTGATATTCTTGTGGATCGGGTGGAGGACGCCCGAGATGCACAGTCGGAAGCCCAAAAACAGTTTAAGTCTGCCTTGGAACAGTTTGGTGCGGTTGTCCAGATTGAGAATACCGACCTGAAGAAGGCCTACGACACGTTGAATGCAGCGTATGAAGACAGCGAGGGGGCTGCAACAAAGGTTTCCCAGCGGATCGACAAGGTGGAATCTGTGGCCGATGACTTGTTTGAGGAGTGGGAGGAAGAGTTGAAACTTTATAAGAGCGCCGATCTTCGCAGGGCGAGCCAGCGGAAGTTGAAAAACACCCAAACCCGTTACCGGGAGATGCTCGCCAGCATGCATCGTGCTGAAAAAAGCATGACCCCGGTTTTGAGTACCTTCCGAGACAATGTCCTGTTTCTCAAGCACAACCTCAATGCCCAGGCCATCGGCGCTTTGCGCTCGGAGTTTTCTACATTGAAAGGGGAAATTGACGGTTTGATCAAAAAAATGAATTCGGCCATCGAGACATCCAATCAGTTTATTGCCGATATCAAGCAATAATAGACGAATGGGCGGCGTTCGATCATGTTAAGGTTGGGTCGATCATCCACCCGCGAATTTCGATCAACGGTCTTTGGGGCTCAAGGCAAACCGATATGACCTTGTGCCGAGAAAGGAGTCATCGTGCAACCGATAATTATATTTGTTATTTTCGCTCTTTTGGCATCGATTGCCTGGTTCATCAACGCTTATAACCGATTTATCAAGTATAAAAACAGGATCGAGGAAGCATGGAGTGGGATCGATGTTGCGCTGAGGCGGCGCTTTAACTTGATTCCCAATTTGATTCGCGCAATTGAAAGGTACGAGAAACACGAAGACAAAATCTTTCAGACAAAAAACGATTATTGGGCCGGTTCCACCGATATTTCGAACCGTGTCGAAGAAGAAACTCAGGTTTCCAAATCTCTGCGTGGACTTCTAGCCCTGGCCGAGGCGTATCCGGATCTTAAAGCCAGTGCCAACTTTCTCGATCTTCAGAACAGCTTGGGTGAGATTGAAGAGGATATCCAAACGGCCAGAAATCGATATAACAGCAACGTGGGAAGGTTCAATACACTGATCGAATCCTTTCCTGCCAATTTTATTGCCCGAAAGTTCGGATTTGAAAAACAAAACTATTTTACGTTAGACCTGGCGACCCAGCGGGAATTGCCGGAAGTGGGTTTTTCCGCGTTTCGGGGTGCCAAGAAGTAAGATTGACGAGCTCGTAAAAAGTCTTTTATGAGGGACATTTGAGCGAACAAAACTGACTTTTTACGAATCCATAAAGATTGAAACTTGGTGCAGCCCCGCAAGGCAGTACCACACCGCAATTGGGCGTCAGGTGTATTTTTGAGACAGCTACAAATTTTACGCTTCGCTCAGCGCTTTTCGGCAAAAGACTCAAAAATCAGGTATCGAAAGGTTTTGAAATGGCCTCTATCCCCAGTCCGGACTCATTCCGCCGCCGGCATTCTTTCTAAAAGGCATCCAGGCCAGTCCGAAAATTTCTAGCGTAATATCCGTACTCTTGGGTTTTACGGTGATTTCCTCCAGTGCTTCGATTTCAGTATCCAAGGAGAGTTCGATGGCGTCGATATCTTCTTGCAGGCGCCCATCGAGTTCGGATAATTGCAGGCGGACCGCTTCAGCCCGCTCTTGGGCCCTGACCACGTCCATTTTTTCCTTTTGAACACGGCTGGCGGATCTCATGGCAGTCCCGACCCGTTGTGCCGATGCAGCGCTCACCGCTTTGCGCCCTAAAAACGCGCCAAGGATTGCAGTACCAAAGGATATGGCGGTCTGCATTTTGCCGGCTTTGGCCTGTTCGTCTTCTCTGGCAATCGCCTGTTCGGCGCGCATTAGACGATCTTTCAGGGTGGTGAATTGTTTATCGTATCTTTTGCGCAGCTTTTCTACTTCCAGATCACGCTTCTCCCGCATTACCTGTGCCAGCCGCGACCGAAACTCGCCCTCGGATTCACCCAATCGGCTGGTCATGCCAAAACTTTTGGAACGCAAAAGCACCAGAGGCCGTTTTTGACGAACCCAGCGCAACAGATCCTTGTTCCACTTGCGGTAGTTGGATACTTTTTTTGCGGCACCCGGCAGATCGGCATATTCCCCGCCAGTCAACGGCGAGGTCTCAAAGGCCAGGGGGTCAAACTCCACGGAACTGTCCCAGTCCAGGGGAACAGGGCCTTCTTCCAGCTGGGCGGCCAGTGCCAGTGTCTCGGTGGTATCCACTTTATGTCTGGCGTTGGAATAGTGGACGTCCATGCGACCGACCACAGCAGGATAATACACCACGCCATGGCCCGCACCGGAAACGGCCAGATAAAACGCGTCGATTCCCGGGGGCAGCACCGGCGGCCCTTCTGCGGCCTGGACCGGCTCAGAAAGTTTTGGACGATCCGCGGCTCCAGCGAAGTCAGGTGCTGTGGCCCCGGCCGTGGTTTGGCTTTTTCTTGGGGCCATTAGGACCTTGATTTGTTCCCGGGTCATGGGCCCTCCCAAGTAGGACAACACCCATCGGGTTTGGAAAATCGCAGGTTCATTCTCGTGCACGTTGTGCAAGAGAAATACCCGCTTTCCCAAGCCTGCCAGGATCTCTTCCATTCGGCTGCGGTCAAACCCGCTGCCCGCAGCAGCGCCTTCAAGGCCTTCCAAAACGCGTCCCTTATCACGCTCGGTCTGAAGGCGACCAATGAACCATGTACCGGTGTTGGCAAGCCCTTTATAGTCTAAATCAACCGGATTTTGGGTAGACAGGACTACGCCCAGCCCATAGGCTCGGGCCTGCTTCAGTAGTGTCAAAAGGGGCGTCTTGGATGGTGGATTGCCCACCGGTGGAAAATAGCCGAAAATTTCATCCATATACAAAATGGCACGCAAGCTGGACGTACCGGGCTGGGACCGCATCCATCCTAAAATCTCGTTAAGCAGCATGGAAACGAAAAACATTCGTTCGGGATCGGAAAGATGGCCAATGGTGAAAATGGAAGCCCGGGGTTTGCCCTGGGCTGTATACAGCATCTGTCCGATATTGAGCGGATCGCCTTCCAGCCATGATTCAAAACCCGGCGATGCGAGAAGATTGTTCATCCGCATGGCCAGGGCAAAGCGTTCCTTAGCCGGATAGAACGACTCCAGATCCATGACCCCAATACGCTCAAAAGGCGGCGCCTGGATAGCGTGGATCAGTCCGGCCAGATCGACGCTTTTAGCCTCTGACCAGACAGTTTCAAGAATATTGGCCAGCAAGATGTGCTCCCGGCTGATAATGGGATCGGCTTCAATGCCCAAAAGCGCGAGAAGACTGGTGGCCGTCGTTTGGATCCGCTCCCGAAGCAGGTCGGTGTCTCCCAGAATCGCGGGGCTAGGGGGCGAAAAGGATCTAAGAACGCTCACCGGAATCCCTGCATGGCTTCCGGGAGTGTACACGGCAAAATCGGCTGCGGCCTTCAGGCGGGCGATGCGATCCGGTTCTTGCCCCCAGTCGGCAAGGCCTTTTCGCCAGGTTTCAGCCTGCTTTGCAGCGAATTGGTCTATGGTAAGCCCCTTATTCAGCGCATCCTGGGCGTTCACCCAGGGCCGGAAATCTTTAGGATTAAGATCCGGAAAGTTCAACAGCAGGTTTGGAAGATCCCCTTTGGGATCGATGGCAATAATGGGAATATTGTCGATCAGTGCCTCTTCCAAAATGCCGATTCCCAGTCCGGTTTTTCCGCTGCCGGTCATGCCGATGATCACCGCATGGGTATTCAGGTCTTTGGAGTCATAAAGGACCAGATCTTCTTTAAGCGTTCGGGACGCCAGATCATATTCCTTGCCGAGATAAAACGCGCCAAGCTTCTCGTAGTTATTTTTCATGGATTCCCTCCACTAAAAGGTTGTCCGTTATTGCTGATTAAAACGGGCTTTTGATGTGAAAGTGTTTAAAATTATAGGAAAACAGAATTTGTGTGTCAACCATGAATTCCCCGGGAGGTCGCCAACTTGTTTTTATTGAAAATAAATGAGATTTATTCTTATAATTATCTTTAACCTAAGTTGAGCGATTATTGGGGAAGAGATTGGTGCAGATCGAATCAAAAATCGCTCAATTTAGGTTTAAATCTCTTTGATTAAGTTCAAAAAAACGTTTTGGCTTTTGAAAATACATTGCCTCCGGTAATGTTAAATTATTGATTTTTGTTGGAGACCGAAAGGAGAACAAAGCACATGAGCAAAACCATGCAACTTACCGTCCAAGTTCGTCCGTATTACAAAAAGGACCTGAAAGCGGATTATCCCAAGATTGCCCAAGGCCTGAGTTATATTCATGAGGCATGGGTAGCGGAAGGACCATCTCTCTTTGACATCGTTGGAAGGCTGGACAAACTCCTTTACGAGTTGGAGGGGAATCCGCCTTTTAGAAAGATTTTACTCGAGCACAAAGACGAACTCCGTAAGCTTCACAAGAAAGTTGAAGAACATATTGCGGATTGGGAATTGGCCAACGCCGACAAGGCACTGTATCAGATGGAGGATATCTTTGATAAAGTTGAATGGGAATTGGGGTGATGATTTCCGGATCAGGGTTGCCTTTAAATTTTGCGCAACCTCTCCGCAGCGTTCTCAAGGGTTTCATCTTTTTTTGCAAAACAGAATCGCAATACTTTATGATCAACTTGACGGTGATAAAACACCGAAGGTGGAATAGACGCCACACCATGCTCTGTGGTCAGCCGTTTAGAAAATTCAACATCAGATTCATCGGAAATGGACGAATAATCTACCATCTGAAAATAAGTGCCGTGGCAGGGCATTGCTTTAAATCGTGAATTTTCCATGAGCGACAGAAATTTATCTCTCTTTTGCTGATAAAATGCCGAAAGACTCAGATAAATATCCTTGTTCTTCATGAATTCCGCATACGCGTACTGTATGGGCGTATTGGACGCAAATGTCAAAAACTGGTGCACCCTTTGAAATTCTTTAGACAGCGGAGCCGGTGCCAGACAATATCCGATCTTCCATCCGGTGGTGTGATACGTTTTCCCGAACGAGCTGACAACAAAGCTTCTTTCCACAAGCTCCGGATAGCGGGAAATGCTTTCATGTCGAAGGCCGTCAAAAATAATATGTTCATAAACTTCATCACTTAAAAGCAGCACATCCGTATCCAGCAAAATATCTTTAAGTGCGGATATGTCTGTTTCCGTAAATACAGCGCCGGTGGGGTTATGGGGTGAGTTCAGAATAATGAGCCTTGTTTTGGAAGACAGGGCCTTCCTGACATCATCCCAGTCAATCCGGTAATCCGGAAACTTGTACGCTACATATACGGGAATGCCGCCGTTCAATTGGATGACCGGCACATACGAATCGAAGGCAGGTTCCAGAACGATCACTTCATCACCTTGTTGGACAACAGCGCTGATGGCTGCAAATAATGCCTCTGTCCCGCCGGATGTCACGGTAATCTCGGATTCAGGATCGTAACTGGCATTATACAGCGCCAGTACTTTGTCCGCAATCTGCTCGCGCAGGGGCGCCACACCTTGCATCGGCGCATATTGATTGTGTCCGGAGCGCATATACTTGTTTACCAGTGCCAATAGATCCGGATGAACATCAAAATCGGGAAAGCCCTGGGAAAGATTTATGGCCTGATGATCGTTGGCCAGCTTCGACATAATTGTGAAAATGGTAACACCGACATTCGGGAGCTTTGATTGTATTTTCATGGTTTTTCTGCTCACTTTCGTTTTATGCGAAACCGTTTTTTTGTTTCTATAAAACGTTTTCGGCAAGACATCAAGGCGTAACATCCCGGGCTATTTAAAAAGCGGGTACATAGGGACATGGCGTCTGTTTTGCAAAATGAAAAAAGACCCTATCTATGGGTCAGATCAAAACCTTTCGGTGAATGATTTTTGAATCTTTTGCCCAAAAACGCTGAGCAAAGCAGCGCGTAAAATTCTTTTCGGCCCTTCAATTGACACAAATCCATATTCCATATTATATACCCGATTACATCTTCTATTGTGGGATCGGCCTCGGGCAAAAGACCACAACCCTAAATGAGCGTAAACAAAACGGGAAGAAGGTTTGATTTGTTTAATTTGTAAGCAATTTTGTAAGTTCAGATACGCATTCACAACGCTTCTATAAATGAGATATAAATTTATTAAAAAATCCCATTTTGTTTACCCTCATTTAGGGTACAAATGGGTTTGCCAAATACGGCAACGTCGGGTGAGCGGTGTTCGAAAGAAATAAATCACCCTAAAATGACACCGTTTTTTGGGATAAAAAAGTGAGGATTCAATGCCTTCAGAAAAAGTGCGCGTAACATCGGGAGTCAGCCAACTGGACCAGCTTCTCGGAGGTCTTTTCATCGGAGATAACGTCGTCTGGTATGACGATGCCGGCAGTCTGGCCGCCGTATTCTGCCTCAACTTCATTCAGGCGTCCCAAGCACAAAACAGACCGCTCATTTACGTCAGCTTCGACCGTTCCCCGAAAAACCTTTTGGATAAGCTCGGGGCGTTGGCCCAAAACGATCAATTGATCATTCTGGATTGCTTTACATACGGAAAAGGTTCCGGTTCCGAGATTTTCCTCCAGTTTTACGAGAATAAAACGCCCAAGTGGCCCTGCAAAATCATCAGAGTGGACAACCCCCGGCAAATCGACCACGTAATGGATACCCTTTACGGGATTCATGGAACTCTGGTCGGTGACGTTCGATTCGTTTTTGAAAGTCTGACCGGCATGCAGGAATTATGGGGCGGCGAGCAGCATCTGATCAATTTTTATTCTCACTCCTGTCCGCGGCTATATGAGTTAAACACCATTGCTTACTGGATCATCGAAAAGCGGGCCCATTCTTCCCGTCTAAGAGCCCGGATCAATCAAATCGCCCAGGTTGCCATCGATTTGTCCGTGAAAAGAGGAAAGACATCACTGACGATTCTAAAAGCTGAAAAGCGCGAACTGGATACGACGAACAAGCCCTTCAATTACTGGAGCAAAGACCTCAAAATTAGGTTTGATTCAGAAAAGCATTCCACCGATTGGTTCGCTCTGGGAATGCGTTTAAAAGAATTTCGTACACGGCGTGGCCTCTCTCAAACAGAACTGGGAAAACTTGTCGGCGTGACACCGAGCACCATTTCCCAGGTGGAGAGCAACCTCATCTATCCGTCTTTGCCCGCACTTCTTAAAATGGCGGAAGTTCTGGCCATTGAGTTAAGTTCTTTTTTTAAAGAATCTGTAGATATAAGCAATCGGATGATTTTTCCTTCAGGGGAAGCAATGGATATGAAATTGCCGAATTTCCCGGAAGAAAATATTCATGCAAAGCTTTTGACACCAGTGGATTTCAAACCCAAAGCCGAACCTTTCCTTCTTGAAATTCCGCCGAATAAAACCCTGACCTCTCATTTTTTCATCCATAAGGGAGAGGAAATCGGCTACTTGTTATCCGGGACGTTGCAATTGAAACTGGAAAAGTCCGTATATCACGTCCGTACAGGGGATGTTATTTATTTAACCTCTGAAATTCCCTCTCAGTGGGAAAATCCCGGCCCGGATATGGCCAGATTGCTCTGGATCAAGATCCGGTAACACCGGATTCCGATTATAATCTTTCTGCCCGTTTTACGAAAACAATGCAATTCCACCTTCAATATCTTGATCTGCCTTGGTTTTTCTCGATGTTTAATCCGGAGTTCGTCATCTCCTCAAAATTCAATTTTAAACGCCCCTGAAAACCAAAATCGTTTTGACCACTATATATTGTAACATTTTTTAATTGACATACAATATGCATCATCCTATACAGTTATAAAATGTGTATATTCTGCTCAGCAATCGGGTGTATGTGCATATTTTACCGGACATATTAAAATTTGTTCATTGAAATACAAAAAACAAACCGATACCGGTTGGTTGCGACGCAATCAATTTAAAAAAAATGGAATTATTGTCATGAATACGTTTACAGAGTTAATTGACAAAATGTTTACGTTGAAGCAAAGGAAAAATCGCCGATTCAAAGTACAGGACCGCGTATTTGTTGTGTTCGGACCGCTTCTCCACAAAGCAAAGCCAATTATCGATATAAGCATGAGCGGTCTAAGTTATATTGATGGAGAAAATCAGCCAACAAGATCGTATGGATTAAACATTTTGGCGGATGATTCTTTGTATTTTGATGATAAGATTTCCTTTATGCCCGTTTGGAAATCTGAAACGGTGGATCTTCCGGATAATTCTGATAAAAAAAATCGATATGCTGTGAGATTCAAGAGGCTTACGCTCGGGCAAAAATCTAAATTGAAAAATTTAATCCGGGCCCACACCACGTCCTGAATCCAGATCTAACGAACAAAGAAGAAAGGGATTTTTTAGAAAACTAAACCCCAACCCATCAGAATAATAATGAAAATGCTTTTGGAAACGATTCCTTTCAGTGCTGAAACAAGAAACATTCTATTTCAAGTCTGCGAAAAGCATCATATCAAACAGGTAAAAGAACTCGTTGATATTTATAGACACAAACCGGATTTGTTTTTTGAAGTCAACGGTTTTTCAAAAAAATGTTGGGATGAAATATCAAACCTTTTATCAGATCCAAGCAACCCATACATGCCCAAAGATTCTGTGATTTCTTTTCAAAAAGCACTGTTAATCGTTAAGCGGAACCATCTGGTCGATGAATTGGCTGAGCTGAGTAAAGAAATACAGCAGATCCGGTAAAATCATATTACTCGAAAAAGCACCCGAACTTTTGGGAAACCCCATCTTGGGGTGATATTTTATCCGATTTTAGACATCCCATATCCGCGGTTTGCCAATCCTTAACCCCCTTGTAACCCAGCATTTTTTAATGTATAGGTAAGCGCTGATATTTTTCCCCGTTGCTGTCAGGCGGTGGACATTTTCAAAAAAAACCAAATAACCACAAAAGTTTCTAAACCTTAGATAAAACATCATCATAAAACAAAAACCAGACGACCATGAACAACCCAACTTTCATATCGAAGATTGCCCAGGAACAGAACTTAAACGACCATCAGGTGCAGGCGGTGGCGTCCCTTCTTGGAGAAGGTGCGACCATCCCGTTTATTGCACGATACAGAAAAGAAGCCACGGAGAGCCTTGATGAAGTCGCTGTCACGGCTATCCGGGACCGGCTGAATCAGCTTCGAGAGATTAGAAATCGGCAGAAAACCATCCTTAAGTCTCTTGAAAAACACGGACACCTGACCGATGAGCTTCAGGAACGGGTTCTCGCCGCCGAAACCATGGCGGTGCTCGAGGACGTATATCTTCCCTATAAACCGAAACGGCGGACCAGAGCTGTCATGGCCAAGGAAAAAGGGCTTGAACCGCTGGCCATGGAAATCGTTGCGCAAAACGGCACAGATCCGGTCAGGGCGGCAGAACCTTTCATCGATCCTGAAAAGGGGGTTGAGTCCGTGGAAGATGCGCTGGCCGGAGCCAGAGACATTATTGCGGAAATCATCAATGAGAATGATGCCGCAAGGGGCAGGCTGAGGAACCTCTTTTTTACCAAAGCTACGGTTAAAAGCCTCGTGGCCGGCGGCATGGCGGAAAAAGGGGCGAAGTTCAGAGACTATTTTGAATGGGAAGAGCCGGTTGCCGGTATCCCTTCTCACAGGATGCTCGCCATCCGGCGGGGCGAAAAAGAAGATGTCTTGAACCTTGACATATTGCCGGATGAAGCGGCGGCCGTCGCCATACTCGAAGACCTGTTCGTTAAAGGGGACGGAGATGATTCCGCCCAGGTAAAGTTGGCCGTAAGGGACTGCTACAAGCGTCTTCTTTCCGGTTCCATGGAAACCGAGACCCGGCTTCACACAAAAGAAAAGGCCGAGACGGAAGCCATCAGGGTGTTCGCGGAAAATCTTCGACAACTTTTGCTCTCCCCCCCGCTGGGCGCAAAACGTGTGATGGGAATAGACCCCGGCTTCAGAACCGGGTGCAAGGTCGTCTGCCTGGATCGACAGGGAAAACTGCTTCACCATGATACGGTTTTCCCCCATATGTCTGAAAAAAAGGCCCTTGAAGAATCCGGGAAGATAAAATCCCTGTGTGAACAGTTTAAGGTTGAAGCCGTCGCGGTGGGAAACGGTACGGCCGGCAGAGAAACGGAAGCCTTTGTCCGGGCCGTCCCCTTTTCTGAACCGGTGCAGGTGGTCATGGTCAACGAGAGCGGTGCATCAGTCTATTCCGCTTCTGAAACGGCAAGGAGAGAGTTCCCCGATCATGATCTGACGGTACGGGGGTCGGTATCCATCGGAAGACGGCTCATGGATCCCCTTGCGGAGCTCGTGAAAATCGATCCGAAATCAATCGGCGTCGGTCAGTATCAGCATGATGTTGATCAGACAGCCTTGAAACAGGCCCTTGATGATGTTGTGATGAGCTGCGTTAATGCGGTGGGTGTCGATCTGAACAGAGCCAGTGCTCAACTTCTAACCTATGTTTCCGGGCTCAACGCCGGTACAGCAAAGAACATTGTCGATTATCGTGAGGCAAACGGCCCGTTTAAATTTAGAAAGCTGCTGCTGAAAGTGCCGCGCTTCGGACCCAAGGCGTTTGAACAATCTGCGGGGTTTTTAAGGATCCCGGACGCCGAAAACCCGCTGGATGCCAGCGCAGTGCATCCAGAAAGTTATCATATTGTCGACGCCATGGCAAAAGACCTTGGGGCCGCGGTGGCGGATATCATGAAACATTCTGATCTCCGTGAAAAAATAGATATTTCACAATATGTAACGGAATCCGTCGGAATACCCACATTAAATGATATCCTTGATGAACTGGCAAAACCGGGGCGTGATCCAAGGGAAAAATTCGAGGAATTCTCATTTGCTGACGGCATCGAAAAAATAGAAGACCTAAGATCGGGAATGAAACTCCCGGGAATCGTGACAAATATCACCGCATTCGGCGCGTTTGTGGACATCGGCGTGCATCAGGACGGTCTCGTTCATATCAGCCAGATGTCTGACCGGTTTGTGAAAAATCCCGCAGAAATCGTGAAGGTTCAACAGAAGGTATCTGTAACCGTACTGGATGTCGACCTTGCCAGAAACCGGATCTCCCTTTCCATGAAATCCCAGGCCGGCCATTCAAAATCTGATGGGAAAAAACCGGGCTTGAAAAAAAATCACCCGCATAGACCGAAACCCAAGAAGAAAAAAGGGAACAACACGAAACCGTCGTTTGACAGTCCTTTGGCAGAGGCTTTAAAAAAGAGCGGGCTGAAGTAGATCTGAAAAAGATGCCCGGCATTTTCTAAACCGTTCTGGAACCATATTGTTAAATTTAATACTCAAGCCGATGATTGCCGTTTTGTTTCTAAAATCTTTTAGATAGTGCCCATCCACAATTGTAAAATAGGCACGTTAAGTTTCCAATTCATAAATGAGCAATTTTTGTTCGGATCAAGGCCGCCCCAGTTAAATATGCTTCGCATTTCACGGGGCAGGCACAAGGGTTTTCGGTGAGGCATACTCCCTGTATGCCGCAGCCGGAAACCCGCGGAGAACGCAGATCCGGG
>JAQYVT010000055.1 GCA_030145345.1 Desulfobacterales bacterium
GCTCGTGGCGGAACGTTACGGGGCAGCAAAGCCAAGAAATTCATGAAAAGGACGGATGACTTTAATCAACGGGTGATGAAATACAATGCGGAAAAGGAGAAATTACGTCAAGATATTGAAGCGTATGAAGCCGCAGTAAAAGCAACGGAAACCGCTGGGCAAGAAGATGCCGAAGAAAGTGTCCAACCCCAGCCCGCACCGCAATGATCGACAGCCGTTTCAAAACCCCTTGTTCGTTGGTTTGAGCCATTGGTAAAGCGTTAACCCTGATATTTATAGGGGGTATTGCAAGTGTTTTAATCGTGCTTACCTTTTAGAAAAAATAGCCTGTTTTCCAGATTCTGCCGAACCACAATCGGAATATAAAATTGAGATAAAATGGGTTTTCTGGCCAATGACCAATGAATCGAAGAGTCTTCATACAAAAAATGTTTCTCAGCGCACAAGCGATGCTACTGATGCGTTTTGCCGACCCTCGGGTATTGCTGGCGGCTGTTGGGGAAATGGACGGTAGAACACTGCATTATCGGCCCTTGAACGGCCGAAGCCTAAGGGACATCGCCCTGGGAAAGGAACATCACGGCCACGATGCCTTTATCAATCCAATCGGCCTTTCCCAGAAGGGAAGATTTTTTAAGATTCTGAAATGGAAACTCAGCCAAAACAGGTTTTACCCCAATCTCAAAGATCAGCCCACCCGATCGATCGCCATCGACTGGGAACCGGTCCGGGCGTATCAAGGGGTATCCATCACGTTTCTGAAACATGCCAGCGTCTTGATCAAGGATGTGGACAGGTATCTTCTGGTGGATCCCGTTTTTTCGGATATTTCCTGGTTTTTCGAGGATTTTTCACCCCTTGCATTTAACCCCCGCCAGATCCCGGTACCGGATCACGTTCTGATCACTCACGGGCACTACGACCACCTGGACAAGCCCTCATTGGCGACCCTGGAGAAAAATACCCATGTGATCAGCCCCCTGGGGCATGACAGCGAGTTCAAGGATTTAGGCATGATGAATCGAACCCGGCTGGACTGGTACGATGTATACCGCGACGGCGATCTTTCCATAACATTTTTGCCCGGCAATCACTGGACCATGCGAAATCCGGTACGAGGTCCCAACCGGTCCCTTTGGGGCGGTTACCTCATCGAAACTTCCGCCGGCCGTACCATTTACGTCACCGGCGATTCGGGATACTTTGACGGATTCACAGAGATCGGCCGGGATTTTGACATCGATCTTGCCATTATAAATCTTGGCGCCTATGAGCCCCGGTGGTTAATGGCCTCCAGCCATATGAATCCCCGGGAAACTGTTCAAGCGTTTAAAGAACTCGATGCCCGAAAATTGATGATCGTTCACTGGGGGACCTTTCGTCTGGGGGACGAGCCGGTGCATTTTCCGCCTGTGGATATTAAAAAGGAATTAAAGAAAGAAGGTCTGCTGGACCGTCTCGTCGACATCCGGCATGGTCAGACTTTTTTTGTGAACTGAGGCATATACTGCGGCAACACGCCGATTCAAAAAAAATCATACAAGAAAACATCATGTCTGAACCCAAACCACTTGAAATATTTTCTGACTATACTTGACCTTGGTGTTACTTCAATACCGGGAGTGTTGAAAGACTACAAAAAGAATTTAAGATCGGCATTCGATGGACAGCATTCCCCCTCCGTCCGGAAACCCCGGAGGATGGACAAACACTGGAGACGCTGTTTGAGTGTAGCGATACAGATGTCGATCAAATGTCGAATCATCTAAAACAGGTTGCATACGGCTTTGGGTTGCCTTTCGGCCAACGGACCATGACCTACAACAGTCGTCTGGCACAGGAGTTGGGCAAATGGGCGGAATCTGAAGGTCAAGGTCATGAATTCCACACGGCCGTGTTTCGAGCATATTTCGCAGACGGTCTAAACATCGGGAAGCCCCATGTCCTCGTAAAGGTGGCTGAATCCGTCAACCTGGATGGAAAAGATGCCATGGAGACGATTCAATCCAGGATCTGTAGAGAAGCCGTTGATCTGGACTGGAAGCGATCTTGCGAAAAAAACGTGAAGGTAGTTCCGACCTTTGTATTCAACGGTCAAGTTTTGGTGGGTGCCCAAAAATACGAAGCATTGGAAAAAATCCTGCTGTCGAATAACGTGGAAAGACGAAAGCTTTAATATTTAATTTATATTTTTCTGCGGAGAAGCATTATGGGATCGAGAGAACTCAATGAAATCGTTGTTACAGACATACGGATGTCGTTTTCATCCATGGTTGTTTTTATGGTGAAATGGGCCGTTGCCACTATTCCGGCATTGATGATCTTAACGGTCGTCGGATCCATACTGTTGGGAATTTTAAGGATAATTTTTGGCGGGTTCCACCCGGGGATGCGCTTTTAAAGGCCATTTCAGAACCTCCCATTGGCTGGTTTGAGCCTTTTGTAACAGAAGGATAGTGAAATGCGCATTCAATGGAGAGACAACAGATAAGACCTGAGATTTGCTCTCTTGCCCTCCAGACCGACCTTCCTTCGTATATTTTTTCTGTGGGTGTCAACAGTTCTTGGGGATATATTCATGATTTTTGCTATTTTTTTGCTGGTGTTTCCATGCTTTGTCAAGTTCGCTATCTGTATTTCTGTGGGGGTCAGGTTTAAATATTCCAGGGACAATTTTCGGGTAAACGGGGAGATGATTTCGTTTAGATTCGATTCGATAATAGTCAAAAATGTTTTTTGTTGACCGTCCAATGGAGTTTTTCTGAATTTATCGACAAATGGCATAACCAGTTCTTTGACGTTGGTTAGCACATTATCTTCTATTTCTATCTTATCCTCTTCCCTTTTCTTTAACAAAACTTTCATTGCAGTATTCATTTCTTCAAGACTTTTGGCCTTAATTTCCAGATCTCTGGTTCTTTCCTTCACCCGAAGTTCAAGTTCATGGTTCGCTTTCTCCATCGCTTCTTTGGCCCTAACGCGCTCGGTGATATCCCTGAAGATGATAATGGCGGCAGGCTGGCCTTGCCATATGGACCTGGCGCTCGTGATCTCTACGGGTACTTCATTCCCATCTTTACGGATGATCGTTGTTTCAAACTGTCTTTGAAATGGCTTTTCCGCCAATATGTGTCGAAACATTTCCTTAATTTTCTCAAGGTCATCCGGATGCGCTGTATCTTGGATGGTCGTTTTAAGCAGTTCAGACACGCCATAACCGGTTATCTCAGCGGCGCGCCGGTTCGCAAAGACATACTCACCTTTTCTCACGGCGATCCATATACCGTCGTTGGCATTTTCGGCCAATGTTCTAAAATTTTCTTCCCGCTCCTTGAGCGCTTTTTCCGTCTTTTTTTTGTAAAGGGCAACTTCGACGCAGGCCTTGAGTTCACGGTCTTGAAACGGCTTGACAATGTAGCCATAAGGCTCGGCCTGTTTGGCCCTGTCTATAATTTTATCTTCTGAAAAGGCTGTTAGAAAGACGACCGGAATATCCAGTTCTGTTTTAACCGATTTTGCCACAGCGATACCATCCTTTTCCCCCGGGATCATAATATCCATAAGGATCAGATCGGGCCGGAGACGCCGGGCTTGGGCCATAGCCTCTTCACCGGAATATGATATGCCGATGACATGGTATCCCATCGCCGTCAGTCGTTCTTGAAGCCGTATGGCGATGACAGCTTCGTCTTCTACAATTATTATTTTATTCATGTTTTTACCCCATCATTCGACCGCTTGAACTGTATGGAAATCTCAGTTCCGCTATCATTCTTGACACGCATCTGACCTTTCAGTTGGCCGGAAATCAAATGCCTGGCCATTTTTAACCCAAGACCGGTCTGGCGGTAACTCTCCGTCCCCTTGGGGATTCCATCACCATCGTCTATGACTTTAATAAGAACCGTGGTAGGGTCCGGGGTGGATATGGAGACCTGAACCGTTCCCTGTTTCTTTTCTCTGAAAGCATGTTTGAAGGCATTGGAAATGAGTTCATTCAACACCAGAGCACAGGGAATCGCCTGGCCTACAGAAAGATACACTTTGGAAGGTTCTATAATCAAGTCGATTTTTTTTCCACTTCCATAGATAGACAGAAGATGGTGTGACAGTTCTCTTAGGTGTCTTTCCATGTCAATCCGATCAAATCGGTTGTTTTGATAAAGCTGGGAATGGATCAGGGACATGGAATGAATCCTGGCCCGTGCATTCAGCAAAATATTTTGTGTCTCCTGACTGTCCGAGCGCATGCTGCTCATATCCAGAAGGCTGGATAAAATTTCGAAATTATTTTTAACGCGGTGGTGTATTTCGCCTAAAAGTATTTCTTTTTCTCTGAGGGATGTTTTTATTTGCTCTTCTGCGTGCTTTCGTTCCGTTATGTCCCTTACTGCACCGATAAGAACCTCTCTTCCTTGGTACTCGAAAATACTGGCAGAAATTTCTGTGGGGAAAACGGTGCCATCCTTTTTTTTATGATATCTTGGGGGAATATTTTTCTCATGCTCTTGTACGGAGTCGCGGGTCTTATGGGGCTCTGCCGAAAAATCTGTGTTTTTCATGCACAGTATTTCTTCCTTGCTGAATCCATAAAGATTGATAAACGCTTTATTGACATCTAAGATATCCCCGGTCTCTATATCCATTAACGCCAGTGCATCCGATTCCATGTCGAATAATGTTCGATATTTTTCCTCACTCTCCCGCAGTGCCGCTTGGGCTTGTTTTCGCTCCTCGACTTCTATCTTGAGTCTGGTGTAAGAATCGTTAAGCCTGTGGGCCAATTTATTAAAACTTTCTTTCAAGATAGCAATCTCATCCTGGCCTTTCATCTCGATGGTTCCGATTCTCACGTCATCGCCTTGCTTTTCGGTGTGTAAAAAATGATCGGTAATTTTACTTAAACGATCCGTGATTACGAATTTGAAAATAAATATCAGGGATGCACAAAGCAATAAAATTAAAATCCCCAAAAATCCAATATTTCTGGATTTCTCCTGCCATAATCTTTTGTTGATTTCTTCGCTGGGGATGGCGATGGTATCCAGACCGACCACTTCTCCGAGAGGACGATAAAACGATGCATTGGGACCATACCTTTTTATCAATTCATATGGCGCATCACCAGGATCACCATGGCAGCGAAGACAGGGTTTTTCCATTCGCATTGCGCTGAACTGTGCAAGGTATGGTTTGCCGCCCATGTTAATCTCACCGGTCCAAACCTTATCCAGAGGATTATCGTTGAAATACTTGATCATATTAAGTTCCTCAGGACCTGCTTGGTTCACGGGATTTCTCGGGTTGCCGGACGAAAATTTGATGATGTAATCCGGGAAATTTTTGCGGACCTTTTCAAATATGTTCCGGGCGACAAAGCTGGTGGACATGGTTTCCGGAATGAACACGCCTTCAGAGGTCAGATTGAACATCAGCGGACGAATTTTTTCAGCCACATATTCACGGATGGCAAGATCAAAATGCAGCGCTAAACTCAGCTGCTGTTTTGCTAAATCCTCAATATTCGAAGTGGTCACGCGATAGGTGCCTTGAAGCAATATGGCCGAGAATATTAGGACAATTATTCCAATAAAGAGTATTAATTTTGATTTTATACTTTTCATGTTTCACCTTAAGTTTAAAATTGGTTCTTCTCCCAATTTTCTGTTAGAAAGGGTTTCAAAACCATCCACTCTTTTGGAGATGATCCAAAAAAAATATTACATTATTTTTAAAAAAATGATAACAAATTTATTCGAGTCTCCCATCGATTCATTTTTAAAAAATCTGTTGCAATTCGGACCCCATCGGGCCCTTTTAAATGAACTCAAATCTGACACGCATCGTGTTCGTTTGCTTTTTTCTCGACAGGATATCGGGAATATCGGGGTAAATCATTGGGTGGCGGCAACGTGTAAGGTTTCAGACGCTGAAGGTGATTTGCCCTCACTTTTTGTACCGCCGTTTACGTTGGAGTTTGGGCAATATTTCCCTGTAAACACGATAACCAAAAAGGATCAAAGTGTAAAGGGATTATAGCTTCCGGCGCCGCTTCCCGCTATATGTTCAAGTTTTATTGTCGCCCCTGGAAAAAGCGCCCGATTTCTGATAGAAAAGGATATTCGGCCACCCGGGTTTCGAGGGTAAATGCAACACCTGTCAATATTTCCATAACCTGGAGAGACACATTCTGAAAATGGAGAATATCCATCATGCCATCCACCGAACCGGTTTTTAAAAAAATCGAAACTCTTTTGACAACCCAACGTCTTGCGGTACTCTCGACGCAAAGCCCGGATGGACCCTATGCCAACCTGATTGCGTTTGTCTGTTCACAAGACATGTTTCGACTCTTTTTCACCACGCCGCGGACGACCCGCAAATACGCCAATCTGAAAGCGGATCCGCGCGCCGGCATGCTCATCGACAATCGGTCGAATGACGTTCAGGACTTTCACCGTGCCATGGCGGTCACGGCCACGGGGGGCATTGTCGAGATTACGGGCGGGGAACAGGAAGACGTCACGAAATTATATCTTTCCCGACATCCGTATTTGAAGACGTTTGTAACGTCACCCTCGACGGCACTGATGGCGATGGAGGTTGGACGGTATATCTTGGTGGATCACTTTCAAAACGTTACGGAGATGCGGATGCCCTGATGAACTTCTGGATACCACTAGAGCACCTCGAAGCGGATGATTTAGATCGAGTCGGCGGAAAGGCCATGACGTTGGGGCGCCTGTTTGGCCACGGGTTTCGGGTGCCCAAAACCATTTGCCTGACGACCCGCGCGTACAACCGGTTCGTGGAAACAACCGGACTGCGTGGGCGTATTCTGCTGGAACTTCAGCGCAAGGACTTCAGGCAAATGCGCTGGGAAGAGGTTTGGGATGCTGCCCTGCGCATTCGTGGCATGTTTCACGCCACGCCCTATCCTTCGGGAATGGAACGGACATTGCGCGAGGGCATAGAAACCGTTTTCGGAAAAGATGCCGTGGCCGTCCGTTCGTCGGCACCGGGGGAAGATTCTAAACGGGCGTCCTTTGCCGGACTTCACGAATCGTTTGTCAACCTTCTCGGCGCAGACGCCATTCTCGTGCACATCAAGCTGGTGTGGGCGTCGCTGTGGTCTGATGCGGCGCTGATGTATCGGCAGGAGCTGGGGCTGGATTTCGAAACGAGCGCCATGGCGGTCATTGTACAGGAAACTATCCCCGGCGAGCGCTCGGGAGTTGCTTTTGGCCGGAATCCTGCGGATGAGTTTCAAGGGGTGGTGGAGGCGGTCTACGGTCTGAATCAGGGGCTGGTGGACGGGGTTATCGAACCGGACCGTTGGATGGTCGACCGGACCTCTGCCATGCCGCTGTCTCATACAGCGGTCCCAAGGACCCGTCAGGTGGTCTCCGCCGTCCGAAACGTCGACATCGTTCCGCTGCCTGCAGATCTGGCCCAACAACCGCCGCTTTCCAGCGATGAGGTCTCGGAGGTCTTCCGTACGGTTCTCAAACTGGAAGAGATCTTCGGTGTTCCGCAAGATCTGGAGTGGACCCTGAAAAAGGGGGATCTCTACGTGCTTCAGTCCCGGCCGATCACGACCCTGGAGCGAGGGGGAACCGAAGACGAGCGCCAGTGGTATCTGAGCCTGCACCGCAGTTTCGAAAATCTTAAAGAATTGCGGCGCAAGATCGAAAACGAGCTGATTCCGGAAATGATACGGATTGACCAACAACTTTCCCGGACGGATATAAAGAAATTGTCCGATCGAGCGCTGTCCCAAGAAATCGATAGCAGAGCGGCGCTAAATGACCATTGGGTCAAGACTTACTGGAACGATTTTATTCCGTATGCCCATGGGATTCGCCTGTTCGGTCAAGTTTACAACGATGCAATGAAACCCGAAAATCCCTTTGAGTTCGTCGATCTGCTGGCGGCGACATCCATGGCGAGTCTCGATCGCAACCGTCGACTGGAAGAGATGGCGGCCATTGTCCGGACACATTCGTCCCGGGAAGCTTCTTTAAGAAACCTGAAAGGTGAAAAAGTCCTCGAGATCGATCAACGGCTGGGTCCTGCCATGGAATCGTTCATCGAGATGTATGGCGATCTGACCTGCCCGGTAACCGGCGGCCGTCAATGCACACAGGGGACAGATGCCCTGGTCCGGCTGGTGCTCGAACTGGCGGCCCGGGAGCCGGCAGAACCCAAGCGGTCTTTTGAAAAAATAGACGGTTTAAAGGAAAAGTTTCTTTCGCGATTTACAGGGGCTCAGGGAGAACAGGCTGCCGAGCTGTTGGATCTGGCACGCTCCAGCTACCGTCTGCGGGACGATGACAACATTCATCTGGGCCGCATCGAAGCCCATCTGTACGAAGCCGTCGGCGAAGCCCGGCGCCGCCTAAAGCTGAGCGTTCGGCCGGATGAGAATCCTGAAACGGAGCGAATCCTGGCAGCGCAGATTAAAACGTACGAATCCATGGAAAAGACCCCGGCAGCGGGCGCGAAAGCGCAGGTGAGGGGCCGCGTCAAAGCCCGGCAGATCCTGGGGCAACCCGCCGGTGAAGGCCTGGCCAAGGGGAGGGCCCGGGTGATTCGCGAGAATGCAGACCTGATCGATTTCAAGAATGGAGAGATCCTGGTGTGTGATGCCGTGGATCCCAACATGACCTTTGTGGTGCCGTTGGCGTCCGGAATTGTTGAGCGACGGGGCGGGATGCTGATTCACGGTGCAATTATCGCAAGGGAATACGGACTGCCCTGCGTCACCGGCGTTCCGGACGCCACTCGCCGAATCCATACCGGCGATCGGGTGACGGTGGACGGTTTTCTGGGGATTGTGACCATCGAATGATGAAGGTTAAAGCATATCATCAATGACAGATACCCCGGTGAGGCTTCACAGCACGCGAGGATACCGGCCGGAAAGGGGTGTGAAAAAGGAGGAAATAAAATGGCCATAATGTTTAACTCAGATGAAGTTTTTGAAATGGCGATTCGCATCGAGCGCAACGGCGCCGCCTTTTATCGGAAGGCTGCGGGGATGCAGTCCGATGCCGAAAACAAAAAGTTTTTAGAAGGTCTGGCCGCCATGGAAGATCAGCATCAGAAAACATTTGTCGAGATGCGCAAAACGTTGACCGAAGCGGACAAGGGGGGGACGGTGTTCGATCCGTATAACGAGGCGTCCCAATATCTGGCCGCCATGGCCGACACCCTCGGGGGCGAAGGCAGTCCGACGGTGGCAGATGCGCTCACCGGCAATGAGACCCTCGAGGATATCCTCAGAATCGCCCTGGGACTCGAAAAGGACTCGATCCTGTTCTACCTGGGAGTCAAGGACATGGTACCGGCCAAATACGGGCAGGAGAAGATCGATGAGATCATCAGGGAAGAGAAGCGCCATGTGGCCACGCTTGCGGGTCTGCTCAGGAAAGTGAAGGAGAAATAGCGCTGTTCGAAGGAATCAAAATTTAAGGCCATACCGTTTCAAAATCATACCTGCTCGATGACGTTTAAAGAATTAACCTTAAATGGCCAAGTCCTCGATATTGCTGGTGCCCCCGGCAAGGATCGAACTTGCGGCACATGGATTAGGAATCCATTGCTCTATCCACTGAGCTACGGGGGCAAAATATATTGCTGAAAAAATACACCAACTCAGAAGTTTTGACAAGGCTTTTTCCATGAATAAAATCGCTTTGCGATCTTATCACAGTTTTGCTGTTTGGATAAACATCGAGGAAAGCATTGTGGAAAATAATCCCGTCTATTCGGGCGAGGATTGTTTACTTCCCAGAAGATTTCTGTCTTTCGCAGTTCTTAGGGCCAATACACAATCTGCACCGATCGTCGCTGCACATCTGGCAGAAATAGCAATCCTTGCACGAATGCTTTTTGGGGCCTTCCTGCTGGTCTTCGGGAACGAAAACTTTTCCCGTTATGCCGGGCAGTTCAACAAATGGCATGGGTACACTCCTGTGGCAGTTGAGTTTTAACCCGTCTAATTAGTGCCTATCCACGAATCCTGGAGGCACAATGGCGTGTCCAATTCAAAAATGAGCATTTTTTTCGTCGAGCAAGGCCGCCCCAGTTAAATATGCTTCGCATTTCACGGGGCAGGCACAAGGGTTTGTGGTGAGGCGTACTGAACGTACGCCGCAGCCGGAAACCCGCGGAGAACGATGTTCGGCGGAAAAAAGACCATTTATGGATGGACACTAATTAAGATAAGAATAAAATGGGCCGGTTCAACCCCCTTGGAATGCCAAATCCTATGGTATCGCAGACGTAATACAATACAACGTGTCAGATTATGTATCGTTGGAGAACAAACGCTTGGACCCTTGACCCCTTGCCCCCTTGAGACCTCAAAGCTTGGCCCCTCTTTTCCAACTAAATTGAAGAAGAACCTATTTCTTCAATCTCGGTTTTGCACCCAAAACGTATAGAATGTTTGAGGTTAAACAAACGCCGATCAATGCGAACATAATTTCGTTGATGCCGACGATGAATGTCAAGATCAGCCAGTAAGGGCTGTGAATCCAGGCAAAGATAACGGTGAGTAGGATAACGATGCCGGCGATCAATACCGTTATTCTTTCAAGATACCAGCCGTCTGTTTGGGCGATATACATTCCGGTTCCTCCAAGGATCAATATCATCGCATCTGAAAAAATGTATGGATTTCATTCTGAACGATTTTTTTATACCTATCCTTTTTCTGGTATTCCGTTAGCCTTTGTTTTAGCGTTGGGGTGCAATTTATTGCAAGCGGTCTGTTTGGGCGGGGCGAAATTGGGTTACTGAAACCAATCTTTGTTGTTTATCCGTTCTCTTTCTTTTTTTTGACTTTCAATCTGTTCTTCTTCGCCTTCTCTGTCTTGTTCCCCGACATAGAGGATGGCTTCTCCGCAAATATCTCTCATTTTTGTTGCAGTATTGTCGACTTTAACCATGGCTTCGGACGGTGAAGTTTTCAAAACAGTTCCACAAATAAACCCTTTGCCCGAACATGAAGGGAAACAGACGGTGGCCCCCAATATAAATCCTTCGTCCTCCCCACCATCGATGAAAACATGCCCTTTCCATTTATCCATCTTATAGGGACGTGCCGAAAGCGCAATGGTGCTAAAAAAGGTGACAACCATCACGATTATTGCCGGTATAATGAGAAAGGCTTTCATCCGATGCATACAATCCCCTCCAAGGAACATTCCGGATAATGCATTCTAAATCAGGCCGGATCAACAGCAGATAAAATCAGATCGAGGATACAAGTTGAGATCAGAGTTGCGAATGTGAAACAAGCCAGCCATTTCACAATGTCATCAGCTTGTCAAGAATATTCAAGAAAAACAGGATGGTGTATCAAAACAAATATTGACAAATGCTGTGATATTTGGGAAAGTACAGATCCCTTCGTTAAATTATGCCTTACCACAACAACCTTTAGACCTACAAGGAGTCAGTTATGAAAGGGTTTCTCTATGTAATTAGCTTTTTTTGTATTGCAATGGGATGTTGCACGATTCTTTATACCGATGAAACCAGAAAATTTGTGAAAAGTATATTTAACGAGATCGATCGAAAATTTATCTCCGCCTTTGAACTTATAATGGGTATCCTGCTTTTAATTTCTGCAACTGCAAGCCGCCAGTCGTGGCTTATAAGATTAATTGGGTTAATGGCGATCATTGAAGGTGGTGTTATCTTTTTAATTCCTAAAAACTTGTATGATGAACTCATTGATTGGTATCTTAATTCAGTATCAAATCAAACATACAGGTTGTTTGGCATTTTTTCGTTGATACTTGGAAGTGCAATTTTATCCTGGATTATGTAAACACAAAGGAGCCTCCCCCCATGACACTCACAAAAGTTGAGATCGTAGAATCGGTCCACAATCAAATCGGTTTGCCCAAGAACAAATCCACAGAAATTGTCGAAACCCTTATAGAGATCATCAAGAGCACACTGGCATCCGGTGAGGACGTTCTGATCTCTAATTTCGGCAAGTTTTGTGTAAAGGAAAAAAGGGAACGGAAAGGCAGGAATCCTGCAACCGGGGATGACTTGATGCTTGAACCAAGGAAGGTCGTTACGTTTAGGTGTTCCGGCAAATTGAGGGATAGGGTTAATGGTGAATAACCGGTAAATTTGCCAGAAAACCAAAAGTGACGACCGGCGGGATCAAAAAAAAGAAAAAGGACCGGGATATCGAAAAAGGACAAACGGTCCAACAAATGGTGGCAAAATTACGTTGGTTCATTCAATAAAATGCATCGCCATGGCTTTGGTATTGTGCCCATATCCGATATTCCCTTGTTTGTCGATGCAGATGATACCACCATGGGCGTGCAACGAGTTTAATTCTTCGATTCCGTATTCCGCGGCACCCATGGCATTTGTCGACTCCCTGAACTTTAGATAATTGACAACTTGTTTTCCCAAGGATAGAACGAGAATCTTTTCTCCATACCCTGTGCATGAAACACCGCCGTATTTTGAACAGTAGGTTCCTGCACCGATGATTCCCGAATCGCCCACCCTTCCGGGCACATTCATTTTAAGCCCCCCGGTGGACGTTCCCGCAGCGATTCTGCCGTTGGAATCCATCGCCACGCAGCCGACGGTCCCTAACGTAAATCTTCCTTCTTTAAGATACTGATCGACATGAAATATCTGCTCATACGTCGTTTTTTGGCGAAACTCTTCCATGATTTCCATCCACAAGTTTACCTTGGGTCTGGTTCTCGGGTCATACCTTGGGAAACCTTCAGAATGTGCGAATTCAGTGGCCAGCCTCCCTGATAAGATTACATGCTGGGTCGATTCCATGACGCGTCTGGCAACGGATATGGGGTGTTCCACATCTTCAATACCAATAACGGCACCGGCAGATAGATCATCCTTCATAATAGAGGCATCCATCCTAACCCTTCCGTCCAATTGAAGGTAACTCCCAACTCCCGCATTCAGAAACGCCGAAGCCTCCAAATTCCGTATGGCAATTTCCACGGCTTCCACCGCATCTTTTTCCAACAACACTTCGTACCCTATTTTGCAGGCGTTGATGACATCTTTTTTTCGATCCGGTTCATCATTGCTGGAACGACTTGCGCCGCCATGAACGATTATTTTGGGCTTCATAGCTACCTCTGGGTTTTTTTAGTCTTGATAAACATCCGCCTTGCGGGAGTTAAAACAACAGCTATGCCATCCATCGGTTAAGCTGGAAAATTGGAATAATGGAGTGTTGGAGTAATGGGTTTCGAACCCTGATTATAAAAAGAAAGTTTCCGCTACTCCAGCACTCCATCATTCCCCGCGTAGCGGGATCTTCGATGGGTCCGGATTCTTTACAATTTATTGCAAGAAGAGCACCGTCCCTTTTTGTGCAGATCATCTTCACAAATTCGGTTTAAAATTCCTCTTTCTGGAACTCGTCTTTAAAAGCCGGCCCATAAAATATTGGGATATCCCTTCGAAACCTTGCACCCAAGACCTGCATTTTCTTATATTTATTTTGTTTTGTAAAGTCCGTTTGCAGGAAATTACTTGCTGCAACGTTGGTTTTTGGAGTATTGTAGACGGAATGGAACGCGCGTGTTCAGGAGGTGCGCTCCCCCGCTTCACTTCGGTGTCTACGTGTCTGGTCATTTTAATGACTTAGCAGCGGGGGCATTCCTGCCCCCTCCGCGTTCTCCCGCAAAAAGCATGCGGGAGCCGCGGTCTCTCCCACTGCTAAGACATTGAAATAACGAAGCCACTCCGCCAACCCGCCTGCCATGCGAGGCACGAGCGGGCAGGTATCGTTACACGGGGAAGCGCACCCCCTGAACACCTACAATGGAACCTTAATTCAGCGTGAGTAAAGGAGGTGCATCATGGCACAAATGGACCACAAGGAATCGGCTGATTTTATTCGAAACGACTTGCGACTGAAAACCCTTCCTGTTGCCGTCAAGTTTTTGAAAGAAACGGCGGCGTTTCCCGAAAAGACCCGCCAACCTTCGGTGGTTTTGGGCAAGCGGGTCACCATTTGCCAGGGGGTCACCATGGCGCGAACGCACGGGTGGACCGTGGGGCTCACCCAGGAAGATTTGATCTGTGTTCCCGGGATGATCGCTTTTGGTTTCAGCGATACTCCCGATTCGGCGGAGACACTTGGAAAACTCTTTTGTGAAGTCGAATTTTCCCAAAGCGAGGAAAAGGGGCGCAACGAGGCGGGCACCATGATTCGTCTGGAGAATCGGGAATGTGAAGCCATTGTATTGGCGCCCTTGGAAAAAGGTTTATATGATCCGGATACGGTGGTATTTCATGGCAATCCCGCCCAGATGATGCGTCTGATTCAAGGACTGGTTTATGAAGAAAACCGGCGCATCTTAGGAAACTTCGGGGGGAAGGTGGAATGCAGTGAATATCTCATTGCGCCCTACAAAACCCAGTCTCCCCGAATCGTCATTCCGGGTATGGGAGATCGCATATTTTCCATGACACAAGACGATGAAATGGTATGCTCCATTCCCGGACACTTGCTTGAAAAATTGGTTCAGGGCCTGAAGAAGGCAGGAAAGAAGATCGGCGCCCGCTATCCCGTGACATTTTACCAGAACTTCCAGCCGGAATTCCCCAAACCCTACAAGGTCTTGGGAGAGGCGTTGGGCATTGTGTGATCGTTGAAATGTCCGGGCCCACTGGGGCGATACGTTTCCAAATATCGGAAAATTGCGGCATTGGGGTAATATTTCTGAAGTGTCGCCGGACAAGGAGGATGGTATGGACAGATCCGGGAAAGCGGTTCTCGTCTTCAGCAAACAATTCGGCCGTCACAGTTATGGGCCCCGTCACCCGCTCAAAGTGGAACGGCTCCAGATGACCATGGACCTGATCGGCGCCTATGGATTGTTCGATACCCCGGATGCGCCCTGGGTCGAAGCCCGGAACGCCGATGAGACGGACCTGCTGCAATTTCATTCTGCTGAATATCTGGCGATGCTCAAGCTCGCCAATACGGGTCAGGCGCCGCCCCAAGCCCGGCGGTTCGGTTTGGGAAGCGGGGACAACCCTGTTTTTTCCGGTCTATTCGACTGGTCGTTGCTGGTTGCCGGCGCAACCCTTGAATGCGTCCGCCAAGTCATGGAGGGGGACCGCCGGATCGCTTTTAATATCGCAGGCGGTTTGCACCATGCCCGGGCCGCTCGGGCTTCCGGATTCTGCTACCTGAACGATCCTGTCATCGGGATCAGCCGAATGATTGAAAACGGCTTGCGGGTGGTCTACCTGGATCTAGACGTACACCACGGCGATGGGGTCGAGGCGGCGTTTTACAGCACCGATCAAGTTCTGACCATCTCGATCCATCAGCACGGCCACACCCTTTTCCCCGGCACAGGATTTCCGGACGAAATGGGGGAGGGGCCGGGCCGGGGTTACGCCGTCAATGTCCCCTTGGCACCCGGAACCGATGATGATTTATACCTTTGGGTGTTTATGGAACTGGTGCCGCCCCTGGTGCGGGCGTATGATCCGGATGTGCTGGTGACCCAGCTGGGGGTGGACACCCTGGCAACAGATCCACTTGCCGGCTTGAACCTTACCACCAGCGGCTTCGTTAAACTGGTTGAGGAGATAAAGTCCTGGAACCGGAAATGGGTGGCACTGGGCGGTGGCGGATACAATGTGATGAATGTGGCCCGTTCCTGGACCGGGGCATGGGCGGTCATGAAAGGGGCTGACGTTCCGGATGTTTTGCCGGAGGCGTTTGTCAATCAGCACCGGGCCGAACTGGGCCGGACCGCCACGCTTTCGGATCCGGTTTCCGGCATGGATGCCGCTGTCGCCGACGGTGCCCGGAAACTGGCCGCATGGGTGGTGGCCGGAATCAAGGAGAACATCTTTCCGGTTCTGGGCCTTTGAAACTGCGGGGTCGAAGATCATCCATGGTGTCGATAAACAAGGTCGTGTCACAAAAACGCCGCGAACCGGCAACGCTATACGGATAGAATATGGAAACGGTAAGAATCATCGGTACCGGCTCATATGTACCGCCGAAAGTTCTGACGAATTTCGATTTAGAGGAAATGGGTCTGGACACCACGGATGAATGGATTGTGCAGCGGACCGGGGTGCGGGAAAGGAGAGTCGCTGATCCGGACGTTGCCACTTCGGATCTCGGTTATGAAGCTTCTCTCAAGGCCCTCGAAATGGCCGGGCTAACCGCCAAGGACCTCGACCTTATCCTTGTGGCCACCATAACGCCGGACATGTGCTGTCCTGCATCCGCCAATTGGCTTCAGGCCAAGCTGGATGCGCCCCAGGCCGTAACATTCGATATCACGGCCGCCTGCGCCGGTTTTATTTTCGGACTGAATGTCGCTGAACAATATCTTAAAAACAGGACCTGTCGATATGTGCTTGTGGTGGCATCTGAAGTCATGACCCGGACGGTGAACTGGAAGGATCGTGCCACTTGCATCTTATGGGGTGACGGCGCCGGTGCCGCGCTGTTGACTCTGGATAAAAAAGGACCTGAAATCCTGTCCACTCACATTCACACAGACGGTGCCAATGGACAAAATCTAGTGTTGCCTGGCGGCGGCTCGAAAACGACGCCGATCTCCCATGAAAGCGTCGATAAGGGGCTGCACTTTTTAAATCTATTCGAAGCCAATTTAAGCTTCAGAGTGGCGGTCAAGTATTTCATTGAATCGATCCGGGAGGCGGCTCGATTCAACCGGATCCGCATCCAAGATATCGACTGGTTTATTCCCCATCAGGCAAATATCCGGATGTTCCGATACATCTCCAAGTCCTTGAAAATTCCCTTTGAAAAATTTTATTTGACGATCCAGAAATACGGGAATATTTCTTCAGCATCTTGCGCCATCGCCTTTGATGAGGCGATTCGCAAGCAATGCATCAAACCGGACGATCTGATCTGTCTCCCGGTTTTCGGGGGCGGGCTGACATGGGGAAGTGCACTGATACGGTGGTCGTCCGAATCGCCCCTATAACCCCATCGATCCAGTTAATCGGTTAAACTGGAATAATGGAGTGTCGGAGTAATGGGTTTCGTGGAATTCTATCTATTTTTAGATACATAACGACAAGATGTGTACAGTTCTGGGATACGGGTTCTGCGTTTTGAACCCTGTGATTAAAATAAGATATCTTCTGCTTTTAATACCCAATATTCCACTACTCCAGCACTCCATCATTCCCCGCGTGGCGGGATCTAAAATGGGCCCGGATTTTTTACTCAATTCTCAATATACAAGAGTTAAATGTCAAGAAGGATTCAGTGTGTCGAGATAAGATTTTAAGGACTCAAACCGCCGGGGTGCTTCGAGCTCGTTGCCTGAATTCAAGTCGCTGACGTTGACCCAAACAGGCTCATCCAAGGATTCGGGCAGGTGCAGTTCATCATCCGAGGTGATGGTGATAAACGCCTCAGCGCCTTTGTGCTCGATTCTCTTGGTATACCATTCAAAACCGCTGCAACTTGACGATATTGTGAAACCGTATTCTTCCATTATTTTATCGAGTTCCATTTCCTATCCTTTCCAGAACGTTTTCATTGAAGTGCCCGCCAAGGGGTTCGCAAAGTGCAATCCAACCCAAAGGAGATGTTGTCATTCGATAACATTGTACTTTTCATTTCATGGCGATAATGGTATGAAAAGCATACCATAAAGAGAAGCATAAAGATACCACCGGTGCTTAGCGCAACGAAAAATTTTGTTGGACCCGGGGAATCCCCTCGAGCATCGGCTTTGATGGGAGAGATAGATGACACAAAACGAAAAATTCAGGGCCAGGCTGGAAGAAATCGAACGACTGGCCGATGTACTTGAACATCAAAAATCGAAACTGCTGGAGACCGCTGCCCAAGATGCCGGGTTTCCTGTAAAAATCACCGGCGTCGAGGTCGATTTGTCGGTGGCGTATTTGCGAACCATGAAAGAAGAGATTCCACAGGTGGCCAACGGCCAACCTTACGGTACGGTGGCCACCATATTTGCCTACGATGCGCCGGCGGTGGTGCTGGCCCGTCTGGGTGGATCGGCCCTGCTGACGGGCAATCGCTTGCGTTTCAGCGTCTCTTCCCAGACCCCTCGAACCGGAGCGCTGTTAGGCGAGATTTGCAAACCTTTCGAATCCATCGAACCGGTCATCGGCGAGGACAACCGCGAATTCGGCCGGCAGTGTTTAGCGGACCCGGATGTCCGGGTTCTATTTATTTCAGGCGGTTCGGCGGTTGGAGAGGTGTATCGAAAACAGCACACGGCCTTTGACAAACTCTTTTTTGCAGGGCCTGGGGGCATGCCGTCGGCAATTGTGTTTGAAGATGCAGATGCACATGCAGCCGCTGGTTTTATCGCACGGCGGGCATTTGTCAATGGCGGTCAATACTGCACCACCTTGAAAAAGGTGTATATCCACAGCAGTCTTTATGAAACTGTCCGTGAAGGCATCCTCGGTCATGTGAAAAACATGAAGGTGGGAGATCCTTTTGCCCCTGACACCGACATCGGACCGATTCGGATTGAACGGACCCGTAAAATTATTCAAAATGCACTCAGACAGTGCCGGCCTGCACGGTTAATCGAGGGGGCCATCGACGGTGAAATGATTTCTCCGCTGGTGCTTGAAACCGATAACAACAGCATCCCTGATCTTGAACTTTTCGGCCCTTTCCTTCTTCTCAAGCCCTTTGATGATCCACAACACGCCGTGACGGAACTTGTTCAGACGCGTTACGGCTTTCTTCTGACATTTTTCGGATCGCCGTCAGATCGGACAAAAGCGCGCTTTAATTCTCACTTTGGGATGGTGCACGATAACCCTGACTTCACGTTTACCCCCTTGCGGCTTCCGTTCGGCGGAAAGGGCGGCAGCGGTTGGATCCTCGAGCGTCGGGGCAATGATTGGATCGAGCGAGACGGGGCATTTCTTTGCAGCAACGAGTTGGTTTCAGATGGCGGCTGAAAAGCGGCCTTTAACAGATTGAATTGTTCGTAACCCCTGTCGTTGCATAAATAACACGGCAAGGGGTGTCAACGCTGCAGATATTTTGATTTCAGTTCAAAAATTCGTTTGAGTGATTCCACCCCTTTTGCCTGGATCGATTGGGATCGGCTCTGGGCATCCAATATTTCTTTGAATGCATTTTCAATGTCCGGCCCTGCATGGCAGATCAACACAATATCGATGTCTGACACTAGAATCCGGCGAATGACGGTATGGATGTCGTAATTTTTTTTAATGGCCCCCATGTCCAGATCGTCGGTCATGGTAAGTCCGCCGTAGCCCAACCGCCGGCGGAGAAGATCACCGGCAATGGCGGTTGACAGGCTTGCGGGCCAATGGGGATCCATCTTTTTATAAAGAATATGTGAGAGCATTATTCCCGCCACGTTATGCTTTATGGCGGCTTGAAACGGAATAAGATCGAAAGTTTCCATGGCGTCGACATCCGTCTCCAGGTCGGGCATTTCAAAATGTGAATCGAGTATGGTACGCCCGATGCCTGGAAAATGTTTGGCAACCGCCATAATTTTATTTGCCTGCAAGTGTTCGATAACCACCATTCCCAATTGAGACACCCATATGGGGTCGTGACCGAACACCCTGTCGGCCATGACACCCTCTAGGCCTTCAGGAACAACATCCAAAACCGGCGCCAGGTCCATGTTGATTCCCAGCATCCGGAGTTCGTCGGAAGTGGTTCGGGCAAATACCCTGGCATCTTCGGGACCTTTCATCTTTGGATTGCCCGGGAACTGGGTCAGCGGCTCTTTGAGCCTGGCCACCCGGCCCCCTTCCTGGTCGATGGCGATAAACAGGGGCGGCTGGCCGCAAGCGCGGGCATGCGCCTGAATCGATGCGCACAACCTTTTGATTTGTTCGGGATTCACCAGGTTCCTGGCAAAAAAAATGATCCCGCCCACCTTCATGGTGTCGATGAGAAACCCGAGTTCCGGGTTGAACTCGATTCCGTCGAACCCCACCATCAGACGCTGGCCGGCGGACTGCTCCGGTGAAAATGCTTTCATACTCATGTGTTCTTTCCTTAATCGCGCTGTTCAAAATAAGATTTCAGAATTACATTCCGTTCCAGCCGCAGGACAATTCCGTTTCCATCGGCAAGAACTCGCAAATAAAACCGCGTAAAAGCGAACAGGTCTATATGGTTAAGATTTCACTGCGGGAATATGATAATTATCCATAATTTTGACAATCTCATTGCTGTTCGCTTTAACGCGCTCTAATTTGCTCAGACAGCTTTCCGATGGAAACGGAACAATCCTTCGGCTGACTGAAGTTGTGACGGTATGCCATTCAATCGGAACATATTTTCGTGCGTTCGTGATGAATATATTAACGGTTCCCGCTTGTTGAGATTCAACGAACAAATACCATCCCTGCCCAGTCTTTTTCAAATGATTTCCAGACACACTTAAAACGGTTTTGGGTGAATTCATTCAAAAGGTTTGATACTTCATCTGTTTTTATTCCCGAAACCACCACCGCACCGTCTTTTTCGGTAATTTGAGCCATGTGAGAACACAGCCGCTTAAGGGTGGGATATCGGAGGTTCGCGGTGATCAGTGTAAATTTTTCATGGATATCTTGGATGTCATGGTCGTGGATGGCAATCCGATGTTCGAGGTGGTTCAATTGAATGTTTTTTCCGGCTTCTGCCCTTGCACAGGGATCGATATCGATTCCCTTGGCCGTTTTTATCCCCAACGATACGGCTGCAATTGCCAGAACACCGGATCCGGTTCCAATATCCAGGGCTCGAGTATTTTTTTCTTTTTTCAAACAATGGGTTTCGAACACTGCGTTTTCAATCCCTCTGACCGCCAGTCTCGTTGTGGGATGATCGCCGGAACCGAATGCAGCGCCCTGCTGCATGTCGATGACCACGTCTTGGGAACCGGATTGATAAAACATGCCGTGGGGTTTTAGGACCACCCGATGGGATATTCGGGTGGGTTTGTTGAAGGATTTTTCGAGAAAAGAACAGCCAAAATGATAGGTGTATATGAGTTCGCGGTCTGAAACCAAACCCCTGATGACGGTTTTAAAGTCCTGACGGTCCATTGAAAACCGTTCGGAGAGTGCCGTTTCCAACGCACCGGGGGTGAGTTTTTTATTCGACGCATTCACACAGGACAATACCTCCCGGCGGATTGCATGACGGTCGGCTTTGGCGCTTTTTTCGGTTTTTTCAGATACGCGCATTCATCGCTCTTCTACCGCCCCAATTGATACTTTCTAACCGCGCGGCTGTGATCTCTGATATTGGTTGAAAACTGGTGCGTCCGGTCTCTTCTGGAAACAAAAAAGAGAAACTCGGTATCGGCCGGGTAAAGGGCGGCTTCTATGGCCTCGACGCCGGTGTTTGAAATGGGTCCCGGCGGTAGCCCGCTTATGGTATAGGTGTTGTAAGGTGTCGACGTGACCAGATCTTTTCGGGTGATGTTGCCGTTAAAATCTTTTATGCCGTAGATCACCGTAGGGTCGCTTTCTAAACGCATTTTCCGGTTTAAACGATTGTGGAAAACAGAGGATATGACGGGACGTTCAGCGGCGACACCCGTCTCCTTTTCAATGATGGATGCAAGGGTGAGCACCTGGTGAACGGTAAACCCCATGCTTTTGGCCTGTTCTTTCCACGCCGGGAGCCAAACAGACCGGAACCGTTTTACCATGGAGGATATAATTTTTTCAGGCAAGGTCCCGTTGGGGAAATAGTAGGTATCCGGGAAAAGATACCCTTCGAACGTTTCAGCATCGATCCCTTGGGCATGAACAAGATCCGGGTCGGTGGCGGCCTTTAAAAAATCGATCTCGGTTCCGAATCCCGCCGTGGAAACCGCCCGGGCAACCTGCTGCAGGTTATACCCTTCCGGTATGGTGAGCCTGTGAAGGAGAACCTTTCCTTGAACCATGATCTCGAGTATTTTTTTTGGCGTCATGGCAGAAGAAAGTCCATATTCTCCGGCTTTGATTTTTTTGTCATATCCCTTGAAGCGGGCAAACAATCTGAATTTGGCGGGATGTTCGATAATGCCACGTTCACGGAGCATTTTAGTGAAAGATTGAAATCCCTGGCCGGATTTAACAAGCACGACCTGTTCGACGGGTTCAGTGCCTGCAGGCGTTTGGGCGTAGTTCAGGATGTCCAGGTATACGGCTGTTGCAACGAAAAACCCGAAAATCAGCGTCGATGTGATGACGATCCCTAATTTCTTCAAAGTCTGATTGTCCTCGTTTACATTCAATTGGGGTGTTACGATTTTATGCCAAAGCACAGCCAATTGTCAAAGGGGTAATGCAGGCGCCTTGATTTTAACGGGTTGCGTGATTAACGTTGACAAGAAAGAATTTTGTTGATTCGTTGAGTCAACGACCCCCCGTAAAACGGGTGGTTGAATTTGTCTGCCTATTTTTGGCGGACAAAGGCAAAAGCACGTGAGTGCTTTAATCGTTGCATTTGCCACCGGGTGCAAAGCACCCGGCTTTTGGCAAAAATAAAGTGTTCGTTAACCGGTTGAGTGGTACCCGATGAAGGGTTAAGGCCAGAAGGATTAATATGCGCCGCCGGCGAAATACAACTGAAGATTATCGAGGATTTGAACAGGGGCCCATCCGGCCGCCCAGTGAGGCAGACAGCCTTCTGATTCGTGTCACACGGAACTGCCCATGGAATCGCTGTACGTTCTGCCCCGTGTATAAGGAATCGCGGTTTTCCATCCGGCCGGTGGATCATGTCAAGCGGGATATCGATACGGTTCACAGGTCTCTCGAGATCATC
>JAQYVT010000167.1 GCA_030145345.1 Desulfobacterales bacterium
TTTAATATTCAGAATCCTGGATATCTGGAAACCGTATCCGATTCGATTTCTCGAAAGAAAATTATCCGGGGGGATCGGCATTGTCATGGACGATATCGTGGCGGGCGTTTTGGGAAATATTATTTTAAGAGTTTCATTTAGTGTGATTAAAAATCATTAATAACATATTGTTACAAATCAAACCTAAAACGATACTTGAATATTAAAACGAGGCATTATAACGAAGTTTAATTAGTTTCCATCCATAAATGGCCCTTTTTGCCCGGATCTGCGTTCTCCGCAAGTATGCCTCACCGAAAACCCTTGTGCGGCCTTGATCCGAACAAAAATTGCTCATTTATGAATAGGAAACGCATCGTGTCTATTTTATAATTGTGGATGGACACTAATTAGAAAGGATGCAGTGTAGATTTGAAGATAAAGCGTTCCATTAAAGATGAAGCCCGAACGAAAAAAAAGAGCGGTCTTCGGGAAAATATTGAAGCGATCCTTGTGGCCATTGTGCTGGCCCTGTTTATCCGTACGTTTGTCCTGCAGGCATTTAAAATTCCTTCAGGCTCCATGAAAGAGACGCTTCTTATCGGAGATCACATTCTGGTCAATAAATTTATTTACGGTATCAAAATACCATTTACACACACAACAATTATCCCCATCAAAACCCCTAAGCGTGGCGACATCGTTGTTTTTGAATTTCCCGAAGACCCTGAAAAGGATTTTATAAAACGGGTCATCGGCGTAGCAGGAGATGTGGTTGAAGTCCATGAAAAGAAGGTTTACGTGAACCATAAGCTCCTTAATCATGACCATGGTATTTATTCAGATCCCTATTCCTTTCCGGCAAGTGTTCAACCCAGAGATAATTTCGGACCGGTTAAGGTCCCCACGAACTCGTTTTTTGTCATGGGAGACAATCGTGATCAAAGCTATGACAGCAGGTTTTGGGGGTTTGTCGATTTGAAAGCTGTTAAAGGCAAAGCCTTAATCATCTACTGGTCCTGGGACAAGAAAAACTTCGGGGTCAGGTGGAACAGAATTGGGCATATATTGGAATAGCACCGGCGAATCATTCAGCCTGTGGCGTACTACAATAAAAGGCGATAATTTTCTGCAGCAAAGTGACAGGGTCAAACCGCATCGGATTTACCAAAATGGACGGCGATGTTGGCCGGGAAGGGATTTATGGTCGGACAACCAACCATGTTGCCGTCTGTATGTTTTTTTGTCCGGTGACCGGAGGTATGCATAATGTTGACGGTAATTAAGGGCGGAAGGGTTATCGATCCCGGAAAATTAGACGGCATCATGGATATCTTCATAGCGGATGGTAAGATCGTTGAGATCAAAACAGATGGTTTGGCAGACGGTGAACACCCTGAATCAAAAACCATTGACGCATCCGGTAAAATCGTTATCCCCGGACTCATCGATATGCATGTCCATTTGAGAGAGCCCGGTTATGAGTATAAAGAGACCATAGAAACCGGATGCCGGTCGGCTGTTTTTGGGGGGTTTACAGCGGTCTGCTGTATGCCGAACACAAACCCGGTCAACGATTGCAAAGCGGTTACGGAATATATATTAACCAAAGCCCGGGAAGCCGGCACGGCTCGCGTTTATCCGGTGGCTGCAATCAGTAAGGGATCCCAAGGAGAAGACCTTTGTGAATACGGTGAGTTAAAGGCTGCGGGAGCTGTCGCCGTCTCCGACGACGGAAACCCGGTGATGAACAGTCAGATGATGCGCAGAGCTCTGGAACAGGCCAAAAAATGCCGACTTCCGGTTATTTCCCACTGTGAGGATCTTGATCTGGCGGGAGACGGTGTTATGAATGAAGGTGCGGTTGCCACGGCCATGGGCCTGGCGGGAATACCCAATGCTTCAGAGAGTATTATGGTTTTAAGGGATATCGCACTGAGTGAATTGACCGGAGCTTCCGTCCATATCGCCCATGTCAGCACCATGGAATCGGTCCGAGCCATAAGGGATGCGAAAGCAAGAGACGTGCCGGTCACTGCCGAGACCGCGCCCCATTATTTTACCCTTACCGATGCATCTGTGAAAGGGTACAATACAAATATGAAAATGAACCCGCCCTTACGCTCCAGCCATGACAGGGAGGCCGTTCGTCAGGGACTTGCCGATGGAACCATCGATGTGATTGCCACCGATCATGCGCCGCATTCTTCCATTGAAAAATCGGTGGAATTCCACCAGGCTCCCAATGGTATCATCGGGCTCGAAACCGCCTTTTCTCTGGGGTTGAATTTGGTTGATGAAGGGATCTTAACCCTCGCAAGCCTCATTGAAAAAATGTCGACGAACCCTGCCCGGATACTCGGACTGGAAAACGGCTTAATCGTTGGACAACCGGCTGATATTACGATAATCGACCCCGAAAGATCGTATCGTGTAAACGCCGACAGATTCAAATCCCTGAGCCGTAATACCCCTTTTGATGGCTGGGATTTGAAGGGCAAAACAGTATTAACAATGGTCGGCGGGAAAATCGTGTATCAAGAACAATGACTGATTTTGGGGATCGCCAACCACGGTGATTCCTGAAACCGACCCCCAACAACCAATAACAAATGACCAAAGACCCTAATAAAATATGTTGCGCTGGCACGAGGGCAAATTTTATGGGGCAGGTAACTGACCAATGACAAACAACACACCGCATATACTGGTTGTCGATGATGAGCTCAGCATGCGCGAGTTGCTGGAGGTTTTGCTGGGCAAGGAAGGGTATAGGGTTTCATGCGCCGAAAACGGCCGCAAGGCTATATCCATGATTAAAAAAACTGAATTTGATCTTTTACTTTGCGACATCAGGCTGGGGGACATGACCGGCATAGACATATTAAAAGCATCAAAAGATCAAAATCCAAATACTGTGGTCATCATGATTTCAGCTTATGCCACCACTGAGGCTGCGGTTGAAGCCATGAATGAAGGAGCATACGATTTTGTTCCCAAACCGTTTGACAATGAAGAACTTAAACAGACCATCAAAAATGCACTGGATCTTAAAACCATCGAGCATGAAAAAGAGATCCTTGATGACGAATTCAGAAGAACCCTTCAATTTGGAAAGATTGTCGGGAACAGTCCCAGCATGAAGAATATTTACAGTCTTGTCCGTCAGGTGGCCAAAACCAAGACCAGTATTCTTATTACCGGAGAAAGCGGAACCGGCAAAGAATTGATCGCCAAAGCCATTCATGAAGAGAGTGATCAGCGTGAGGGGCCGTTTGTCGTCGTGAACTGTGGGGGCATTCCGGAAACATTGATGGAAAGCGAGCTTTTTGGGCATAAAAAAGGTTCCTTTACAGGGGCGACCCAGGATAAAAAGGGGCTGTTTGAGGTTGCCGATCAAGGAACCATCTTTCTGGATGAAATTGGAGAGCTCACCCTCCCGATACAGGTGAAGCTGCTAAGGGCTGTCCAGGAACGGGTCTTTAAACCAGTTGGCAGCAATGAAGATATTTCAGTGGATATAAGAATCATCTCTGCAACCAATAAAAAACTGGAAGATGAGGTTATTACTGGGAACTTCCGGGAAGATCTTTTTTATCGCCTGAACGTCATCGAGATACGGGTGCCGCCGCTCAGAGAGAGAAAAAGTGATATTCGTCTTCTTGCCCAGCATTTTCTGGATAAATATTCCCGGGAAATGGGCAGAGAAGTCACCAAAATTTCATCTTACGCCATAGATCTTTTAACCAAATACGATTTTCCCGGAAATGTCCGTGAGCTTGAAAATTTAATGGAACGGAGCGTGGCACTTTCAAGCACGAACATTATTCTTCCGGACAGCCTGGCCCTTTCATTGCATAAAAGAAGGTGGATCGAGGGGATTCAAAACCGGCGGTTCGATCTGGACGAGGTGAGAAAAGGGGTCTCACTGGATGTCATTCTGGAGGAAATCGAAACGGCATATCTGGAAAAGGCACTTGAATGTACAAACGGTAAAAAGCAAGAGGCCGCTGAACTGCTGGACATCAGCTTTCGTACGTTTCGCTATCGCCTGAACAAACTGGGAATCGATTGATGACAAATTTTATTTTTTATGACAATAATTGTCATGATGGATCAAAAGAAGAAAAATGTTTTGGCGTCTGATACAAAAAAAAAGGAAAAAAATACAAGACGTTAACACAACAAACAATAAATTGTCGGTCCATGGCATACTATTTGCTAATTGTAAGTTTAACTTTAAAAACCGTGATCGTTTATGATGGTCCAAAGGGGGTGGTTAAAAAACAAACCAAGGTTTACACAACACGGTTAATTTTAGATTTAGCTTTTACAATAGTATGTTTTTAACAGGTTAAAAAATAATAAAATTTAAAGGA
>JAQYVT010000168.1 GCA_030145345.1 Desulfobacterales bacterium
TCGTATTGTGCGGGAACTTCATCCACCTTAACGGTAGACTTGAGTTGATCTTCATCGTATTCGAAAACTTCAGGGCATAAATCGTTACAACGCCGATCTCCCATGCAATTTTCAGTGACTTTTACCTTCATCTTTTTCTCCTTTCCAAGTAGATTTAAAGTCTTGGTATTCCGGATCCAAAATTGACAAACTTGTAAAAAGTCTTTTGCGAGCGATATCTGTTCATTTGGGGATCCAGTGTTTCAAACGGTGATGGGTTAAAATTTTCAAGCTGTTTGAGGCGCTTGCGACGCGTTCTTGAAATTTATCCGCCGCTGGCGTGATTTAGCAACACCGCTTGAAACGCCCCCAAATGGTCACCGAGCGAGCAAAACAAACTTTTTACGTGACCATCAAAATTCGGTTACATATTTAAGGGGTTTCACTCCCGCCCAAACCCTCTTTAAAGGGAAAGGGAGAGAGGGATCATACTTTGTAACATTACTTACAAAGCATTGTACTTAGGGTTAAGCAAACTTCTGACCAATGGCTTTCCCGTAATCCTGGCAGGCACGCATCCCGTCATCCGTTTCCAAAGCCTGTTCTTTCAGATCTAATGCCCCCAGATCAACCATGTCCATTTTGAATACGTAAAGCATGGTATCATATATCATGTCAGCAGATTCCCCGCTATGGGTATAAGATCCGAATGCACCCCCCATTTTACCCACGAGATTGGCTTTTTCCGCCAAGAAAAGAAATGTTTTCATGCCCGCAGTAATATCCCGATGATACGTGGGACACCCGAATATAAACCCGTCGTACCCTCCCATGTCTTTTTCATCTTTTATTTCAGAGATTTTTTTCAGCTCCGCGGTGTTTCCGGTGAGACGGACACCTTCAGCGATATATTCCGCCATTTTTTCCGTATTTCCGGTTCTACTGTAATATCCGATAAGCACTTTTGCCATTTTTAACCTCCTTTTTTATTTTCGAACGTCTGTGGTTTCTTTTAGTCCACCCTGGAAAACGCCTTGATGTTGGCTTTGCAAACCGGGCATGTTTCAGGGGGGTCATTTTCACAGGTATAGCCACAAACGCCACAAACATAGTAACATTCAATGTTTTCAGGATTATCAAGACTGTCCAAGGCCTTCTGGTAAAGATCGGCATGAATTTCTTCAACTTCATTGGCAAAGTTGAAAGATCTCTCCGCTGCTTTGTTACCCTCTGATTTTGCTGTTTCAATCATATCCGGATACATACTTTTAAACTCATGGGTTTCACCGGCGATGGCTTCCTTAAGGTTTTCAGCGGTTGATTTTATACCTTTGAGGACCCTCAGATGTGCATGGGCGTGAACCGTTTCGGCCTCTGCAGCCGCCCTGAAAAGATTGGCGACTTGCGGGTAACCTTCCTTATCCGCCTTTTTCGCAAAGGCCAGGTATTTTCTGTTGGCCTGTGATTCTCCTGCAAACGCTTCCAGTAAATTTTGTTCTGTTTGACTCATACAATTCCTCCTTTTTATTCAATCAAGTCTTCCATAGTCAGTTCATGGTTGATATCAATACAACCGATGACGCTTTGGGCCCCGGGACACAATTTCAAATAGGCTTCCAGCGCATCTTTTGCCTCTATCCTCTTTTCCTTTGGCAATTTAAGCCGGTAACTGACGTTAATGCGCGTAATTTTCAAAACACCGTCGACGTCTTCGATGTCTCCGGTTACGATGGCTTCAAACAGATCTCGAAAGGTCCGAATCTTTTTGCCGGCCAGCACCGCGGCCAGTGTGCCCATCATTCATCCGCCCACAGCACCGACAATGTGATCTAATGTTGCCGCATGTTCTTCTTCCGGATCAACTTTATAGAAATTTTTGATTCCGCCGTGGACCCCGTAATAGACCGGTTCTGCAAAACCCTTGATCACGGCTTTCCGGGTAGGCCCCATTTCTCTCGTAATCGTAATATGTGATGTGTGAACAATCTCACCCATAACCTCCTCCTTGATTATCACCCCGAACAGCGGGTGAATTATGTTAATGATTTTTAATGGTATTCTTATTATGAAACTATCATATGGGGCGATGGTTCAAGTCGGTCCGTCAATGAATCGGCATGCCCATGATCGGCCACAGAACGTAAACTGCAAAACCGATTACTGCGATCAGCAAGATACTGGCCGGTATTCCGTATAGAAAAAATTCAGCGGGTGTAAACTGTCTGGATTCATATGCGATGGCATTTGGAGCGGCGCCGACAAGCAAGAGAAACGGCATTCCTGCCGTGACCAAGGATGTAAAAAGGATGACATCCGGCGCTACGTTTAGATAAGAAGCAAGCACCAAAGCAACCGGCAGGGAGATCGCGATGGCCGCTACGTTCATTAAAAAATTGGTCATGATCATAACGAAAAATGCAATACCCATAATAAAGAAGAAACCGCTTGAATTATGGAATATCATCAGCCATTTTATCGCAAGCCACTTGGCCGCACCGGTTTGCCAGAGGCAAAAACCCATACTCATGGCACCGGCAAAGAGCAGGATGATATTCCATGGTATTTCTTCAAGGTCATCGATATCCAGGATGCCTGTAATAAAAAAAAGAATCGTTGATGTTAAGATAATGGCGGTTTTATCGAGAATCTTAAACGCCGGAAAAAAGGAACTCAGAGACATTGCCAGAATACAGGCAAACACGATGACCATGGCAATTATTTCTTTTCTGGTAACCGGTCCCAGGTTTTTATTGAGCTGAACGGCCCTTTCTCTTAACCCTGGAATAGCGCTCTTTTCGGGCTTGAAGAAAATCATAAAAAATATCCACAATAAAAAAACCATCAGCCACCCTATGGGGAGCATATAATAACTTAATTGGAAAAATGTGATATCCTGGCCAATGACGTCATTATAAAAGCCTATGGCAACCGCACCCCGTGCAGCGCCTAATAGCGTAACAATGCTTCCTGCCCCGGCAACATAAGCCATGCCCATAAAGAGCCCTTTGCCAAACTTCGTCGGTTGGTCTTCTTCTCCATAAAGTCCGTAAATAGAAACAAGGAGCGGATATATGGTTGCCGCTACAGCGGTATGGGCCATAATGTGAGTCAAAGCAGCGATCAATACAAAACAGCCGAGATAAATCATGCTGGTTTTTTCGCCGACGATCATCAGCATTTTATAGGCCATCCGTTTGGTAAGTCCTGTTTTTGTAAAAACCATGCCGATGACGATGGAGGCGAAGATAAACATGACCGAGGGGTCCATAAAGTCCGTGAACGCCGCCTTGGCCGGACGGATAAGAAAATAGACCTGAAGGACGCCGATGGCAAGGCTGGTGACGCCGACGGGTACGACCTCCAAAACCCACCAGATGGTGGCAAACAGAGATATCGCCAGAGCGCCCTTTCCCTCTCTGCTCAGTACAAAATGTTTTCCGGCCGGATCGATGGCGTCTGACCACGGCGGTACATAATACACCAGTGCAAAGACCAATATACCGGCAACCAGAAAAATAAATTGTTTAGCGTTATAATGACCGTTTCTGATTTTAAATTCAAAATCTCCTGCCATAGATTAATTCCAAAAATCCACCCTCAGAACGCATTAAGAAGATACGTGCCGGACCGTTAGAGCTCACAAACGGCAAGTGTTTGTACAACCTCTTTGAACATATCTGTTTGTCTTAGAATCCCCACAATCTTTTTGCCCCGGGTTACCAGTAAAGACTGATGGTGCTCCAGAGCCAGCTGATGTACGGCTTCACTCAGGGAAGCGTCTTCTGAAACAGACTCTCCTTCGGCTGGAGCGCAGACCAGTATTTTAACTTTGAGCCGGCCTGCACCTTTGCAGATATCGATCAAAGGTTTGTCCCAAAATCCGCATTGACTCAGCATCGGCTGTAAATACTTAGCGCTGACACCAAAACGGGATAGCGTTTTTGAATCATGGATCTGTTTTCCTTTGGGTTCCATCGCTCTGAGCACATCCAGCTGGCTTATTTTGCCGACAATCTCTCCCTTTTCATCGGATATAAGAAGTATTTTATGGGAATAAATCCCCTGCTCATAATCTTTCTGAACCTTATCGAGGGCAAGGGCGGCCTCATATAAATTGGATTCAATGGAAATGGTCTCATATTCTGATATGGGGATCATTAAATCTTTTACAATTTTATTTTTCATAATCGGCAATCTTTGCGGGTATATTTATGTTTTACCGAGAAATCGAGTATGGACAGTTCAATCCGTTTCCCGTCCTCGGATGAAAGTAAAATTGAAGGGTCTAAATCTCCACTGCTTTCGGACTACAGGCGGGCTGTTTAAGGGTTTAGGCTCGACATTGACGGGTTTGTTTTTGCCAAAAAC
>JAQYVT010000169.1 GCA_030145345.1 Desulfobacterales bacterium
TTAACAGGGCAGATATTCGAAGGAATAGACACCACAGATCTTCTTATCTGTGAAGTTAGAACCTATAATTCTTCCTTTGGGAATTTTGCTGTTATTGTATATATCTCTAAACAGAGTTCGTATGACTTTTGCCAGACTTTCAAAAATTTGTAATTCTTTAGCATTTTCACTCGAACCCTTGAACCCTTGAATCCTCTGAGATCCCACCGGCTCAATTGGAGATGACACACTTATTTTACCCGAATTAACTACAACGAATCGGGAGGTGATCCAAATTGTTTTATATTGATCCGCATTTTTTTTTACGCTCGATTGAGGTCAAATTCAAGGCCACGGCAGTGGCGGTTTGTTCGTCCTGATTTTGAGCACCTTTACCGTTTTTAAAGGGATAAAATAATCAGGCAAAGAAAAAATGGTGCGGCCATTAACCTTGAACCGTGAGCCTTTGAACCTATGAACGCTTAAGCGTTCATGCCTTTGATCCAATTGCCTGGCAGCCGATGAGAATTTTAACATTTTATCTGCGCCCTAAGATCCCGCTTTGATGACTTCGAGAAAACTATTGCCAAACCTCTCGAGCTTTTTCTCTCCGATGCCGGTTACTTGAAGCATCGCCGTCAGACTCTGCGGTTTGAGAATGGCCATCTCCTTTAGCGTCTTATCATGGAATACCACATAAGGCGGCACTCCGAGCTTCCGGGAGATCTCGAGCCGCAGAAGCCGAAGCTTTTCAAAGAGCTGTCGCTCCTTTTCATTTTCAAACGCCAAAACCGCTGGGGAAGAAGGCTTGACGGATCTTTTCGACTTAATCGGATGGGGGTCTTTTCGAAGCTGTATCCGCTGCGTTCCTTTGAGAACCGGCCAGCTCTTTTCAGTAAGGCGGAAACCGGATATTTTCCCCATGTCCACTGTCAGGAACCCGCCGGCCAAAAGCTGGCGAAACACGGACCGCCATTCTGTTTGGGACAAATCATCTCCGACCCCGAACGTTTTGAGCCGATCATGCCTTAAGTTGTGAACTCGCTCAGTGCGGTTTCCGATCAGTACATCCGTCAGGTGTGCCGCACCAAAACGCTGACCGGTGCGGTAAACACAGGACAGGGCCTTCTGAGCCGCTATGGAGCCATCCCACATTTCTATCTCCTGACTGCAGGTATCACAATTGCCGCAGGCATCCGGGTATGCCTCTCCAAAATATCCGAGCAGGATCTGGCGTCGACATGCCGCTGATTCACAATAACCGAATAGCGCCTCCAGTTTCTGCTGCTGAATCCGCTTGAACGCTGCATCACCGTCTGAAGTTTCCAGAAGCCGCCGCATGGCAACGACATCGGCCAGGGAATAGACCATCCAGGCATCTGCAGGCTGTCCATCTCTCCCCGATCGCCCGGTTTCCTGGTAGTAGGCCTCCATGCTGGAAGGCAGATCCAGGTGCGCTACGAAGCGGACACCGGGCTTGTCAATACCCATGCCAAAGGCAATGGTGGCGACGATGACGATATCGTCTTCCCTGAGAAACCGGTGCTGGTGTAGCTGCCGGGTCCGTGCATCCATGCCGGCGTGGTAAGGCAGTGCGTTCACCCCTTTTTCCTGAAGCCACCGGGCCATCTCATCCGCCCGTTTCCGAGTCCGCGTGTAAACGATGCCGGCTTCTGTAAAATGATCGTTTTGGATAAAATCGAGCAGCTGTTTCTTACCGTTGGATTTCAGTTTGACCTGGTAGTGAATATTGGGCCGGTCAAAACTGGAGATAAACAGGGATGCATCTGCCAGATCCAGTTTTTCAACGATGTCCTTGCGTGTCGTCGAATCGGCAGTTGCCGTGAGGGCGATTTGGGGCACGGCCGGATACCTTCCCATCACTTCTACCAACCTGAGATATTCCGGTCTGAAATCATGGCCCCACTGGGACACGCAGTGGGCCTCGTCAATGGCAAATAGGGCGACCGGGATTTTATCTAAAATTTTTTGGAACCGCTCCGTAAAAAACCGTTCAGGAGCGACGTAGAGAATATCACACCGCCCGTTCAACACCGAAAATTCGACCTGCTCGAATTCCTCGAGGGAAAGGCTGGAGTTTAAAAACGCTGCCCGAACACCGTTTTGCCTCAGCGCTTCAACCTGGTCCTGCATCAAGGCGATCAAGGGTGACACGACCAGGCCGACGCCGTTCAGCATGATCGATGGGATCTGGTAGCATATTGATTTCCCGCTGCCGGTGGGCATCAGCACGAAAGCATCTTGGCCGGCCAGTAGCGTATCGATAACCGCTTGTTGATTTTCCCGAAATGACGGGTAGCCAAAATAGTGGGATAGAACTTGTTGCGCGGTTTTTTCCATGAGCACCTGTTGCCGTTTAAATGTTTTAGGGTCGGACCACGGTAACCGACTATAATGTCGATAAATGAAGCTTAAAATAGGATCTGAAATCGTCTTGATCGATTCTTTTTGACCCTAAAAAGGTCCTTTTAAACAGCGAAGGGCCAGGCTTTCACTCTTCATTCCCAACTAATTTCTGTCCAGAATGAAGATTCATGACGTTTAATTCGAAGACCATTAAACCGTTACCTGACCCCGTTGTTTTTTCTAGTTAATTTTCCGGTACGCCGATCTTTTTTCATCACCATCAGAACCAGCATCCCCGAGATCCACAAGATATCTGTAATCTTTAGTTTGTCTTTTTAATTAGCAAAGCGACTCGGCCACCCACTTTTTGGGGCAGTATCTCGGATACAAAACCGACATTTTCTGCGGCAGCCACAGATTCTGCAAACTGATCCTCAGAGACATGACCTTTGGGTTCCACCACAAGAAATTTACTTCCTTGTTTGAGCGCCTGTCGTACCTCGGTAAAAAAAGAGGCTGGGTCAGGCACCTCATGAACAACGTGAAGCGCGACGGCAAAATCCACCTTACCTGAAATATCCTTTACACCAAGCCCATCCCCTCTGATATGGCGCAGTTCTATTCTGTCCAAAAGTCCGGCTTTTTGAGCCCTGCGCCTCAAAGCCGCCAGCATCTTAGATTGGATATCCACTGCGATTATCCGGCCCTTTGGACCCACCATTCGTGCCAAAGGAAGGGTGAAATAACCCATACCACAACCTGGTTCCAGAACGATCATACCGTCTTGAACAAAAGGCCCTAAAATCTTATTTGGGTTTTCAAACAGTTTCCGCAAGGGATTTATCAATAAATATCCTACCCAGTGGGGGCAAATTCCATGAGCCATTTATACCATTCCATGTTTCTGCTATTTAAAACTTCTTGTTTCACCAGCGATCCCAATCACCCAAGCCGGCAAATAGAAACTTATATTTTTTTGGGCGTCCCGGTAGTACGTTGGTTGGTGTTTGGCTTCATAGTGAATCCTGGACGATGGGCGTTGCGCTCCGGTCAAACGGGTTTGTCCTTAATGAAAGCGAAAACAGATGTGGATAGCTGTTCTTCAAGTGTTCCATGTACTTCAGCCACTGTAGGGCCAACTGTCCATATACTCTTTTTACGTCACCACTCAGATGCTTATGGTCTGCATCCGGCAAGCCCTGGAGGCTCTCCCGGGCATCGAGTTCCTCGGCCAGATGAAACACGGCCCATAGCACATCGGTGAAAGACTCATGTTCCAGCAAATTTTGATTCTCCAGCAACCTCAAGAGGAAATCCTTCTTCGTCACTAGAAATGCATTTAGGGTGTCCCAATCCGGCTTCTCGCTCTCGATTCTATAATCATGTTTCCTCAAACACTTACAGATTCTCCCAAACTTTTGCTCAGCCGATTTCCTCTCAGTGACCAACTCCTGCTGTATTCTTTCGATTTGAGGGTCCCACTTGGACAGGATCTCCAGGAGCTTCATCCCGACCTCGCTATAAAATACGCCGATGACCATGTTCAGCTTTTCAAGACGTGCCTTCTTCTCCCGTTCCTCGAGCACGCTATGGATAATCAACGTCACCAACAGAACCTCAACAAACACAAAGGCGACATCTCCAATCAGGTAAATGAATATATGGTGGGGATCTCTAAATATCAAATAGTGCAAAAGGTAGAAAAGAGCAGATAGCACGAGCAAAGACATCCCCAGCAGGACCTGCCAATTCAATCGTTTCATAATTTCATCTCCATAATCTATAAATAAGTCCCCAGCATGCCGCCCAGCATTAATATTATAGGTTCTTCTCCAATTTAGTTGGAGAAGAGGGTCCAAGGATTCCCTCCGGGCCGTAGGCCCTATGGGCCGGAGGCAGGGGTCAAGGATCCAAGGGTTTGTTTTCTAAAGACTTTATCAGCGCCTTTAACATTCTTTCTATTTCTGCG
>JAQYVT010000056.1 GCA_030145345.1 Desulfobacterales bacterium
CTAAAGAATTACAAAGAGTTGAAAGTCTGGCAAAAGTCATACGAACTCTGTTTAGAGATATATACAATAACAGCAAAATTCCCAAAGGAAGAAAGATACGGTCTAACTTCACAAATAAGAAGATCTGTGGTGTCTATCCCTTCGAATACCTGCCCTGTTAAATAATGCTTCGCATTAAAATCTGATTTCATGAAATGAGATTTAATTTAACAGGGTAAACAGAAGGATATGGAAGAAAGACAACCTTGGATTACATTCGGATGCTTTACATATCTTATGGTTCTGTTTGCGAATTGGAAACACAGATATTATTAGCAGGGGATTTAGATTTAATTGAAAAATTGGAGAAGAACCATTATTAATAAACGAACCCTGCACGGAAATTTTCCGGCACTAAAACATCGGGAGCACACAATGAAAACCTTAGAAATTCATGGCGGCACCGGTAGCTCGGTCATACGGGTCGGTGAAACATTGGAACGCCTGGGCAGATACATTCCCTCGGAAAATGTGGTAATCATCACAGATATCAACGTCAAGGATTTTTATGGACATAAATTTCCGCCCCATCCCGTTATCACCATCGAAACCGGCGAGAAGATAAAAACCCTTCATACGGTGGAATATATCTGTGAAGAACTCGTGGGGCTCGGGGCCGACCGCTCAACGTTTATCATCGGAATCGGGGGCGGGATCGTCTGTGATATTACAGGCTTCGTTGCATCGATCTATCTGCGGGGCGTACGATTCGGCTTTGTCTCCTCAACCCTTCTCTCACAGGTTGACGCCAGTGTCGGCGGGAAAAACGGTGTCAACTTCAAGGGGTATAAAAATGTGATCGGCGTTTTCAACCAGCCCGAATTTGTGATCTGCGATCTGAGTCTGTTGAAGACCCTGCGTAAAAAGGAGGTCCTATGCGGTATGGCGGAGATTGTAAAACATGCCGCCATTGGAGATGCGGATCTTTTTACGTATCTTGAAGAACAGTATCAAAAAGCTTTGGCTTTGGATATGGGCGTCGTTGAAAAACTGGTGTATGAGTCCATTGTCATTAAGTCCGCCATCGTCAACCGGGATGAATTGGAAAAAGGGGAACGCCGGAAACTCAATTTTGGACATACCTTCGGACATGCCATTGAAAAAACAACCGGTGTTCCTCACGGAGAGGCTGTCGGTGCCGGTATGGTCATCGCTTCGGCACTCTCCGCCCAGAGAGGTTTCCTGCCGGCCAACGATGCCGAAAGGATCAAAAATTTACTCCGAAACCTAAGGCTGCCCACCCGACTTAAAGCGGACAGAAAAATGGTGCTCGATGCCCTGACAAAAGATAAAAAGCGCCAAGGAGACCGTATATATTTCGTTTGGCTCAATGAAATCGGCAATGCATTCGTGGATCGAATTCCCATGGGAGAGCTCGAGGCCGTGATCGATGAACACATCGAACCCCTATAATATTCCGCTTGGATCGGAACTTGATAATCTTTTCCAAATGGTTCAAGGCCGATGACAAAAAAGCGTTTACCCTTTTCAGAGACTCGAATGCCGCGCCCCATTTGGATGGATAGCTCTTGACAGCCGGCATCTCAACTGCTATCGAGCGAAAATATAAAAGACAAAAGCGAATCCGTCTGACAGAATCTTTCGAAATTGAATCGACCTCAGAAAATTTGAGATTTACCCTATCGTTAGGGTTTATTCTGAATGGTTACCGATGACCAAAGGCGGATCGGAACGTAAATTCAAATCATCAGGAGGTTTGAAAAATGGTTAAAAAACTTTCGTTGCTCATGGCAGTTGTTTTGGCACTTTTTATGATTTCAAGCGGCACTGTCTGCGCCAAAGAACTTATCAACGGCATTGATGCCAACTTCCCGCCGTTTGCCTATGTGGACAAAGCAGGCAACCCCGGCGGCTTTGATATTGACTCGGTGAACTGGATTGCAAAAAAAATGGGATTTACGGTCAAACACCAGCCCTTGGACTGGGACGGAATCATTCCCAACCTGGTGGCCAAAAAGATCGATTTTATTGCTTCGGGCATGAGCATTACCCCCGAACGCCAGAAAGTCGTCAACTTTACCATCCCCTATTGGGAAATCAAGCAGGTCTTCGTGGCTAAAAAGGATTCCGATTTGGCTGTGGACCAGGTGCTTACAGGAAAAAAACGTCTGGGCGTTCAGCGAGGAACCAGCGAAGCGGAATGGCTTAAAGACACCGCTGCAGAAAAAGGCTGGAATTTTGAACTGATATATTATGACTCCGCGCCGATGGCTGTTGAAGATGTTCTGAACGGCCGTATTTCCGCGGCTGCAATGGATGACGCTCCGGCTGAAGACGCTGCCGCTAAAAAGCCGGTCAAGATCCTCGGTACCTTCGGCATGCATGAGGAAAATTTCGGCTATGCGGTTCGCAAGCAGGATACCGAACTGCTCGATACGCTCAACAAAGGGCTGAAAATGCTCATGGCAGATCCCTATTGGGATGAATTGGTTAAAAAATACCTCAGAAAATAGCGGGTCCACATGACCGCTCGAGAAGGAAGACCATATTTGGAAGGCGCCGGGGTAACCTGCGCCTTCCGTTTTTTTTGAAGGTCGAACTATCCAAAGATGTTTGATACACTCTCCGCCATTCTGGAAGCACTCCCCTACCTGCTGGAGGGAGCGCTGGTCACCGTAGGAATCGTCATCGGTGCCATGGGAATCGGCTTGATCATCGGCATTCACATGGCCGTCGGCCAGGTTTACGGAAATCGAACCGTCCGCTGGGCCGTGGGGTTTTACGTCTGGTTTTTCAGGGGAGTTCCGGTATTGGTTCTTCTGTTCCTTTTTTATTTCGGATTGTTCGCCCTCATGGGCCTCAATCTGAGTGCATTTGCCGCATCCACACTGGTACTGGGGATGACCACCGCGGCCTACCAGTCTCAAATTTTCAGGGGCGCAATGCTCTCGTTACCCCGGGGCCAGTTTCAAGCTGCAAGGGCTCTGGGGATGAGCGATTTGACGGCCATAATCTCCATTATTCTGCCCCAGGCCCTAAGGTTCTCCATACCCGGCTGGTCCAATGAGTATTCCATTATCCTCAAGGACTCCGCCCTTGCGTTTGTCCTCGGGACCTCTGAAATCATGGCACGCAGCCATTTTGTCGCCTCACGAACGTATCACCACCTGCCCCTTTACATCACGGCCGGATGCCTGTATTTCATTCTGACCTGGTTGGGCATTCGGGCGCTTTTAAAACTTGAAGAAAAAGTTCGGATACCCGGCTATGCTCGCTAAGGAAGCAATGACAATGACCCAAGAAAAACCGATTCTGCGTGTAGAAAATATCTCAAAAACCCTCGGGGGAAAAGAAATCCTCAACTCCGTATCCTTGAGTCTCAATAAAGGCGAGTTAAAGGTGCTTATCGGGCCATCGGGGGCCGGTAAAAGCACCCTTCTTCAGTGCATCAATTTTCTCCTTCCTCCGGACAGCGGGCGGGTATGGCTGGACGGCGTTGAAATTCAAAACCGCCGCAAGCGTGATCTCTATGCATTTCGGCAGCAGGTCGGTATGATCTTTCAGGACTTCAACCTCTTCGACCACTTGAATGCCCTGGATAACGTCTCCATTGCGCTGCGGAAGGTAAAAAAAATGCGCCGGCCCGAGGCCCGGGATCGGGCCATGGCCGAACTCGAACGGGTCGGTCTGGGGGACAAGATCGATCTTTACCCGGCGGAGCTGTCGGGCGGTCAAAAGCAGCGGGTTTCCATTGCCAGAGCCCTTGCCATGGATCCAAAAATCATGCTCCTGGATGAACCCACATCCGCCCTGGATCCGGAACTGATCGGCGAAGTTCTATCGGTCATCCATGATTTGGCCCACGGCGGCATGACCATGCTTTTGGCCACCCATCAGATCGCCTTTACGCGGTCTTTGGCCAATGAAGTGATTTTTTTGGAAAACGGCATCATCCTTGAGCAGGGAACACCGGCAGAGCTGCTTTCCCCGAACGCATGTACCCGATCCAGGGACTTCTGTTCCCGGCTCGATGACTTATATAAAGAGAAAGCGTAATTAATTGGAAACGACCTTTTTTACGACCCAGTTGATCCCGGCACTCAACCGGGGGCTTGTCATGAGCATCAAGCTGATCATTCCATCCGGAATGTTTGGGCTAGTGCTCGGAATTGTGATCGGAACGTTACGGACCTTTGGACCTTCGGCCATCCGAAAGGCCGCCAACGGGTATGCCGCCGTTTTTCGGGGGACCCCCTTGCTGGTTCAGCTGTTTATACTCTATTTCGGCCTGCCGAATCTCGGCATTTACCTGGATGCGTACGCTGCGTCCGTCACCGGTTTTATCCTGTGCAGCAGCGCGTACCATTCCGAATATATCCGGGGCGGCCTTTTATCCATCAAAAAAGGACAACTCCTGGCTGCCGAGTCCATGGGGTTTTCCACCTTTAAAACCATGTTCCACATCATTGTGCCCCAGGCGATTCGAAAGGCCCTGCCCGGTTGCAGCAACGAGATCATATATCTGATTAAATATTCGTCTTTGGCATACATCATCACGTGTATTGAACTCACCGGTGAAGGCAAAATTATCGCCACCCGAACGTTCCGGTATACCGAGGTTTTCCTTTTCCTCGGCTTTTATTACCTGGTACTTGTGACCATGGCCTCGTTTATGCTTCAAAAGATCGAGCAAAAGTACAAGATTCCGGGGTTTGGAAAGGCCTAAAGGATGACGAACTCGCAAAAAGTCTTTTGTGAGGGGCATTTGAGCGAACAAAACAGCATATTTACAAAACCATAAAAGGATAACATTCCATAAATTATATGTGGATCAAATGGCTGAATACGCGCCCATAACAGATGAAATCCGCAGCCGGATCACCCGGGAACTGGGAGATGAATGCATTGTTTCGAACCTGGATGAGGCCGGAACATACGCGCAGGATGCTTCCGAACTCCGTTACACGCCCGAGATGGTCATCCGAGTCGAAGAGACCCGGCAGATCCGTCGGCTGATGCGTCTTGCCAATGAATACAGGTTTCCGGTAACGCCCCGGGGCGGCGGATCCGGTCTTGCCGGAGGTTGCCTGCCGGTACGGGGAGGGGTCGTCCTGTCACTGGAAAATATGAACCGCATCCTTTCGGTGCACACAGAAGACCTCGTTGCGGAAGTTGAGCCGGGAACCCTTACGAAAGTCCTTCGGGATGCGGCCCAGAGCAAAGGGCTTTTTTTTCCGCCGGATCCGGCCGGCATGGATCAGAGCACCATCGGCGGCAACGCGGCCACCAATGCGGGCGGTCCTTCCTGTATCAAGTACGGCACCACAAAGGACTACGTTCTCGGCCTCGAAGTGGTCCTGCCCAGCGGACGGCTCATAAAAACCGGAACCCGGACCCGTAAGGGCGTGGTCGGGTACGACCTGACGCAACTGTTTGTCGGTTCCGAAGGAACGTTAGGGATTATCACCGGTCTGATTTTAAAGCTGATTCCGTTCCCGGAAGCCGTGTCCGGCACGTCAGCTGTTTTTAACGACCTGCCGACGGCCATGCGGGCTGTAACCAAAATATTGACCCGTGGGCATCTACCGTCGGCCATAGAGTTCTTGGACGCTAAATGCCTTTCTCTGGTGAACGATCTTTTACCATTCAAGGTGCCGGGAGAAAAATCCACCCTGTTGATCATCGAGCTTGACGGTGCTCCGGAGCAGATCAGGCATGAAATCGGTGTGATCGGAAAGATCTGCGAGGACGTCGGTGCAACACATCTTCTCCCCGCTCCGGACAAAGAAGAACGGGAGCGAATATGGGAGATGCGTCGCCAGGTTTCCCTGCGAATTCACGATAACTCCGCCCTTTATATCCCCGAAGACGTGGCGGTGCCCCTCGGAAAAATACCGGCCCTCGTGGCTGAACTTCCGAATTTTGAAGCTGAATACGGCCTTGAAATTTACGCCTTCGGACATGCAGGAGACGGTAACATCCATCTGAACATCACGGCCGAAAGCCGGGACAATATGACCCGAGTTGAAAAAGGGGTCCAGGCCATACTGGCCCGGGTGATCCGGATGGGCGGAACAATTTCCGGCGAACACGGCATCGGTGAGGCCAAAAAGCAGTATTTGTCCATGGAGCTTTCAGCGGAAAGTATCCGGCTTCAGACCGAAATAAAAAACGTTTTCGATCCGAATATGGTCCTCAACCCAGGCAAGATTTTTCCAGAATAAAACCGCATTTTTAAAAAGCCCATGGGCTTTTTTCATGCGATACCGGATTGGAGGATGTCCCAATGGATAAAAAGCGGACGTATACTGAATTGGCGAAAAGGGTCAAAGAATTAGAAATAGACGTCCTTCAGACCAAGGGGATGAAGGAGAAGCTGCAAGAAAGTGAAGAAAAATACCGGCAGCTTTTCCGAACCGTAACAGATGCAATTATACTCTTTGACGCGGAAACCCGACAGTTCATCGACGCCAACGACGCCGCATTAAATCTCTACGGTTATACCCGGGAAGAATTTTTTAAGTTAAGGCATCGAGACATAACAGCAGAGCCGGAAAAGTCCGGTATCTCCATCGAGCAAACGCTCGAAGGAAAGCTGAATAGAATTCCGGTTCGTTATCACGCGGCAAAAGACGGCACCCTGTTTCCCGTGGAAATATCTTCCAATACCTTCACGTTGAAAAATCGGAAGGTGCTTTGTGGGGTGGTCAGAGACATCACCGAGCGGAAGCGGGCGGAAGATGCGTTAAAAAGCGCTCACGAAGCGTTGGAAAGGCAGGTTGAGGAACGGACTGCGGAATTGGTTTTGACAAACGAGCAGTTGAAGACGGAAATCAAAGAACGCAAGCAGGCGGAGAAGGAACTGAGGGAAAGCCGGGAGAGATATCGTACCGTTGTAGAGGATATGCCGGCAATGGTTTGTCGTTTCCTGCCCGACGGCATTTTAACCTTCGTAAACGGTGCGTACTGCGATTACTTTAACAAAAATAACGACGCGTTGATCGGGCAGAACTTTTTCCAATTTATCCCTGAAGAAGACCAAGAGAAAGTAAGGTATCATTTCAAATCGTTAAATCAAATAGACCCGATGATAACCTATGAACACCAGGTGATTGCATCGGATGGGAATATCCGTTGGCAGCAATGGACGGACCGCGCCATTTTCGATGAACGGGACCGGCTGATTGAATATCAATCTGTGGGGAGAGACATCACCGAAGAAAAGCTTTCACAAGAAGAAAAAATCAAACTCGAATCCCAACTCCAGCACGCCCGCAAAATGCAAGCTGTGGGGACCCTGGCCGGTGGCTTTGCCCACAATTTCAACAATGTGCTCATGGGTATCATGGCAAACGCATCTATCATGCTTTTGGATATAGACGCCGATCATCCCCATTATAATTATTTAAAAAAGATTGAAACCCAGGCTATAAACGGATCCAAAGTGGTCCGTCAGCTCACGGGGTATGCACGGGGTGGGAGGCTTGAACTAAAACCCCTTGATTTGAACCGCCTGTTGGTGGAGACGTCCGACACCTTCAACATGGTTAAAAAGAGGATAAAGTTTCATCAAGTTTTGGCTGAAAATTTACATGCTGTATTGGCGGACAAGGTGCAGATCGAGCAGGTCCTGTTGAATCTGTATCTTAATGCTGCCGACGCCATGTCCGGAGATGGTGATCTTTTCTTGAAAACGACCAACGTCAAAAGTGAGGATATCACCGGAAAACCCTATACACCCAAAGCCGGCAACTATGTTTTATTGACGGTGAGAGACACCGGCATGGGGATGGACAAGGAAATCGAAGAACGTATCTTTGAACCTTTTTTCACAACCAAAGATGTCAGCAAAGGGATCGGCCTTGGGTTGTCGTCCACATACGCCATCGTCAAAAGTCACCAAGGGTATATCGACGTGGATTCTGAAAAAGGGCATGGAACATTTTTCAATATTTATCTCCCGGCAACGGAAAAAGAAGTCACCGATGAAACCGAGGTTCATGGTGAGATTCTAAAAGGCAATGAAACCGTCCTTTTGGTGGATGATGAGGATATGGTGATCGAGGGTTGCGGCGAACTGTTGGATAAGATGGGATACACGGTCTCCACCGCCAAAGGGGGGAAGGACGCCATCGAAACCTACCAGAAAAAAAAGACCCCCATAGATTTGGTCATCCTGGACATGATCATGCCTGACATGGACGGCGGCGAAACGTATAAAAGATTAAAAGAGATAAACCCGGATATAAAAGTCCTTCTATCCAGCGGCTACAGCATCGATGACCAGGCCGCCGGTATTCTGAAACGGGGGTGTGACGGTTTTATTCATAAACCATTCAATATAATGGACCTGTCAATAAAAATCCGGGAGATTTTGGACAAGAAGTAGATAATTCGGACTCTGAGGACTGGGCTTTGGTAGCACCCCAGAGGGGTGAAGTCTACCGTATATGCCAGCCGGAATGATGGAGTGCTGGAGTTGTGGGGGAAAAGCATGGAGTGATGGAGTATTGGAGTAATGGGGTTGAAAAAATTTGTTTTCCCATTACTCCAACACTCCATTATTCCAATATTCCAGTGTAACCGATTAAGATGGCATAGCCGTTGTTTTTAACTCCCGCAATGCGGGACAGGCATGGCCCTTCGAAGATCCCGCATCGCGGGGGAGGACCAGGTTTTTAACAACCAAATAAAAGGGTTGCGTTCAGGGAACGATGATTTTGGATTCTTTTTCCTGCTGAAGCTTTTTGACTTTTTCCTGCATTTCTCCCAAGGCGTTTTTCATGGCCTCCGGATATCTTTCCATGGCTTCTTTGAGGTGTCTTGCGTCGATGGCGGCCTGAATCGGAAGGGGTCCCTGGGGGGTCATCAAATTGAGATTTCCCACAAAAACCAGTTTACGGCTTTTATCTCTCAAGCCATTGGGTTTGACCGGCGTCAGCCGCCGGATGGATGCCATGTCGAAGTCGGTAAAGAACTCTTCCTGGTAGAGGTTGTCTTCATTCACCGACAAGTCGACATCGTTGATTTCTTTTTCACCGAACATAATTGTCTCCTTTAAAAAGATTGGACGGATTCATTAACACCATTGACCATCAGCCCAGATGACGTTTCAGGCTGTGCCGTGCGATCAAGGTCGTGGCCCTATTTCCAAGGCAACGCCCAAATAACAAAATTAAAACGCTAAATCAAATCTAAAACCCCAATTTTGAAAAATTCATCCGGGAAATGGGCCGCAACTTTTCTTTTCCCCGTATTCGCTTTCAAGGAGATTCATTGAATGGGGATGGTTTAGGGGTGCTTATTGAGGATCGCCGGTATCTGTTTTCGCGCCCAGATCCGCTGCACTTTTGGCTGCATCCTGGGCTTTGGCCTCGGCCTTTGCAGCCCTCCGGAAGGCTTTTTCCGCTTCCATTTCGGCTTTTTTGGCTTCGGCCTCCAGACGGGTCAGTTCTTCCGGTTTATCATCCGACGCCTCGGTCTCGTCGAACACCCGAATTTTTTCTTTGGCCGCTTCTGCGACCCTGAGCGCATTTTCGGCGTCTTTTTGGGCCTCTCTGGCCTTTTTTCCGGCATCATCCTGAGCATCCCGTGCAGCCGCCATCTCACCGGCAGTTCCCGCTTCGGGTTCGGCCTGCAGGTCGATGTCTTCTGCGGCAAGCACCAGCGCAGCGGTGGGCAGGCGGGGTAGAAGCGCTTCAACACGCACGTCCATAGGCCCGATGATCTGGTTATCCCAAAAACGGAACGGCAAAAAAATCATTGAAGCGTCGGTGGAAATCTCTGTTATTTTTTGAATGTCGGCCTCTGGAATGATTTTCGGCTCTGCTTCGATTCTCACCTCGTTGAGCGTATCGGCGAGGTCCTCAATATTGTCCGGCGAATCGTTTTCATAATTGATCGCAAGAACGCGTATGGCGGCTTCGTCCCAAGGTTCACTTCGGGTCATCAGATAGGCAAACAAAAGCATCAGACGGCTGGTAGCGTCGCCTCGCCACCAGACGTCTATCCGGTTTGTCCCCGCGGATCTCTCCATCAGAGACGTCCATCGTTTTTCGTCGGTATAGAGGATGACGATGTTGCAGCCGAACCGATGGACGGTTCGAAGGTGTCGTCCGAACAAATATTTTCTGAATCCGCGAAGATCCGATGCGCCGGGGTTGAGCCAATTCGACAAAATGGTATTGGCTTTCACGGGACCGATGCCGAAACCCTGGAGCAGTGAATTCAAACCGGCCTCAACTTCAGGGGTAACCATGACCAAGGGGAATGCCGACACACCGGATTCCTGAATATCCCTTCGAAGCTCGTTTTCAGCATCGAGGCGGTCCCTGAAGATTTTAGCCCCGGCCCCTTCGAGGATTCGAACAACCGTCGTTATGCCGCTGCGGCCTTCGATCCATGACGCAAACCGGAGCAGCCGGGATCTCCGTTCCGGATCATTGGAAAATGCCAGTATCTGGGGACGCCAGTCTCTCGGGTGTTCCGGTTCAGCCGATGCTGCGAGAATATTTTCTCGGATACGCTGGAGGTAATAGGCTCGCCGGCTGTCCGCCCAGCGTGCAGGACCTGCCGTTCGCTTCAAATACTGGAAAATGGCGAACAGGACGGATACCGCAATGATCCCGGTTTTGAGATCGATGGCCATCATGGTAATCAGGCAGGCCAGAAATCCCAGCAGGCTCAGACGAAGATCGAACCATTTGAACCTCGGCCGGAAAGAGGGGCTTGCAGCACGCGCCTCATAGTAAGTGGCGTAATTCATCAATCCGTAGGATATGAGAAAAAACATGGACACCACCGGCGCAATTAGATTTAGGTTTCCCAGTGAGATGGTGAGAACGGCAATGCCGCCCGAAAGCAAAACCCCCCGGCGCGGATTCGAAGTCGAGCCGGTTCCTTTGGCAAAAGGATTGAGCACAGAAAAAATACGGTCTGCAGCCAGAGACTGGAGAATGCGGGGCGCGCCGAGAAACGAGGCCATGGCCGATGACAGGGTTGCTGCGATGACGCCGGCATCGATCAACGGTTTCATATAGGCCATGCGTTTCATGGCATGGGTATCGATCATCAGCACCGAATTGGGCAGCACCCCTGCGAATACCACGGCCACACCGAAGTAAACCAGAATCGACACCCCCACCGCCAGAAACGTTCCCAGGGGAAGGCTTCGACCCGGATCTTTCAGGTCGCCGGACATGCTGACCCCCTGGGTAAAACCGGTAACCGCCGGGAAAAAAATGGCAAAAAGCACCCAAAAATCAGAGGCTTCGGCAGGTGCCCTCCAGTTTTGGACCAGCATTGCACTGTCCCATTGGGGAATGCCGCCCACAAAAAAGGACAAAAGGGCTGCCACCAGAAGCGTCATGACCACAAATTGAAAGCGGGTGGCCCAGTCAGCGCCCAGCCAGGCAAAAATGAACAGAAATGAAACCGCAGCAAAGGCAATTATTCGGGGACTTAAAACGACACTTCCGCTCTGGAGCAAGCTGTTGACGGCTTCACCGAATCCGATGCAATAAAACGCGATGGAAACAGACTGTGCCAGGAAAAGAACCAGCCCGATGGCCCCCCCGAATTCGAGCCCCAAGGTGCGGGAGATCAGGTAATAATCTCCGCCGCCCTTGACTTTCAGATTGGTGGCGATTGCCGAGAGAGATATGCTGGTCAGAACCGAGATAACATTGGCCAGACCGATGATAATTAGCGCGCGGCCGAGACCCGCGTTTCCCACCACATACCCCAGCCTGAGAAAAAGGATAATGCCCAGAATGGTCAGCACGCTCGGCGTGAACACACCGGAGAACGTTCCCAAGGTGCCGGTTCGAGGGGTCATGGATAAGTTTTGGCGTCGATCCTTCAAGGGATTCTCCTGGGTCTTTTTCCGGTGATTCCGGCCGGTGAGAAATCCGGTTCAGGGGACATCGGTCTCCGGAACCGGTGCAATTTTTTCGGTCATGATGTCGAGCGTCACATCATCGTCCTTGGCGCATCGGGACACGCAGACATACTTGATACGCCTAAGAATCCTTACCACAAAATCGATTGAAAATACAAATGTCAATCTTCAAATTGGAAACGAGGATCGGATTCGATATTTTGGCGTTGCGGACTTAGACGTGAAGTTTCATGTTTCCCGACAGCATCACTACTTCGTTCCGCTCCGGGCGCCGATAGGGTGCGAGCCCATGGACCGGCCGGCGATTGCAAAGATCTTGGGGCAATGCTTTTTTCATTCAGACGCCAAACACGGTGTTTCGCTATCCTTTGTCTGGCGCCGTCAGACGGACAAATTCGATCAGCCGCCGCTCCATATAAGGATAAAAGGGATTCCATCGCAGCCGAAGCATGGCTGCCGGCGGTATCTGCAGCACACCCCGCTCTCCGCGCAGCGCAATGTCTCCGAGCTTGATCCCCGGGCTGTTTCCGGCATCGGGCCCGCCGTAAAGTGGATCGTTTGGGGAGAAGGGCAGCGCCACGTGCGAGAGTGAGTACAGCCCTTTCGGCCACATCAGACCGGTGGATATCTCCGCTATTTCGCTATTCCCCGGCTTTTTCCGGCGAACGACGACGCGGCGGCTCTTTTTGCTGTAATTGGTCACAAAACTCATGGTAAAGGTCAGGCCCGTGTCACGGAGGCCGGCCTCGATACGCCCTATGGGGTCCTGCCCGAGCACCGGCGCTATCTCGGAAATGCGGTTGATGTCGAAAATGACCAGTTCGTGTCCGCCTGCAGGCAACTGTTCCAAGAGCCCATCGATCAACGCCCGCGTGGATACTGTGGCATCAACGGCAGATTGAAAGGCGAGCACCGGCGGAAAGCGCTCCAGGGCGTTTCCGGCACCCAGTGTCTTCATCTTTGATTGAATCTCGCCGGTCAGACGGTAGACCTGATCGCCGGCATTGACGGCAAAAGAGCCGTACTTGAAGGGATCGTACTCGGGCAGTATGTCCGTCCACGCCAGCTTTTGGAGGCCCAGCAGTCGACCGAGCCGGGCCTGCCACACCGCAAAAGCCGCCAGTGGCGTAACCCCGATGGCCGGAGAGATCAGCACCATCCCGTCAACGGACGGCAGGGCGTTGTCTTCCAGGGCTGAGACCGCGTAATGCACGGCCAGGGCACCGCCGTTGGAGTACCCCACGATAAAGAGCGGCCGGCGGCCGACCTTGTTCCGCAGGTGACGCATGGACACGCGTACCGCAGCGGCCATATCCTGCCATTGCACGCTCACGAGTCCCGAAGGCGCCGTGCCGTGGCCCGGGAGTCGAAGTCCCACCACCCAGGCGCCGGCCGCATGCAGGCGCCGGCCGAGGCTCCGCAGGCTGTAAGGCGAGTCGGACATGCCGTGCAGCAGCAATATCCCCGCCTTGGGTCCCTTCACGGAAAGTTCAAACGTACGGTTCCAGTTGGGGGACCATCGTTGTGGGTCTGACAGGCTGCCCCGGTGGTAGCGGTTGATGAGACGTCGGTCTTCAGGTTCGATCCGGGCATAGACGCGTTCGTCGAGCTGTTTGAACAGGCGCGCCTCAATGGAAAGGTAGTCTTCAAAGCTTTTTGCCCTATCCGCCGTGAATTCGGCGTCCAGTTCCACCGCGTGCCAGACCTTGAGGTCGGGCCGGCGCTCTAACTGCAAAACAAAGACAGCAATCAGCACCACAGCCCCGCCCGCGATCCCGTATCCCAGGGCCTTGAGCGTATGCTTTGCTGTGCCGAGCAAGAAATGCTTCATGGCTCCTCTCCCTCCTGGTTCCTTAACTGTGCTGTAAAGATCCTCCGGTCCTCTTTAAGGATTCGCATATTCTCTTCAGGATATCAAGTCTCGGGACATCTTTACTTAAAGGGCTTTTTGAAATTATGGGATGAAAAACGAGAAAAAATCGGGCCCATCTTAGATCCCGCCACTCGGGGAAGAACCTTTTCTAACCTTCTAATCTTCTAACCTTCTAACCTTCTAATCTTCCAACCTTCTGCTCTTAGATCCCGCTACGCGGGGGAGAACCCGGCTTTTATTTTCACACCAAAGCGGGTTCGACTCTCGGAGCGGACCGGGCCGGTCTAATCGTCGAAGCGAATGGCCAGCTTGTAGATGTCTTGGTCCAACTGGGCTTTCACCGTCAGGTCTCCTTTCTCGAAGACCCGCATCATCGGTTTGTTCGAGGCCAGAACATCGGCCGTGAATCCCTTGAGACCGCGTTCCTTGGCCAACTGAACCAGCATTTTGTAGAGATAACTCGCGACTCCCAACCCATGGTAATTTTCATCCACCGCAAAGGCGAGGTCCGCATAAGGGCGAACCAGATCCTTGACGTATCTTGCTTCGGCAATGATTCGTTCCTTGCAGGACTCGCCCACAACACCGACGATGGACAGGGTTCGGTCGCAGTCCAGGTTTACATACTCTTGCATCTGTTTATGGGGCATGGTCTTAATGGGACTGAAGTATCTGTAATAGACGCTCTCATCGGAAAAACGATAGAAAAGGCGCCGCAGATCCTCCTCGTCAGACGGTTTAATGGCTCTGAAGCGAATCGTCACACCGCCTTTGAAAGTCTGTTGGGCGGCAATATCGGATGGATAGCGTCGGACGCATTCGGCCGAGAAAATCTGATCCGGATAGATGATCTTTGCCGTTTTGGCCTGCTCCACGAGTGCCTCCCGGTCATCCGGATGGGCAATGTCGATCAACGCCATGGCCCGCTCGCGCAGGGTCCTCCCCCGCAAGCTGGCCACCCCGTATTCGGTGACCACCATGTCCACCGACTCCCGCAGACTGGATGGGTTGGAGAATTCTTTGATGGATACGATGATGTTGGGGCGTCCCTTCTGATTTCGACTCGGGAGGGCGAAAATGTTCCGCCCCCCGGGAGAAAGTTCCGCACCGATCAAAAAGTCCATCACCACCCCCTGAGCAACCGCCATGTTCCCGTATCCCGAGTTGAGGGCGATGGCGCCGGACAGGTCCACCTTTTGTGCGTTGTGGATTGCCACAAATCCCGCGTTGGAGCCGATTTGATTCGGGTCGAAGACCGTGTCGATGCCTTGGAATTCCACCAAAGGGTTGCGGTTCAGCCACGCCATCAGATCGGGTGTTCCAAGCCCGTAGGAAGCAAGAGACTTGCCTCTCCAGTTTTCTTTTCTCCGATTGGTCACAGCACCGCTTTTCACCAGATCCATCACCGGATCGGTAAAAAAGGGGGAGTAGATGCCCAGATGGCGTTTGTGCGCCAAGTGACGGCCCAAGGCCTCAAAAACCGGCCCGATGGAGAAGGCGAGGCAGCTTCCATCTTCAATCAACGCGGCAACATTGGCGGCGACTTGATCGTAGACCGCATCCACGGGCCAGCGCTGAAAATAGACGGGCGGCTCCGTAGAATACACCAACAGGTCAAAATCCGAGATGGCTGTAAAGGTGTCACCAAAGGTGATGGGGATATCGGTATTGATCTCGCCGACAACCAGCGAAGCCCGCTCCATGGCCTGCCGGGCGGCATCCACGGCCACGCCCAGACTGCAATATCCCGCTTCATTGGGCGGGGAAACCTGGACAAAGGCGACGTCGATGGGAATCTGACCGGATTCGATCAAACGGGGTATGCGGGAAAAACGGCTCGGAATTAAGTCGACGCGCCCCTCGCTGATGGCCTCGCTGGCGACCCACCCTGAAAAAAACGTTTTGAGACGGTATTTTTGCGAATGAAGATCCTGGGTGGGAACCACATCTCCAAAGCTCACCAACTGGATCAGCTCCAGATCTCTCAGATTCGGGGTTTCAGAGGCCATAAGCGCTTTGACCAGGGTACGGGGTTCGGCCATCCCGGTACCCAAAAATATGTTCATGCCGGGCTGGATCTTCTCCAGTACCTCTTCAGGAGTGACGATTTTCTCCTGCCACGACGACAGAACGCCGGGATCGGTCACAGCCGCCCGCCCCTTTCTTTTGATTCTATTGAAAAAGTTCATGTCTGCCACAGCTCCGTGCAATCAATTTTCAACATATACGTCCACCGCATAGATTCGCTATAAAATTTAGTGCCACTTTGTGGTATTGTCAATCTTTTTTCTAAACCGACAAAACGATCCCCGTAATGGGTAAGACGAAAGACACTTCATAGAACCCTGATTGATCGTAAACAAACTGGAAGAAATATTGTAAGGGTTTAGAATCGTCCAAATCGGGTGTGCACCAATAAAAGGAATTTGCTCAATGTCGGATTACTAATGCGCTCTTTGGTAAACAGCGGGACGTCTGCTCAATTTGAGCGAAGGAACCAAGGCTTCAGCTTGAGGAAAAACGACAGCACCAGACAGACGACGATGCCGGACAGGCAGATCAAAAAAGCGTTCTTGAATCCCGACAGCGGGTATAGATCGCCCACCCTGCCGGCCCGATCCAAAACAGCGCCGGTGAGGACCTGAAAAGCGCCGACACCGAGAAACGGCGCCTGATTGAGGATGCCGGAAGTCAGCCCTAAAATCTCCGCCGGCAGGGTGTCCCGGACAATTCCCCACAACGTACTGATGAACCCGCCCGCGACAATGCCCATCAACAACATCACCAGGGAAAGTCCAACCGTCCACAACTGGCTGGAAAAGAAGGTGACGCCGACCCAGGTGAGGGTATACAGGGTCAGGATTACGGTGAGGATGATTTTCTTGTTGAGTGAAAACCGGTCAATCAGCCATCCGATAAAAGGTGCGCCCATGATCGCGCCCACGGGGATCAGCATGTTCAGTTTGCTGGCAAAGATGCGGTCGACACCGAGGGCCGTCATCAGAAACGGCGTTGCCCATAGTCCTTGCAGGGTCATCAGCGTGCCGTAAAAGCTGAAAAAAATTATCGAAAGGACCCAGAAATGCCCGGATTTCAGCACCTGCATTACCTTTGCGGCTGTTCCCGCCCCGCTCCCAGACGCTGTCCCGGAAATCTCCGGATCCGGATCAGATGGACCGCCGTAGTCCCGGGTGAAAAACAAGGTGACAAAAGCCAGACCCAGGGTGATCCCGCCGATGAGGAAAAATGTGAAGCGCCATCCCCAGGACCCGGTGGCCCAGGCAAGGGGGGTGGTGGCGATCACAGCCCCGAAATTTCCCACGGACATGAGCAGGCCGATCATGGTGGCGAATTCTTCCTTTCTGAACCACTGAGAGATAGCCTTGACCCCCGGCACGTAGACGCCCCCGACGCCAAGTCCGATAAGGGCCCGTCCCACCGAAGCCCAGGCGATGTTCGGCGCCATGCCGAAAATAAAACACCCCGCCGCTGCCGCCATGGTCCAGTAGCCGATGACGCGCCGGGGTCCGATCCGGTCCGACAGGTATCCCACCAGCGGTTGCTCAAAGGCATAGAGATAAAAATACATGGACGACATCAAACCCAGCGCCGTTGCATGGGTTTGAAAGGCGTCCAAAAGTTCCGATACGATCACCGAAGTGGAGACCCGGTGGAAATAAACGAAAAAGTACACCGCGAAGATAACCGAAAAGACCATCCAGCGGTGGGGATCGCCATATGTATGGGAGGTGCGGTTTTTCATTAAACCCTCACGTTGCATAAACAACAGGGCTGGTATTTATAAAAAGAGGTTCTTCTCCAATTTAGTTGGAGAAGCGGGTTCGAGGATTTGAGGTCTCAAGGGGGCAAGGGGTCAAGGGTCCAACCGTTTGTTCTCCAACGATTTTATCAGCGCTTTGAGCATCCTTTCAACTTCCGCTGTATCATCCTCGAGAGCCTTTAAATTTTCTTTATTTACATAATTTAAATCACCTGAAAGCAGGACCTGGGTCTCCAATTCGCAAGCAGAACCCGAACCAATATATACCCCGATGTTTCAAAAGCTGTCCCATCTTTGTGCGGTAAACTGGGATACGGTTGGTTTGGCCGAATACCCTGGAGACCCCAAGGCAGGATTTCCGCTGCGCTCCGAAAACTGCAGGGTATTACTCCCAAAGCCAAAAAAGCCTGCCAGCACATACATGACAGGGCATCTGCTGTCAATGATCAAATTTTATAAAACGTCTCAATATTTCGGGGATATACGCCGTTTCAAAACCTTCCGACAGGTGATTTTCGGGTCTTTTCCCGAAAAGCGCTTAGGAATGTGACGCGTAAAATTTGCAGCTTGATCATAAGGGATTTCTTGTGTAACCTTTTAAATCGATAGAAGATTAAGTGCCAATTTGAGCGATCGATCCCATCCTTTGCCAAGCAGAGTATTTTTCCATGGACAACAATCCGTCAAACTGCCATATACTAAATTATCGGAAACTGACAGAAGACGGATGCGCGGTTTTTGAAACCGATTCAGTGAATCTGATTTTTACGTTGCGGGGTTGCTGTATGGTGGATGTTTTCGATCTCGATTCGTCAACGCCGGTTGCCTATCTCGATTTTGATATGAAAAGAAATGTGATGCTCGGTTACGCCTTTGGCTCGCCCATTATCGGATTGCCCTTTAGCAATCAATTTCGCAAAACCTTTGGCAAAATCATCTTTCCATTCAGAGATTTAAGGCCCCGCCACGATGTCGGATTTTTTATTGAGAAGACCTACAGGAATAAAGGAGAAAAGGGTCTCTGGAATTTGGATGAAATGATGATGGCCATCGCTCTGGAGACCGCCTTTGAAGAAGGTGTTAAGGTGTTTACCCTTAAACCCACCGGAGACAGAACCCGGTATTATCGCAGCAAATTTCGCGCACAAATTCGGCCAACCACTGGAAACGATGTTATCCTGGGGATACATGTCCGACCGGTCAGGAAAAAACTCGAGCACATCGAGCTTCAGGAAGTGGACGGCAAAACCCATTTTTTCAGGGTAACCGGTCATCCGGATATAAGGTGAGCAGACATGGCAAAAATGAAGATTAGGATTTTCAAAAATAACGGCACGACGCCGGACACGACGGCAACGATTCCCCTTGCCATCGTTAAAGTGGCGTCAAAACTGATCCCGCGTAAAGCCGTTAGGGTGCTGGATGATTTGGGCATCGATCTGGATCAACTCATTGAAATCTCAAAGTCCGAAGACGCATTGGGAACCTTGGCGGAAATCGAAGAGCACAAGAAAAATAGAAAAATCGTAATATCCATAGAGTAATGGAACATTCAGAAGAGAAAAAATCAGAAATTGAACAAGCAGGAGAAGATCTGTTCAATTTTGTCGTTGACCGTGAAGACATAAAATGGCTGATGTCACACCTGCCGGAAGCGGCGGATATCAAGCGGGAAACGGTTGAATACGAACTTCAGATACTTAAAATCATCAGTGTCGGGTGGAGCATATCCTATTACCTTGAAAGCAGCCCCCATAAAAATCAGATTTTAGAGGTTTACTGGAAGGCCGTCTATGATTTTTCACAGACGATCTCTACGGCAACCGGGAATTTAATCGGCCATGATATCGATTATTTTCAGATACTCAAGGACCGTCTGGACATGTACGTGGACGTTCTGGCCCAAAACCCTGGCGCACCAGAGCCCGCGGTGGTCATCGGACCCGAGTTTGCACGGACCTGCGGGAATGCGGAGGATATTTTTACGTTCATGACCGGCTCGAAGATGTTCATCACAACCATCAATCGAACCAAAGAATATCTGGAAGCCATCAAGTTACGGTGACCCGAATCGATATCCCATAAGGGATCATCAAGCAAAAGGACCCGAATATATTTACCTTTGTAAAACCCTAAACGAACCCTCACACCATGCACATTAGAAAAGCCGATTCCGGGGAAATTTCCGCCTTGTCAGGTCTCATTCGAGATGCCTTCCGGGACGTCGCCGAGACGTTCGGCCTCACCCGGGAAAACTGCCCTAAAAACCCGTCAAACCTTACCGATGAATGGATTGAAAACGATCTGGATAGAGGTGTGATCTACTATATCCTGGAGAACGACGGCATATCCGCGGGCTGTGTCGCCCTTGAAAAAGCGGGGCCGGATCTTTGCTATCTTGAACGACTTGCCGTGTTGCCGGCGAACAGACGAAACGGTTTCGGAAAAGCACTGGTCGATCATGTTTTTGCCCAGGCAAGGAGTTTAGGGGCAAAGAAAATAAGCATCGGAATTATTGCCGACGATACGGATTTGAAGCGATGGTACAGAAAGTTGGGATTTGTTGAACTAGAGACCCAGGCATTCGAACATCTGCCGTTTCTCGTCACCTTCATGTCGTATGAAATAGCGCCATGCCCTCCATCATGATGACATCCACAGGAGAGCTTTAAGGAAATCCTCGAAGGTTTGGTCTGACCGGCGGTCTGGCCGGTTATTTGTTGGTTTGAGCCTTTTGTAAAGCGCTAAGCTCCCTCGGTCAAAATTGAAGAACGCACATTTTAAAGATGTTTAAAATGGTTCTTGATCGTTGGGCGCACTTATTTTACACTGGGTTTTTGTTGCTCTGAACGTTTAACGATAAACCGAGAAAAAATAGGGATAAAGAATGATAACATTGTTGGATTATGGCGCGGGTAACGTCAGGAGCGTCATCAATGCCATAGAAAGTTTGGGCGCGCGCGTAAAAATCGTCTCTGATATTGACGATATATTGTCCGCTACCCAACTGGTTTTTCCCGGCGTCGGCAATTTTGGAAGCATGATGCGGATTCTGAATCAAAAAAATTACGTGGATCCGTTAAAAGACTACCTCCGCTCCGGCAGACCCTTTTTCGGCATATGTCTGGGGCTGCACGCCCTGTTCGAATACAGTGAAGAAGCCCCCGGCAGAAAAGGATTGGGGTTGATATCGGGCTATGCCAAGAAATTCGACATCGATCTTTCCGTGCCGCATATCGGATGGAACGGCATCAACATAAAAAAGCCGTCCCGGATATTCAACGGGCTGCGCGGTGATGAAAAATTTTACTTTGTCCATTCATTTTACGTGGCCCCCGAGGATGATTCCGCTGTCCTGACCACCACCGACTACGGCCTGGAATTTGTCAGCAGCATTCAAAAAGAAAATATCACGGCAACACAATTCCATCCGGAAAAGAGCGGGGATGCAGGGATCAAGGTATTGAAGAATTTTATCGAATCCGTCGACAAACAAGAGACACCGGTTCATGTTTCTGAAAAAACCAGACTGTCTAAGCGAATCATCGCTTGTCTGGATGTCAGGTCAGACGACCGGGGAGACCTCGTAGTTACAAAGGGAGATCAATATGATGTCCGGGAAAACGGTGATGTAAGGAACCTCGGCAAACCGGTTGAACTGGCAAGACGGTATTACAAAGAAGGCGCCGATGAGATTACATTTCTCAACATTACCGGGTTTAGAGAATTTCCATTGGAAGACATCCCCATGATGGAGGTGCTGAGACGGACGTCCGAAAATGTCTTTGTCCCCTTGACCATCGGTGGAGGGATTAAAGATTATACGGATAAAAAAGGCAGGCGATACAGTACGCTGGAAGTTGCGGCTGCGTACTTCAGGTCGGGGGCCGATAAGATTTCCATCGGGAGCGATGCGGTTTTGATTGCAGAAGATTATATAAAAACAGGCAGAAAAACCGGTAAAAGCTCCATCGAGCGAATATCCGAAGTTTATGGCGCACAGGCGGTGGTTATATCCATCGATCCAAGGAGAGTGTATGTATCCTCGCCTGAGAACGTCCGTCATCACGTCATAAAAACCGATACAAAAGGACCCAACGGGGAAGCGTACTGCTGGTATCAATGTACCATCAAAGGGGGAAGAGAGGGCAGAGACCTGGATGCCGTAACACTTGCACAGATTTGCGAAAAATTGGGTGCCGGAGAAATACTGTTAAATTGCATCGATAAAGACGGAACCAATTCCGGGTATGATATTGAGCTGATCAATGCGGTGAAGAATGCCGTAACCATTCCGGTCATTGCATCCAGCGGCGCCGGCCGCGTTGAACATTTTCTTGAAGTGTTTACAAAAACCCAAGCAGAATCGGCCCTGGCCGCCGGCATCTTTCACAGAAAAGAAGTCCCCATCGCCGCTGTAAAAGATTTCCTGAAAGACAAGGTGGAAACCCGGCTGGCCTGACGCTCCCGTGAAGAGTATCGAACGAAAGCGTCAGTTTCTTTTAACCCCAATTGATCGTAAACAAACGGGGAGAAATATTATAAGTCTTTAATTTTTTAAGATCATCTCCCGATTCGTTGTAGTTAATTGGGGTAAAATTAGTGGGTCATCTCCAATTGAGTCGGTGTGATCCCAAAGGGTTCCAGGATTTGATGAATCAAGGGTGCAAGGGTTCGAGGGTTCGAGTGCAAATGCTAAAGAATTACAAAGAGTTGAAAGTCTGGCAAAAGTCATACGAACTCTGTTTAGAGATATATACAATAACAGCAAAATTCCCAAAGGAAGAAA
>JAQYVT010000170.1 GCA_030145345.1 Desulfobacterales bacterium
GCCAGTTGCACCCGGTTCTGCAGGTTGACCTGGTCGATGTCCGGATCGGTGCCCACCTCAAAGGTGACGGACAGTGTATATCGCCCGTCGTTGGAGCAGGAGGATGACATGTAGAGCATTTTGTCCACACCGTTGACCTCTTTTTCAAGGGGTGCGGCCACATTGTCCGCCACAACCTTGGCATTGGCGCCCGGGTAGACGGCGGTGACCCGGATCTCCGGCGGGGTAATCTGGGGATACTGGGCCACGGGAATGTTGAACAGCGCAATGAGTCCGGCCAGGGTGACGACGATGGATACCACCAAGGCCAGGCGCGGGCGTTCGATGAAAATTCGTGAAAACATGCATTACCTCCCTTGTTGTTCTTCGGCGGCAACGGTTTTCACTTCCTGGCCCGGCCGGACTTTTTGGACGCCTTCGACGATGACTTTTTCATTAAGGGCCAGACCCGATTCGACGGCCCAGTTGACGCCGACCACAGGTCCGGTTTTAACCCGTCGCACGGAAACCCGGTTCTGGTCATCCACCACCAGGACATAGGGTCCGTCGTGGTCTTCCAGAACCGCTGACTGGGGCACCACCATCATTGCATTGGGTTCGCTGCGGGCAACCAGGACGGTGACATATTGTCCCGGAAGCAATGTGTCGTCGGGGTTTTCAAACACCGCTCGGACCACGATGGTGCCGGTGCTCGCATCAACGGCATTGTCCACAAAATCCACCCGGCCCACGGTTTTTTGAATTTGACCATCGGGCAGTTTGATCCGAGGACTCAGCCCGGGATGCTTTTTGTCCTTGGCGGTGTCTTTAAGGGCCGCTTTGATGGCCACCAGATCGTTTTCGCTGATGGAAAAAACCACCCGGATGGGATCGATCTGAACAATCCGAGCCAAAGTGCCGGAACCGGGATTCACCAGGTTGCCCCTGGTAAAGGCGGTTCGGCCAATCCGGCCGCTGATGGGCGCTGTGATCGAGGTATACCCCAGGTTGATTTGTGCGATCTGAAGGTTTGCCTTGGCCTGTTCGAGCTGCGCACTGGCCCGGAGTTCCTCGGCCGCGGCATTGTCCAGATCCGTCGCGGATACCCCGCCGGAACGGACGGTTCGGGCCCGCTGAAGATACTGGCGGGCCTTGTTGAGGGTCGCTTCGTCTTGGGCCACTTGGGCTTTGGCAGCATCCACCCTGGCCCGGTATGGTGCCTGCTCGATAACATAAAGCAGTTCACCGGCCTGGACGTCACTTCCTTCCCTGAAGTTGACCTTTTCAAGAAATCCCTCCACCCGGGCTCGCAGGTCAACGCTCTGGATGGCCTCCGCGTGGCCCACATATTCCGCCGGCGGGTTAACATCCTGTTCGGTGACGCGTGCGACAGTTACCAACGGCGGCGGGGCGGCCCCCGGTCCGGGACCTGCCCCAGTCACACCAGAGGGTAAAACCAACATCACGAGCAGGCTCAGCAAAAGGACAACAGGACCGAGGAAAATGACGCCGGCTTTGGCGGGTTCCAAGGACGGATACTGGTAATCGGCAGGCATCACAGAGGGTATCGATGGAAAATTATTGAAGCTAAACGTGTGTTGCATTATTTCTGATCCTCCTACTTGTGTTATCATCTTCACGGTTCAGAGATTTGTTCCTGCCGTGAAAGACTCCGGCGACAAAAATTTTCTGCTTCCGAATACATGTTAGGATTAATGCTAAAACTCGGCATGATAATTTTAAATCTGCTCAAACCGATTAACATGCCTCGGATAATGTAAGTCGTCTCTTCTACGGGAACATCTTTGATGGAGCCGTCATTCCGGCCGCGATCGATGCATTTTTTAACTTGATCGAGTGCAATGGTCATATGTTCAGCCATAAGCTTTCCCGCCTCTGAATCGGGTGACGTGAATTCGGCAGGCAAATCACGCGACAACACTTTAAATTTTGTCGATTCATTTTCCGCAAATCCGAAATGAAAACGGACAACTGCCAACAAAGCGTCAAGCCCGGTTTCAGCCTTTTTTATAAGTGTTTCAATTTCCAGCAAATAAACTTCAGAAAGTTCTGCGAAGATATGGGTGAGAATTCCCGCCTTGTTTTTAAAATGGTGAAAAATCAATCCTTCAGCAACCCCAGCTTTTTGGGCAACCGCCGAAGTCGGTGTTGCAAAGTACCCCTTTTCGGCAAATAGGATTACAGCAGCATCGAGTATTTTGTCCTTGCGGCTCATGGTGGGTTTCCTTGGTTGTTAAGATTTATATTGACTGAGTAATCACTCAATAATATAGTAACCCAAGATCGTTGTCAAGTTCTCCCATCCATCTAAATATATCGTAAGGTCACCGGAAAGATGCTCCCCAAAAAACAACGGATTGTTTTATACGGGATTTTAGTCCAGGATAGAAAACCTGGTCCTCAGGGCCAGGTCAGAGCCAGAGGCTCTGCCATATAATAAGATTAAATCCTTAGCTTGCGGTAGGTCCCCCTCTGGGGGACAGCAAGCCAAAAGCCGGGCCCTCTGGGCTCGAATCTTTACTTACGCCTGCTGGAAGCATACCCGGCCTCCTAAGACGCCAAACGCTATGGCTATAAATATCATGGGATTTAACAAATGTTCATAATTAAACGCGTAGCGGATTGATGATTGAAACATGAAAGAAGGCCTTATGGCTTTGAGGAATGAAAATATGATCTTAAAGATCAATAATATTGAGGTCAAGCATCATCTGGTGTGGATTCCGAAATGTCGCAAGAAAATAATATGCGGTAATCTGCGAAAGTATCTGGGAGATGTTTTGAAATGGCTTCTAATTCGGACAGGTACCATTCACATTAAGGCGCTTGGCCATCTTTCTTTTGGGGGTCGGACGTATCGGTCAAAACCGGCTCGACGATCCTTACCGGCGCTTTGAGGGTTCTTTTCAGGATACCCATGGCGTGCGAACCAAAAGCAGAAGGGGAAAGGGCCCTGACCTTGGGGTTCGAAACATCCCCTCTGACATTCACCGGGATGGCGATCAGTGTCCCTTGAAGAATTTGGCCCACTATGGGTGTGTATTTGACCATGGCGTTCACCGTTTTAAGGGGGGATACCAATAACGTGATATCCAGCGTCTGATCGAGAAGGTTAAACACACCTTCTGTCGCTACGATATCCAGGGATTCGGCATCGATATACCCCTCGGTTAAAATGAACTTACCATCCTGAAGATAAAATTTGGTGGAAAGCGATTTATAGCGAAAGTCACGGTTATTCAAATCCGGAAGATCGCCTTTTACAAGTCTGTTGATTTTGAGAAATGAAAAAATATTCGTGAATGTTCCAACCCTACCCGTGTTATAGACACGTCCGTCCCGAATGGTAACCTCTAAATTGCCTTTCAGATTCCGGAGCAGCTCATCGGCGGTTTTTCCCTCGGTGTGGACAGTGCCGGCCACCTGAAACCGGCCTTCCAAAATTTCGGATGTCGATTTTCCGGTAAGACAACCGGAGGCGTGTTGTATATCTTTCGGCTGGGAATTCGGAATAATCTCTACCCATATGCCGTGAGGTGAAAATTTGACAGTACCCGGGGTTTCGATGCCGCAGAGCACGGCTTCATCGACCCGCAGGGTCAAACCGTTTTTTTCGAGCGTCAGCGTGGCGCGGTATGGCGACCAGGTATAAAAACCGTATTTCAGGCGTTGGGCATGGATGTGGAGGGTTCCTTGAAAAATACTTGGAGACGGGGTTTCGTTCGGACTTGTTTTTTTGCCGTTGTCTTTAAATAGGGTTTCAAATCGGGCGACATCGATTTCTTCTCCTGTGGCGTTCATTTCCAGAAAGATACTGTCGGGCTTGAAAGTCAAATGGCCATCCAGATCGAACCGATTGCCCAACCAGTCGATATCGGCTTCATGAATATTCAATTTCTTTTCCGAGGCGCTCAAGACGATATGATCGATACGGAGCGGGCCGGTGGCTTTGATTGGCAGAAAAACTTGATATGCTTCCAGATTTCCCTTGGCCACAGAGTTCAACGGCTGGTTCGAATCGATTTTGGCCTGAAGGTTTCCTTTGACGGTTCCCTCAAGGAATCGATTGTTCTTCCAAAATTGATCCAGGGTGACTTTGGCCAGATTTCCTTTAAACGAGAGATCGGTCACCTTTGATTTGAACTGGTGTTTGAGTGAGAACTCAGCATTGGATGCATG
>JAQYVT010000171.1 GCA_030145345.1 Desulfobacterales bacterium
GAAAGATTCATGATGCGTCTGGCGTTAAAAATTGCAAGCTGTTTGAGGGCGTTAGCCCGAGTTCTTGCAATTTAGCCAGGCGAGTCATGAATCCCAAAATTGCTTGCGGAGCGAGCAAAATCAGACTTTTTACGAGTTCATCAAACTTAAGTTTGGCAAAAGTGTCCTTGTGGGTCAAGCAAAAAACTGTCCCCCCTGTTGGGTAGGCCCAAATGGGATTGAAGCTCCCTGCAGTCCGCCAAAGGGTTATGGCGGACAGGGAATGTTCTGCCTTACGGCAGTGCTTCGCGGCGACCAGGAACTTTACCATTTTTTGATTCGCTCGCTAACCCCGCCGCAAGCAGCAGGGAAGCGCTCGTTGTTGCGTTTTAGACTGCCGGCAAAACCGGGCGTAGAGTAGGCTGAAAATTGACATGCCGGAAACCAAGATTTTAAAATATATCTGGAAATCTAAATTCGATTCAATTGGTTGTGATATCATAATCCAAAAATTGAACTGTCCAGGGGTGTATGGAGCAGTTTACCTAAACCCTCCCAAGGACGGCTTTTAAGACCTGAGATAGCATCCTTTCTGGTGAAAATATCAGCCGCTTCAAAAACCTGTGATAAGTCTGACATCTTGGCCCTGATTGCATATCTGTAATTTTCAATAGGGCAAATCCTTTTTTCAGGGTTTTGCCTTTTTGCAATTTTGTAATAAATAGGAAATATGTACTGAACGAGTCTCGGTTTCAGGTTGTTCTTATGGCAAGAAACCTCAACCAACTCATAGTAAAAATTTCAAAATATTGTGTTTCCGAATAATGATTCAATTATCTTCTATTTAAACCATAATCCACGAACTTTTATAAGTTTTTTAATTGCCTTTTCTGACATTTTGATGCAACTATCGGGTAAAGATGGTGTTTGGGGAAAGTATAAATTCAGCAGGCCGCGAAAACCATAACACTTGCAGGAGGTGTCAGATGAAAAGAATGATTATTGCAGCATTGAGTTTCTTTTTTTTGTTTGCAACTGCTATTCCAGGGATTTCTAAAGATTACAATGGCGATACCCATGGTCGTCGTGACTACAAAGAACGTCCCGATAATCCCAGTCGTCAAGATTATCAAAAACATCGTGTAAATAAAAAACGATCTCACGACAACCACCATAAATATAAGAAGCAACAACGTAATAATTACAGGCACCATAGTCGTAATTACAAGTACCATGATTATAACGGTCGTCGACATAACTATAAAGGTCATTATGGATCTTGGAACCAATGGGATAGGTACGCAAGAACACACCCAGATATATACAGACACGGAACATATTACCACGAAAATTCACATTTAATGTTCAGATTTTGCGAACCTGGTACCGGCAACTGTTTCTTTTTTTCAATCGGAAGGTAATCAGCAGGATGTGAAAGTCAGGGAAATGGGCGCTGGGGTTGGATCACACGAACAATTACAAAGGAAGCGGGACATCCGTAAATAAGTCGGTGTATTTGGGGTCGGACCGATGTGACCAAGTATAATAACAGCAAATGAAGAATAAATAGGCCCTAAACCCGCCCAAGGATTGCTTTTAAGACCTGAAATAGCGTCCTTTCTGGTGAAGATATCATCCACCCTAAAATCCTGAGAGATGTCTGACAGACCCGATCTTGGCCCTGATTGCCCATATTCCTTATAAAAATGTGATGTGTCAGAAGTTGTTGGGGTCAGGGGATGTTCAGCCCGGCTTCTTCAAAAATAGGGAGAAGATAATCGAGGCTTTCCCGGCCGGCCGCTTCCGGAGTGTCCACATACGGATACAGCTCCAGGCTGATGTCGTCCTGATAATTCATCCGGGCGATGGTTTTTAAAATGTCCGGAAATTGGATGGCGCCGTGGCCGGCGATCAGGTGATTGTGAGACCGGTCCTCGGCAATGTCTTCGATGTGAATGTGGCCTATCCATTCAAAAAGCTCTTCGAAGGCGGCCGACGGATCCTCGCCGGCGCAGAAAAAGTGACCGATATCAAAATTCAATCCCACGGCTGGAGATTTGACGTCCTTGATAAAGGATTTGAACTCAGCAGTATTTTCCATCAACAGGTCCGGCTCGGGTTCCACCAGGATTTTGACGCCCAGTTCTTCGGCCAGAGGAATCACCTGTTCCATCCCCTGGTGAAACAGAGACATGGCGTCTTTTCTCGACAGGTTGTTCAACGGACCGCCGGGGGGGATGGAAATGTTTTTGCAATCCAGTTCGGCGGCGGCTTTCAAACAGTCAGCGGTATGTCGGATTCGTATGTCGCGTCTTTCTTTATCCGGTTCGATCCAGGAAGGAAGATACATATCCCCAACGGCGTAAAGGGTAAAACTGTTGATGTTGGTGAGTTTCAGGTTGTGTTTTTCGAGTGTTTCTTTCACCCGGGTCATTTCGGCCCCTTGAAAGTCGGGGGGGTAGAGATGGGGTCTGTCGCCCATGATCTCGACACCTCGAAACCCCAGAGCGGCGATTTTTTCCAAAGATTCAAAAATAGAGAACTTAACAAATGCGTTGGTGCTATAGGCGAATATCATATTTTTTTCCTTGAGGCCGTTGCAAAAAAAATAAAAAGTTTAAAGTGTCTAAAGTTAAGGCATTCTTGCAATTTTATTTTTAAAATCAGCCTTGCTTCTGGCCCGATTGGCTTCGCGATAGTTTGCACCAGGGTGAACTTTAGCTCACTTTTTACTTTAGGCACTTTTTATCACACGCTTTTTCCAGCTTCTTCAGACTTTGAATCTGATCCTGAAAACTCAGGGGCGGATTCTCACCCAGGGGTTTTTTAAAATAAAACCCCAGTTCCGGAATCGGTCCGGTGCGGCCCGCCATTTTCAGTGCCGCCATCCACCGGGCAAGATCCAGAACCAGCGGGGCAGCCAGGACCGAGTCCCGGGCTTGAAAGTTCAAACGGATACTCATGGGGAGGCCGAACATCCCCTGAAAATCGATGGCATCCCAGGCTTCCTTGGCATCGCCCCGGGGCGGGTAGTAGTCGATATGGACTTTGTGACACGGTTCTCCGTATCGCTCCCCAACGGAGTAGCCCAGAATATCATCCAGAAGTTCGGTCTTGTTGGCCACTTTTCCGGCCGCCCGATGGGGGTCCATGAGGTTCTTCCCGTCGGCGTTCCCCAGAATATTGAGGCTGTACCACCCGTCCACAAAAAGACTTCTTGCTTTGAGTGCCGATGCCAAAACGACTTTGAGATAGGTCTGGCCGGTCTTACCGTCACACCCGGATATGGGGACTTGATGTTTAATCGCTTCCTGAAGGACCACCGGGATTTCCATCGAGTTGGGGGAAAAATTTACCACCGGGACCCCGGAAAAAATGGCTGCCAGAACATAGGCCAGGTCCGGATGGGTCCCGGGATCAGCCTCAGAATAGAGGCGGTCCAGGTCCGTAGAATTTTCAAGATCATTGGGTACACACGCCGGCAACAGGTCGATGAGGATGGGCTGGGCATCGGCATACGGTTGTCTGAGGGACCGGATATCCTCCATGAGATGCTCGACTTGGCTTTTAAGATCAAGATCTGCGGATGGGACCTCGAATAGGGTCATCTCGTCGAGATCTGTCTGAAGGGGTTTCCAGAGACGCTCCGGCAATACCCCGTGATGGTTTATGCATTCGGTCAGTTTCCCGGGCTCCGTATCCCAGCCGGTCATGTGGACGGCATGGGGCGGTCCCAGATAGGAAAAACTGTTGCGGGTTGTCAGGCTGGGCAAGACGGTTTCGGGATCCTTGCGCATGGCAGCGGCGGCCACAGCCACCGTGGAGGCCACAGCGCCTTTGGCGCCGGCAATCATTAACAGCAGTGATCGAGGTTTGGAATCATTGAAATTTGTCATCGATAAACCTTATTATTACCTAGTGTCCATCCACGATTGTTAAATTGACACGTTGCGTTTCCAATTCATAAATGAGCGATTTTTGTCCGGATCAAGGCCGCCCCAGTTAAATATGCTTCGCATTTCACGGGGCAGGCACAAGGGTTTTCGGTGAGGCATACTCCCTGTATGCCGCAGCCGGAAACCCGCGGAGAACGCAGATCCGGGCAAAAAGGGCCATTTATGGATGGAAA
>JAQYVT010000172.1 GCA_030145345.1 Desulfobacterales bacterium
CCTTCTAATACCTGCCCTGTTAAATAATGCTTCGCATTAAAATCTGATTTCATGAAATGAGATTTTATTTAACAGGGTAAACAGAAGGATATGGAAGAAAGACAACCATGGATTACATTCGGATGCTTTACATATCTTATGGCTCTGTTTGCGAATTGGAAACACAGATATTATTAGCAGGGGATTTAGATTTAATTGAAAAAAGTGAATCGGGTACACTAAAAAAAGACATCTCAGAAATAGAAAGAATGTTAAAGGCGCTGATAAAGTCTTTAGAAAACAAACCCTTGCCACCTTGATTCATCAAATCCTTGACCCCTGGCACCCTTGAGTCATCAAATCCTTGGACCCTCTTCTCCAACTAAATTGGAGAAGAACCAAACAACATAATCTGCAACGCCCTTGCAACCGGGCGCAGGATACGATAACGCGTTGAAGCGTTAAAACATTTTAGGAGGATTGAATTTGTTAGGAACCATTGTCAACGCTGTGGCTATAATTTCCGGCAGTCTATTGGGACTTCTTTTTAGGGGGGGTATTCCCAAAAAATTTTCCGTTACCATGATGCAGGCCATCAGCCTTGCCGTCCTGCTCATCGGGTTTAAAATGGCGTTGAAAACCGACGCTATTTTACTGGTTATTTTCAGCCTGGTCATCGGAAGTTTAATCGGAGAATTCATAAATATCGAGAGCAGACTCGAACAATTGGGCAAACGACTTGAAGCCAGATTTTCAACGGCCGGAAGCGGCATCGCAAAAGGTTTTGTGGTTGCCAGTTTGGTTTTCTGTGTCGGCTCCATGGCCATCGTCGGAGCGTTGGAAAGCGGGCTTTCCGGCAACCATCAAACTTTATTTGCAAAATCTGCCTTAGACGGCCTCTTTTCCATTATTTTTGCGTCTTCCTTGGGAATCGGCGTACTGTTTTCGTCCGTATCCGTGTTCATATATCAGGGGCTGATAACCCTGACATCGTCATTGATGAAACCGTTTTTAATTCCTGCTGTCATCAATCAAATGTCCGCAGTCGGCGGCATATTAATCATGGCCATCGGCATTAACCTGCTTGAAATTCAAAAAATCAAAGTCGGCAACATGCTTCCCGCCATATGTGTTCCCCTTGTCTACTACATGATAAAACAGTTGGTGAACTTTTTCTAACTTCAGAGGTATTGGAAAATTAAACTTTAAAAGTTGAATGAGTGGTTCTATTGAGATAGACGAGAGGGGTCGTTTGCTTGCAGTTTGAATCGCATATGTAAAGAGTATCACATGATATTGACATCATTTAGATTTCAATATACTTGTAAGATCACCAATTCCTGACAATCCTAAAGGGGTTTAAATCGACAATATTTATCAAATCGAAAATATGATCGGAGGAGAGTAGATGAAAAAATTAACAGTATTTTTTTTAATGATAATTATATCAATTACCTCAGCAACTTTCTGTTTGGCCAATGAAAAAAAGAATCACACCTGTTTTAGAATTGTCGATTCCAATAAAGATGGTGAGGTAACCTTTCAGGAGTTTGAGAAATTTTTCGGAAATGATAATGAAAAATTCAAAGAAGCTGATTTGGATAAAAATGGCAAACTTTCTCATGATGAATATCATGAACTTTTTGGTCATGGATCTTGATGCTTAGATAATACTGAACAAGATATTAAGAACACAGAATAAGCCTTTCTTGAACTTGCTTAATAACGGTTTGAACAAGTTCAATTTTGTCACCATCATCAGCAAAAATTGCTTCCACCCAGCACAGTGAAAAGAGCCCTTCCATAGATCTTCAACCTGTTGTTTCTACAAAAAGGCAACCATTCTTATTAGTTTTTCTAGCCCGGACTCCGGTAAGCACTTTCACCCTACATTTCATAAGAAAAAAACCACAGGCCGGGCGTCTATTGGAATCTGAAACGGAGAATATTTGCGTGCAAATATTTGACATCTTATCATATTTTTGGTTATTTTTTGTTATAAATGGTTATTTAATTAAAGTTAATATTTTATTTATAAAATTTATTGACAAATACAAACCATAAAGTTATGAATGCCGCCATGTTGTCAATAGGGGCAAACATGGATGTTTATCGTAATGTTTTGAATAACCTCATCACACGCGATTTCCTCCCACTCGTCGCTTTCAGGTGCAAGGTAGAGGGGGGATACTTCCATGATTTGCCCCCTTTTTTTGGTCTGTTGTTATGTCAAATATGATATAATAACAGATGGAGAAAAATACACCAATCCCCTGCAAAAGATGTCTACGAAGACCCGCCGTTTCGTTGCGGATCACCAGTGCAATTTCGATACCTGTTATTTCGTACGCCTTGGCCGGGAAATTCCGAGAATCATCGGGAATCCTAAAGAATACAGCGAGTTTTTCTCATAGTCAGCATCCCCCGAACAGGTCGGAGGCTTGATTTGCAGAACGCTTAAAGCGGTTATAAAACCATGAGCCGCCGAATGATGGCAATTCTTGAAACAGATTTAATGGGTCGATCTTTTTATCAAACCCTTCCTGTTTTCCGGTGTATTTGCATACCGTCTCTTCATATAGACCAGCTGTCGTTTTAAATTCCCCCAGTCATCAATCAAATGTCAGGCGTCGGCGGGCTATTAATCATGGCCATCGGCTTTAATCTCCTTGAATTCAGAAAATCAAATTCGGGAATCAAGCATTGGGCTATTTTGAAGATTTGGTTCCCACATCAAAAGCAAAAACGGTCAAAGGCAATAGCAAAAATACCATGAAATTCTATCTTGACATAACAGATTTTCATGGTATTTTAAGACCATGATCCGACGTCCGTCTATACTCGCTGCCCTGAATAGCGCCCTTGCCCGTAGTCGCGTGGTCATTCTGGTGGGACCTCGTCAAAGCGGCAAAACCACGCTTGCTCGCGAACTGCTTGAAGAAGACTCCGTCAACTATTTCGACTTGGAGGACCCTGCGGGTCTGGCACGGCTGGATGAACCCATCACCGCACTAAGACCGCTGAAAGGCTTGGTGGTAATCGATGAGATCCAGCGACGTCCGGACCTTTTTCCGGTGCTGCGGGTACTCGTCGACCGCAGGGACATGCCAGCCCGATTTCTCATTCTTGGCAGCGCCTCTGGCGATCTCCTACGTCAGACCTCGGAAAGCCTTGCCGGTAGAATGGAGCGGGTGATCATAGGCGGATTCTCGCTGACAGAGTTGGGAGCCGAAGCAAAGCAGCGCTTGTGGCTTCGAGGCGGATTCCCCCTCTCCTATTTGGCAGACAGCGATGCCGATAGCATTGCATGGCGAAAGAACTTCATTCAAACCCTTCTTGAGCGCGACTTCCCTCAGTGGGGTGTCCGCGTTCCGGCAGCAGCCCTGCAGCGTTTTTGGAGCATGGTGGCGCATTATCATGGGCAGGTCTGGAATGCGGCTGAACCGGCCCGCGCCCTTGGCGTCAGTGAATCAACCACCCGACGCCACCTGGACTTGCTCACGGACGCCTTCATGATCCGCCAACTTCAACCTTACCATGCTAACCTGAAAAAACGTCAAGTGAAGTCGCCCAAAATCTATGTGCGCGACAACGGACTCCTGCACCAGTTGCTCGGCATCGATTCCATGAAGACTCTACTCACCCATCCCAAGTTGGGTGCCTCGTGGGAAGGATTTGTCATCGAGCAAATGTTAAAAATTGAGCCCCATGACGAGGCTTTTTTCTGGGCTACTCATCAGGGAGCGGAAATCGATCTGATTCTACGTCGCGGAAGTGCATTGTTCGGTGTCGAGTGCAAGCGCACGGACACACCGCGCCTGACGCCTTCTATCCGAATCGCCCTTGAAGATTTGAAACTGAAGTATGTGATCGTACTCTATCCGGGAGTTCAACGCTTCCCATTGGCAAATCAGGTGGAAGCCGTTCCCCTTCAGACCCTCGCCGAAGGCGTGTCCCTATTCGATGGGCTGTAACGAGTCATTTCCGCTTGTATGCCTTTTTGGAGATGTAAACGCTTTTTCCAACGCCGTTGA
>JAQYVT010000173.1 GCA_030145345.1 Desulfobacterales bacterium
ACAATGGTGTCCCCATATTCGCAGTAGGGCTCGGCAGTGTCAATCTCAGTATTCTTCAACAGATGGCGGATGGAACCGGCGGGCAAGTTTTTGAATCAACGACCTCCGACAATCTGAGAACCATTTACCAGCAGCTGGCAGATGTTCTTTTTGAATATACATATATCTTGACCTATACTTCCGGGTTGGGAGCCGGCGTCACTGCCGACCTCACCATCGGGGCCACCTCGGGGGCCATAACGGGAAATGATACCAAAGAAATTACGCCATGCCCGTGATGTAACGCTCGCGTAAACCCAGCATCACTAAACCCTGCAGGCGCTCTTGTTAGCCAAAAAGAGCGCCTGCAGTCATTGTAAGACCTTACCACAGGCAACGGTCTTGCTGCATAGACTTTCCGAACCGCCCAAGCCGCAAATGGCTGTGTTCGGAATGCAAACTATCAATAACCTAGGTTGAGCGGTTCAGGGTTCAACGTTCCGGGTTGGAAAAACCTCAATCAGGTCGCATCAATGTGACACTTGCTTCATCGTGGTTTCAAAACCGTTCCACCCAATAGGTTATGGCAGATATTCCAAATTTTGATCAATATTTTGAGCAGTTTCAATCGGTTGTAACCCTTTAACTTTGAACCCAGACCTTGGAACTGATCAGTTTAGGAATAAAAATGATTCCAGCATGTCACAGACAACACGGCCGGACGTTCCTGGCAGCCTTCTTTTTGGCCATATGGCTCCTCTCCGCCTGCAGTCATCACCGTCAGGAACTTCAAAGTATCCCATCCGATGATTCAATTCGAATCGATGGAGCCCTCGATTTCGTGCAACCTGACGGTTCTGTGGCCGCATCCATTTTCATTGAAATTGCAGATACACCCGAGACGCAGATGAAAGGACTTATGGGACGCCGAGAATTGGCGGACACCCAGGGGATGCTGTTCATTTTTAAGCGTTTAAAACCACGGAAATTTTGGATGAAAGACACGCCGGTTACCTTGGACATCATCTTCGTCGGCTCAGATGGATGCGTTGTCCATATCGCCGAATCGACACCCCCCATGTCTGACCAGCGCGTTACATCAGGAGAACCCATAAAATATGTCGTTGAAGTGGGGGCCGGTTTTTCAAAACGTTTCAAGATCGATTCAGATACCTGTATTCGATGGCGCCGATTAGAAACCGCTGGGAAACGCCCCCTTTAATACCCTAACTGATCGTAAACAAACTGGGAGAAATATTATAAGTGTTTTCTTTTTTATATTTTTTTGTAGATACAAATGTATTTTCATAACGCTTATAGAGATGAGATATAAATTTTTTAATACCATCCCATTTTGTTTACCCTTCGGGAAAGCTGATGATACCCCATCTCCTTCGTTATCATGGGCTCGCAGTAGACGACTACGGCTTCGTCCTTGATGCCTTGGATCTGGGGCATCCTAAGCTTTCGCTCAATTAGGGTAATATTTAAGGTTTTTATTCCGTTCCGATAATAAACGGACGGAATGACGCTTCATCTCTTTTTAAAGCCGTTTCGATTTGATCGAGGAGTCTGTTCTTCGCCCCGGGGAGTCTTCCTTCTAAATTGATATAGTTGGTATAGTGGTCGCTGGCAAGATAGGATGCCACTTGAATATCCTTTATCAGCACGGCGGTCTCCTGCAGCACTTCATGGGGACCAAGCATTTGAAACGCGCCGTTTTCAACATCTGCTAAAAGGGGCGTGTTGACCTTTGGCACAAAGGTCCGGAGCCGGATAAAGTCCGGTTCGATCTGATTCAAAACCCTGGCGGTCTCCCGGGCATGGGGCTCGGTCCGTTCCTTACCGCCGATCCCCAAAATAACATACAAGCTCAGCTCGATACCGGCATCCATGACCCACTTTCCGGCCTGGATCTGCTCACGGCGGTCGGTTCCTTTTTTTATCTTTTTGAGGATCACATCGTCACCGGATTCGAGACCGACATGTATCCTTGACAGACCTGCCTCAGCCAGTCGTTTAAGCCCTTGGGGGCCTTTTTTATGAATATATTGTGAAGAGCCGTACACCGTGATCCGCTCGATTTCCGGGAAAACCGCTTTTGCAAAAACAAGGATTTCACAAAAATCTTCGGTTTTCATGGCGATGGTGTTTCCTGCCGGTAAAAACAGGGTTCGAACGCAGTCCCCGTGAATATCGCGGGCTTTTAAAATATCTTCTTTGATGTCAACCACGTCCCGTACGCTGAACCTGGGTCCGTTTTTATACACCAGACAGAAGGTGCATCGATTGTGGGGGCAGCCGACGGTGGCCTGAATCAAAAGAGAATCGGCCTCACTGGGAGGCCTGTAAATGGGTCCTTGATAACGCATATTGTTGGTTCAATGGTTTAGCACCTGAATCTTGCATTTGAAAGCCTCCAACTCGTACAAAATTCAGTTAGCGCCTCGATTTATATATGGAAATTTTGAGATTTTTGCGATACGTATTCGGAGTCCGGCTGAATCTGCAACTTAAGTTCCTGATCAGGAAAATACGAAAAAATTAATCGGACGCCGTGCTTTCAAAATTTCGTGCTTTCATAATTATAGTTAAATATTCTCCTATTTTTCAAGAACAGTTTTCCCTTGGGGAGCATTTTATGCAACAGACCCACTGGCATGTGATCACCGGAGCGCCCTGCTCGGGTAAAACCGCAGTCATCTGTGAACTCGAACGACGCGGTTACCCGGTGGTGCACGAAGCTGCAAGGGAATATATCCATGAAGAATTGAAAAAGGGAAAAACCATGGCCCAGATTAAAGCGGACATATTAGCATTTGAGCGTCACATTCTGTATCAAAAGATTGAAATTGAACGATCTCTTTCTAAAAATGCAACGGTTTTTTTGGACCGGGCCGTTCCGGACAGCATCGGCTATTATCTTCTGGAAGGATTAAATCCGGACGACCCGATTCAAAAAAGCGGACTGTGGCGATATAAAAACATATTTTTCTTTGAAAGGATAACCTTTGAAAAAGATACGGTACGATCAGAAGATGACGAGATCGCGGCAGCCCTCGACGGCCTTTTAAAGAAAGGCTACCAAATGCTGGGCTATGAGATTATTTCTGTTCCACTGATGACGGTCGAAGATCGGGTCGATTTTATCCTGACCCAAATCTCTCATGAAGAATCTGGCCCTCGTTCATAAAAAGCAAAAAATTATTAAGATCAAAAACAATGTAAATGCCCCGGAATTGTGAAGTAAATCACACATTTTTTGGATAATTTATTTCATAATCGTTGGGCCTAAAAGCTCTCTGGATTGGCTAACCATCTGAAATTTATAGGAGCGATACAGCAGTCGAAAACTGCATGATTCTTGCATACCCGTATTGAATTCGGTGATGCAATCGCCTCGGGATGCTACATAACGCTTCCCCAAAACGTTCTCTTCCGTCTGCCGCACCAGCTCTTGGCAAGCGGGCAGGCCTGGGAGGCGGGCGGCTTTACCGTTTAAAAAAAAAGTTTTATACCATCAAAGAGACGAGATTTAATGAAAGAATTGAAATCGAGTGCCTGGATTATTTTATCCCTGTTTGCGTTGATGATGACGGCATGCGGTGGTGGAGGTGGATCGAGCTCCCTAAGCGGCGAGACCGGGACGCTGTATTTAAGCCTGGCAGATGCAACTACAGACGAAGTCAAGGCGGTTTATGTGACCCTAAAAGAAGTGTGGGTTCATATGGGGGGAAATGAAAAAAAGGACGACAGCTGGGAAGTGGTGGCCTCTCCTGAAGAAACATATAATTTACTGGACCTAGTAAACGGTGTGAGAGAAGAGCTGGGCATTTCGGACTTGCCGGCCGGTCACTACACGCAAATGCGGCTTATCATCGGGGATAAACCTGATAATGGCTTTAATTTTATGGGCGAAAAACACCCTGATGCGAATTACATTATCGACAGCGCTGATACCTATCATGAATTAAAAGTTCCAAGCGGCCTTCAGACCGGCATTAAAATAGTGAATGGATTCGAC
>JAQYVT010000057.1 GCA_030145345.1 Desulfobacterales bacterium
GCGGCCTTGGGGGTGCCGACGCCGGCGCCGTGCGTGCCGGTGACAGCCGCGCCGTGGGTGCCCGGATCGCCGACAGTGCTGATTGGCAACATGCCGGCCCTGAACGACACGAGCAAGTGCATGTGCACGTGGGCGGGAGTGATATCCATCACTTTCCCGGGGCAGGTAACCACCGATATCCCCTGAGGCTCACCATCAAAAAACAAAGGCATCAGATCCTCATTCTTGACAAAAATAGTTTGGTTTCAATTTTCTCGGTTCTTTTTTTGATATTTTCTGCTATATGATTCTTTTCACGGTGCAGGTTCACACATAGGCTTTATCAAAGCAGGTTTCCTCCAGCAAACACGCGATCAGGTTACAGGCATAAACACAATGGTATCTTTAGCCGCCCCAACACTGAAGGTTACAATTGAAACCGGATTGGCCGCTACAACGAATTTCGCTTTTACAGATCGGTTTCGCATCGGAAGGCATCCAAGCTGTGAGCTGCAGATCAAAAACAAAGCGGTCAGCCGGTATCATGCCGATGTGTTTATAGAAGATGGCCATTGGTGGATTCAAGATCTGGAAAGTGGCAATGGGGTGTTTATTGAAGACCGCAAAATTGACAAGTTTCCGTTATCCGGTAATACCTGCATCCGATTAGGTATTACCGGGCCCAGCCTTATATTTGAACTCGAAAAAACCGTACCGCCCGAACCACCGGGTTCCGATTCCCGAACGCTCAGCGACTACAAACAGCACTACTTCGGCCAGACAGCAGATGACGCCATCGGCGAGCATACCATGATGGTGCGCCGGGCCTATGCCGAAGTCAAAAAAAAGCAGCGGTGGATGTATGTTTCAATTATTGCCGTCATTGCCGTTTTGTTCATCCTGACCGGCGGTTATGCTGTCTACAAACATAGACAAGTCCGCCAGCAGCGCAAGCTGGCCGCTGATATTTTCTACAACATGAAAACCTTGGAAATCGAGCTGGCAAAGGTGATAAAAGATGCCCAACAGCGCGGGACCGCCGAGTCTAAAAAACAGATCGAAGCCTTCAGGGCCAAACAACACCAATTGGAACAAAACTATAACCGGTTTGTCGATACGCTGAACGTGTACAGCAAGGGGTTGAGCCAGGAAGAGCGGATCATTTTACACATGGCGCGCCAGTTTGGGGAATGCGAAGTCAATATGCCCCAAGGCTTTGTCAAAGAAGTCATGAAATATATCGAGAAATGGAAGTCAACCCGGCGTTTTGAACAAGCGCTCAAACGGGCAAGTTCAAGGGGTTACATCCCCAAAATCGTTCAGACACTTTCTGAGCATGATCTGCCGCCGGAATTTTTTTACCTGGCCCTTCAGGAAAGCAATTTGAATCCCAATGCCTGCGGCCCGGAAACCCGGTTCGGCATCGCCAAGGGGATGTGGCAGTTTATCCCTTCAACCGCCGACGTGTATAACTTGAAAACCGGCCCCCTGGTCTTCGAGTCGATTCCCGATCCCGATGATGACCGCCACCATTTTAGTAAATCAACCCTGGCAGCCGCCCGGTATTTGAGGGATATTTATACGACAGAGGCCCAGGCTTCAGGACTGCTTGTCATGGCATCTTACAATTGGGGCGAAGACCGGGTGATTAATTTGATTCAGTCCATGCCCGAAAATCCGCGTGAAAGAAATTTCTGGCAATTCATTTCCCAATACCGCAATAAGATCCCGGCCGAAACCTATGATTACGTTTTCTCGATCTTTTCGGCGGCGGTCATCGGTGAAAATCCCCGCCTGTTTGGATATAACTTTGATAATCCGCTGGCCTCGGCAAAGAGGGCATTACAAGGCTGAATTCTAAACAGAGGGAATTATGGAATCGCCATAAAATTATCAAATTTCCCGAAGCGCATTGGTCCCCGGTTCACCGGTGCTTTCTCCTTCACCGGCGCTTTCTCCTTCACCGGGGGCATCTACCGGGATCTCAGGGATTAGGTTCTTCAATTTCAGCCAACCGGCCACCTCCCAAAAACCGAAAACTGGGTCCCTGGGTACTCAATGCCAACTGGTTGTCGGGATTGAGGGGCGCTTTGATATTAATTGGCTGACCGTTAATGGATACAGACTGCCGGCCGGTAAGGTCTTTTACCCAATATTGATTCTGGCTGAAAAATAGCTGGACATGTTGATCGAGCACTGAAGGGTGATCCAAAATAAAATCACAGCTCGGGCTTTTCCCGATGGTAACGGGAAGTTCCTTAAACGACCGGAGCGTAGGGCCGTATTGTATAATAAGCGGCACCTGTACTTTTTGAACGGAAATCTCCGGAGCAGGCTGTGGTTTTGGTTGGACCTGAGGTATTGACGGCGGTTCAGCAGGAGGGATTTTTGGAGGTGCCGGAGGGGGTTCAGGTGTAACGGGTGTAGAAATGTCGGCAACCGGCCTACCCTCTTCTATCTTTGTTAAAAAACTTATCCTTGGCCCACCTTGGGCAAAAATCAGAACATCTCCGTCTTTTAAATACGCTTCCGGCATTTCTTTCCCGTTTAAATAGGTTCCGTTTATGCCCTGATTAATCAGTTTAAACCGGTTACCCTCCCTGATAATCTGGGCATGTTTTCTGGAAACAATTTTCAGGTCTTTGGGAAACTGAACGTGACAGGACGGATGTCGACCGATGGAGATTTCAGGATCTGAAAATTCCTGGATTTCGCCTTTCAAAGGCCCATCGATGTGAACAAGCTGGACAACAATAACGGGTATATTTGCCATAATATCGCCTTATATTCTATTTAACTCTGAATCATCAAGTTCGATGCCCTATCATCTGCAATTAACCTTATAAGTTAATTGCTTATCTGTGCATAGCATAGCGCAATCATGAATTCAAGAATAATGGTTTTAGAAGCCTTAAGGGATTTGAATAATCAAACCGATAAGTTCCTTGACAATATCCGGGTATTATAATATTTTTTTTCTAATTTTAAACGTATAGTTCACAGCTATATACACGAGTTTTTGATATGCGGCATAGCTGAATGGCCTCATTCTGCTTCTCCTGTTATTGCACTGCGCAGCCAATGAACGGATCAATTAATGGACCTTAACAAAAAAGATGCGGGCCGTATAAAAAAGTATCGTTTTTTTCTTAGTGTGGCAATTTGGTGGATCGTTATACTCATCGCGTATCCGGTCGTTTCATTTAAGGTTGAAAGGATTAAAAAAGATATCACTCAAACTGGAGTGGAATTGCTTCAGAAAATCTCCGTAAAAATAAGCCTGCCGCTTCTTGAGCATGACACAAACGCCTTGGGTAAGATTATGCAGGATGTAGCGAAAAAACCAGGTGTTTTATTTTCCTCGATTATTGACCATAAAAATCACATGATCGCCTCTACGGATAACAACCCGTTAACACCTATTAAACGTGAAAGCGTTCCCGGATGGGATCATGTATCTTACTGGGAAGGAGCGCCCGATTCTCATCGTCGCGTTATCAATTTCTCCACGGATGTAAGTTACGCCGGAACTAAAATTGGCGAAATTTTCCTGACATTTTCTGGTGATCGGATAAATAGAATTAAAAATGGGTTTTTTCTCATTACGATTTCCAGTTTTATCATACTGGCTTTTGTCCTGGCCGTCTTTCACTTTAGAGGCCCCAGAGCTATCAATGATAAATTGCAAACTCGATATCGTCCGAAAATCTCCTTCCCCCTGGAAATTTCTGAGGGTTCAACGATCGTGTGCCTTTTATGCGAAGGAGAACAACCGTTTTCTCGCAAACTTTTCACCCGATTTAATCCGGATACATTTTTGATTGTTCAACCGGCCCAGGATGTCCGCAATTCGAATCAACTCGGTTCTTTTAAAGGGATTCGTTTATCAGAACTTTCAAATAGAAAGGACTTGCTGTGGCTGAAGCGTCAGGTGGTCTTTCGATGCACAGAAATCATTAAAAAACTTGCTGTATAAAAACCAGAATCATTGGTCGAGATGGTCTGAAACGGCTGGGAGAAAAGCATGAGTTTTAGCGATAAGATTTCAACAACGATGTTATGGGTAAAGCAATTTTCGACAAAGACCTTTTCTACCATTTCACATAAACTATTCAGTTTTCAGTTCCTTAGACAAAACAAAAAAGTTGTCTCTGTATGTCTTATCTTTTGGCTGGCCATTAATATCGGCGGCTTTCTGATATATCGCAATACTGCGGCTGACGCGAAAGATGATTTCTATAACAAAGGGATATCTGCGACCCAGAGCCTTTCTGTTAAAACCGGTCCGGCACTGCTTGAAAAAGATATGCTTTCTTTGAATGTTGCTATCGGAGAATTTTCGCAAAAAGAGAACATGGCCTTCGCAGCGATCCTTGACCACAATAAACAGGTCTTAGCACACTCCGAACCCGAGATGGTCAACCGTCCCTTGATGCCTTTAGAGAATATAACACAAACAAACACCATCGATGATATCCTTATTCAAATCGGAGAAGGAGGGGCCGACAACGAACCGCTGATTCGCTTTTCCAAAGATATCTCCTACTCCGGAATAAAAATCGGCAATGTATATTATGCCATATATTCCGGGGATCTTAACAATGCTTTAAACAGATTCAGAAAGATATTTTTGTTGGTGTTGGTTGTCAGTACTATTCTGCTGGTAGTGGGTTTATTTTTTGTGGATTATATCACCCGGGCAAAAGCAGTAAAAATCCGGAAAGAACTCGAAGGAATGTCCAAGATCGGCCCGTATTTACTCGTTAAAAAGATCGCAAAGGGCGGCATGGCCGAGCTATTTCTTTCAGACTACATTCGTGAAGATGGTTTTCGAAGAAAGGTTGCTATCAAAAAAATACTTCCCCACCTGACTGAAAACCAGGATTTTATAAAAATGTTTATCCGTGAAGCCAGACTCGCCGCACTGCTCCAGCATCCAAATGTCATTCAGATTCTTGATTTCGGAAAGATACAAAACGTTTATTTAATTGCAATGGAATATATTGACGGAAAGAATCTGGGTGAGATCATGGCGCATTTAAAAGAGGGGCTTCCTGTTGATCTGTTTGTTTTTGTTGCAATGAAAATATGTACGGGATTGCAATACTCTCATACCAAAACGGATGATAGAACAGGTGAACCTTTATATATTATCCATCGGGACATAAGCCCGCAGAACATTTTGATTTCATTTCAAGGAGAAGTGAAGATAACCGACTTTGGGATTTCCAAAGCGCGTTCTGAGCCCAGCATGACTCAGGTAGGTGTAATTAAAGGGAAGCTCTCTTATTTGTCCCCTGAACAGGTGCTGGGTCATGAGGTAGACCACCAGGTCGATATCTATTCGCTGGGACTCGTCTTTTATGAACTGCTCTCCTATCATAGAGTTTATCGGTTTGACAATCATGTAGAGGCCATCCAGTCCATTCCAAAAATGAACATTCCCCCCTTGATCAGCCTAAGGCCGGAAATTCCGGACGAGTTAAACAGAATCGTGATGAAATGTTTGGAAAAGGATAAAAAATCAAGGTATAAAAGTGCTCAGGAGATCCATAATGACCTTATTAACCTGAGAAATAAATTAAACATCACTTGCGATGCATCCAATCTTTCAGATTTTATGAGGAAGAACTTTGTTAAAGCCCAAAAAATGTCCTGAAAAATTAATTGGTGTTTTTAGAATAAGGATTTGGCTTAAAAGACAGTTATGGCAAAACTAAATTACTTTGGAAGAACAGATCCCGGACTTATACGCTCGAATAATGAAGATGCGTTTCTCATTAAGCCGGATATTGGATTCTGCCTTGTGGCGGATGGGGTGGGAGGTGCTTCTGCCGGCGAAATTGCCAGCCGAATTTTTGTCGAAACAGCCCTCGAAGTCTTTTCGGCTGAGAGAGATCAATCTGAAAATAAAACGCTTGAAAGGATTAAAAAGGCGTTCCGCTTTGCCCATGAAAGAATTTTGAAGTATGTGGAGCAAAATCCCCAATACGATGGGATGGCCTGTACAGCTGAACTCATAGCTTTCCATGAGCAAGGCTTTGCTAGTGGCCACATCGGGGACAGCCGAACCTACCGTGTCCGAAATGGCCAACTGAAGCAGCTTACCAGGGATCATTCTCTTGTCCAGTATCAGATCGACCAAGGAATGATTACGCCTGATGATGCTAAAGAACATTCCTTTCGTAACGTCATTTTTCAGGCTGTGGGCATGAAAGATAATCTATCCCTCGATATTTTAAAGGGCAAAACGTATCCTGGCGACCTTTTTCTTCTCTGTTCAGACGGTTTGACCGATATGATAGATGACAGCCTCATCGGCCAAGTCCTTTTTTCAGGCTTCGGCTTGCCTCGAAAAACTGAAAAACTCCTTGAAATGGCCAAATCCGCTGGAGGACGGGACAATATCACCGTTGTTATCGCCGAAATATTATAATCCTAATTGATCATAAACAAAATGGGAAAATTATTTTGAAAAGTTTTATAGCCATATAAGATTTTTCAAAAACTTTTTCGGTGTCGATCACAGATGAGATTAGAAAGTAGAGCTTTTTGTCTTGACCGAAATAGGTCTGGGATTTATTATGCGGAAAAGATCCGTATAATTTGTTTTATAAGGTTCCTGATTTTTTCAATGCATTTATACTCACATTTTTAACGGAGGTCATCTTTTGAAAAAATTAAACTCCAAAAGACTTAAATACTTGCTAACGAATCTAATTATATGCTTTGGAGGATTGCTTGTTTTGACCTCCTGCACCCCCCTTCTTAGTACTTCAAATATTTATCAGTCGGACGAATATATCGTTGGTAGATTTCAAAAAAATGAAACACCAGATACGCTCGCCGAAAAGTTTCTTGGGGACAGAGAAAAATCTTGGGTGATAGAAGACGCCAGTGAAGACGTTTCTTTTAAAAAAAACAAGATTATCATTATTCCCCTCAAGGATAAAAATAAAGCGGGGTTGACAGCGGATGGATTTCAGGTAGTCCCCATTCTTTGCTACCACCGTTTTTCCAAGGAGTGTGAATCACCGCTTTGTGTACCCACCGGTATTTTTGAAAAACAGATGAGATACCTTTCTGAAAATGGTTACAGAGTTGTAACCTTTGGACAACTTCTTGATTTTCTTGAATACCGTGAAGCGCTCCCCAAAAAGGCCGTGATCATATCCATTGATGACGGTTATCGATCAACCTATGATATCGCTTATCCTATTCTGAAAAAATATGGTTTCAAGGCAACGCTCTTTATTTACACTGATTTTATCGGTGCATCCCGAAATGCTCTGACGTGGAGCCAAATCAATAGAATGAAAGCTGATGGTTTTGAGATCGGCTCACATACCTTATCCCACAGCGACTTAACCAGACAGAAAGAAGGAGAAGATACCCGAACGTATATGTCCAGGATTGAGAAAGAACTTCGTGTATCCAAACAAATCATTGATAAGAAGCTGGGCCAAAATACCATCTTTTTGGCGTTTCCTTTTGGACGATACAACCCAAGTGTGTTGGAAATTTCTAAACGCTTGGGTTATCAAGTTGCAGTAACTGTAAAAAGGGGGAGCAACCCGTTTTTTGCCGACCCTCTTACTTTGAAGAGGACCCAGGTTTTGAAAAAAGATATGACGTTTTTTACTTCTGTACTGGAAAGCTTCTATAAACTTTCATTAAAGTGAGATCCTTATGAAAAAAAGCAGCGTACTGATCTGGAGTATATTGTTCGTGTTAATCCTTGGCGGATGTTCTGGAACTCAGGAAAAATTCGAAAAACTCACTGAAACTAAAGATAAACAACTGATTCAGACATTTCTGGACAAGGGACAACGGTATGAAAATGATGGCGATCTTGCGGAAGCCTTGAAGCAGTATGAACTAACCCTCACGGTAGACCCTCAAAACGAGACGGCTATGACGAAAAGCCGTCAGATTAAAAAAAATATAGGCATTTCGGCGCAAAAACACTATCAGGCCGGATTGAAATTAAGAACAAAAGGGAAATATCTATTGGCTCAAAAGGAGTTCTTAACATCATTGAGGCTTCAGCCGGATCATTCAGAAGCGTTGAAAGCGCTTAAAGCCAGAACACGAGTCTACGCAAAAAGTTATGTTATCCACACAATCAAGCCGGGTGAAAGCCTCGCAATGGTGGCCAAGACATATTACGGAGATTATAGAAAGTTTTCTGTTATCGGCGATTACAATAATCTGTCCGATGCAACCCAGATAAGGGTTGGCCAGAAAATAAAAGTCCCTGAAATAGAGGGGATACCACTTTTAGCAACAGCACAGGAGATCCGGACAGAAACACCAGATATAAAGGCACCTGATTCAGTCCGTCTGGATCAGGAAATTAAAGAAGAAGCGGAAATAGATAAAAAAGAGGAAGATAGTTCAGAGCCGGAGCCCGTCGATGAATTGGCAGGCTATCGAAACCTCGGCATTGAACACTTCGAAAAGAGAGAATACCAGGAAGCGATTGTCGAATTCGATAAGGCATTAAATGCAACTCCAGATGACCAACCTACCCTTAAATACCTTTACAACACACATTTTCAGTACGCGATGGTCCTGTTTGAAAAGAAGGATTATTTGGCTGCGAAAAAGAATTTCGAAGCATCTTTTAAATACAATAAGGACTGTCAGAAATGCCGGGACTATATAAGTAGAAGTGAAAAAGCCTACTTGGAAACCCACTACAACCGAGGGCTCTCGTACTTTGGAAACCAACAATTGCCTGAAGCCATAAAGGAATGGGAATTGGTTCAGGCGGTTGACCCGAACTACAAAAATTTAAAACAAAATATTCAAAAGGCCGAAACGCTTTTGGAACGGCTGGAAAATATTAAAAAGGGCAAGCAGTAATCAAATACTAATGATACGCTTCCAAGGGCAGCGCCATCGCTGAATTGTCCAGAACAGGCTTGGCCGCATCCGGCATGGCCCCATACAGATAACGGATGTTGACGTCTTCGGAAAACGTATTTTTTAGGACAATCCTTATGGTTGTCGCATCATATCGGGAAATTTGAGAAACAGGCAAAGCAGTTTCGCCCGATAGAACTTCCCATCCGGTAATCCCAAACGCCGGTGTAAAATCCGTTCCGCCCCTGTGCTGTATTGTTATGTCTATGGTCCGGGGGTCTACCCGGGTAACAGCAGTTACTGACGGACCCCGGTAATATTTTTCCTTTTTCAAAATGTATAATACCGTTTGGGCAAGCCTGCGTCCAAGGGTTGTATAAGCACCGGCAGCCAGGTGCTGTCGGCCCTTGTTTTCGAGATCTAATGTCGTGGCTGCCAGGTAGCAGTCAGCCACATTTTCGGCAATGTACTTTTGAGCGTTGCGTATGGCTTGGTGCGGCCCATCTTCACCACCCGGCCGTTTTATCATCATAACGATGAGGAATGGCAGGTTTGCCTGGGTTGAGCCGTTGCCGATATCAGACCTCACCTGGTTGGTGATGAAGCGCTCAAGGGAAGTCCTATATTCAGCTTCCGTGACCGTACCGCGCGCGGCGTCCGCCTCACCCTGTATCCAGATAACATACTCCACGGAGCCGCCTAAAGCCGAAATCCCGGCAAGAAAGCGGTTGTAAATCGAGCCCGGCTCGGTGTTTTCCCAATAACCTGTGCCCCAGTCCGCCTCCTTCCTCAAACCTGAGCCGTTTGCTGAATACTCTATAAGACCGACAGGTACATCGAGCCGCTCTATCAACCTGTTCCCGAAAGCAATTGCCGCATTACCTCGTGTGCCCAACTCGGACCATCCCTTGTCCGTATGTTTTCGAAGCAGCGTGTCTGAACTCAAGTCCGTACCCGTATGGAACCACTCCTTCATGTTGGATTGTCCAAGACATGCGACCAGGATCCCCACGGCCCATTTGTGCGATCCGCGGCTTGAGACCGCATGGTTTCTGCTATCGCGCACCTGGATATTGTACCACCCGCCCTGGGGCACACCGCTGAGCTCCCCCAAAAAAATACCGTTTCTCGGAGAAGGGTCGACCACCGTCCATGGTACGACCTCTTCGGAAGTTCCGTTCCTGAGGACTCTGGCTTCTATAGCTCTGGGAAGTCCTGTGTAAACGCCTGAAATGATGATGCTCCCGATGGTTCCCTTTCGCTGGAAAATTCGTCCTTCCTTAAAGTCGGTTATTTGTATCGAAGACTCCTCTGAAACCGATCCCTCCATCTCTCGCAACAGTGTATCATCGGCAGTATTTTTCACGGCCATATTGGTTTTTGAGACAACAGGCAAGGTCGCATCCGTTTCCTGAACCACGGTAGGTTTACCTGCTTCCCCGCTCTGAAGCGCCAGCCTCTTTTTTGGGTCAAATTCGGCAACGGTCGTCTCTCTCTCAATGGGCCGATCCACATCAGGAATACTTGGAAAATCGAGTATTTCTGCCGACCTTAGAAGGAAAAGACCTGCATTGTTGCCCGGGTTAATACGCAAAGAGAGAGATTTTCCAAAAGGCAGGGGCAAATAAACGTTTACAATCCCCGCTTTGAGAGGTCTTTGTATGACGAGGGGCTGGTCGGTCATGTAGTCGAATGTCATAATGTCCGGGCTTTGTGACTCAATCGACATCTTCAACACCTTGAACGTTTTGTCATTTGAGGCGGGTATGGATGTAAACTCGAAAATGGACTCGGAGCCAACGGACTTTATCGCCAGGCCTTCCATTCGGGCATCCAGGGAAATTTGAGAAACCGGCACGACTTCCTTCAGGTCGAGATTGTGCCTGACCAAGGCCGGCGCTTCAGCCTCCAGCGCCGAGAAAATCCTGTCGAGTTCAAGATTTATTGTCCCTATCTCGGCTTCGGCTCTCTCAATCAGAATAATGTCGTACGACTTCAAGTTCTCCCCATGCTGTCTTGATGGGATGTGGTCGGTCGAGATCATATCAAGCTTTTTAAACATGCCTGCCATGTAAGGGATTAGGTTCGACATAAAGGCGTCGCCATAGACGGCTGCCGAAGGCAAGCCGGACCGGTCAAAACCTTTTAAGTGTCTGATAGATTTCTCCTCACGGGCAACCGGAAGCCCCATGAGTTTGCCGGTGAGGTCACCAGCGACACTGGTATAGAGAGGTTCGAAATCTGGAGCGGCCTCCTTACCTTGTTCGTTGAAAACGTTCTTGAAAATGGTTTTTGCCGCGACCATAGCGCCCATGCTGTTCCATTGAGTGCCGGTCTTGTCGTAAAGCAAAGCCGGGTTCTTTTTCTCATCCTTCAGCGAGCGGTCGAGCCTTATAAAACTTCTCAGGGGGTAGGCTGTGACGTTTTCCAGGAACAGATCGTACAGGCTGATATCGCATTGATCGCCCTTTGGCACAAAACCCACGAATTCTGGATAAATAGTGGGCTTGTTAGGAACAATAGTGAAGAAAAACCGACGCCCCGAAGCCTCGGTGATCTTTTCAAGAGCGTGAAGTTCCAGGACCAACTGTTCAGCATACGCTTTGTTGTTGCATGCTTCTTTCCGATAGTCTTCGATGGATCTGTAGTTGTAGAGCCATCCGTCCAAACCCACGTGGACCTCGCGAGAGTCCGTAGTTCGGAATAAATGGTAGTCCAGCCAGTTTTTTGCGAAAATCAGCGGACCTCGCAGGGAGAAATTGTCTTTGAAATACTGATCAAAGGAAAGGTAATATTCATTGTCAAAAAGAACCTCCTTATAAAACCGGGGTGGTTTTAGCCCCAGACGATCCATATGGATGCCAACGTCTATACCCGTCACCCACACCCCTGCAGGAGAAAGCAAAAGAAAAATGAATATCAATGAAAATAGTTTTTTCATGTCACTTTCAGAACCGGAAGTAAATAAAAGGATTGTTCAAGCCGCCGGTAATCAGAGCAGCACTATATGGAAGCATCAACAGGATTGCGACAAGACTTGCAATCACCAAAAACGCCCGCTTTCGCTTCATCAGAAAGGTTACCCCCGAAAATCTGCCGGGCAACAAGAAAGACGTTGCTCCCGCCAGCATGAAAAGAACGTTCCGGTAGTTCAGCGCCAGACTGAGTTCATATGAGACCGGAAGGTTGACCGGCATAAACATCACCCCCAGGAACCCTTTTGCCTGGGAGATATCCTCTGAACGAAACAATACCCATCCCACCGTCACAATGAATAAGGTAACCGCTCTTCGTATTGCCGAATATCTTTCGGGAGCAACATCACGCAAGCGCGTAGCACGCTCGATCATCAGGAATACGCCATGGTAGATGCCCCAGAGAAGAAATGTCCAATTCGCTCCATGCCAGAGTCCGCATAAGACGAACACAACCATTAGGTTCATATATGTTCTCAAGGTCCCGTGCCGATTTCCTCCCAATGGGATATAGAGATAGTCTCTAAACCATTGGCTCAGAGATATGTGCCAGCGCCGCCAGAAATCCGTGATGCTAATGGCCGAATAGGGGAGATTGAAATTCTCCAAGAATTTAAACCCGAACAGCATCCCAAGCCCCAGGGCCATGTCGGAATAGGCAGAAAAGTCAACATAGATCTGCAGGCCGTATGCAACGGAGCCTAGCCAGGCGGTCTTTGTGTCAAGTGACGGTAAGCCGATCCCAAACACAACGTCGGCAATCTGACCGCAGGAATTGGCGATGATCACCTTCTTTGCCAGCCCCCAGCAAAAACGCATGGCGCCCATATAGAAAAGATCCCAAGACTCCTTTCGTTCTTTGAGCTGGACGCGGATATCACGAAATCGAATGATTGGACCTGCGATTAACTGTGAAAACATAGCGACGTAAAGTGCAAAGTCGACGACATTGACAAGCGCCCGGCACTTTCCTCGGTAGACATCGATGACATAACTCAGCTTCTGAAACGTAAAAAATGAAATTCCGATGGGAAGGATGACTTTTTCCCATCCTGCCGGAGAAAAGCCCGGGTATTGCAAAATTACGCCCAGTTCCTCGATAAAAAAATTTGCGTACTTAAAATAGGCCAAAAGCCCTATGTTGAGGAGGACCGAGAAACTCAACCACAAGCGCTTGCGGCGATGATCTCGGTCGATAAGGAGGCCGAACAGATAGTCTGCGAGGGTCGAAAATACGAGGATCAGAAGAAAACCCGCAGCGCCATAGAGGTAAAACATGTAACTGAAAACAAGAAGGACGACATTGCGCAGTCTGTTCTTGAACAGCAGCCGCTGGGTATAATAGCAAATGATGACCGCTGGGAGAAAGGCAAATAGAAAAAAAGTGCTTGAAAATACCATAAAAAAAAGGACCTAATCTTTCCTGAAAACAATGAGGAAAACGTCGTCGTGACTTGAGGGGTTGCCTTTCATTCCATTGCTGTTGGATATTGCCATCCGCCCTATGGGTCTGACGTAGCCTTCTCATCTTTATGGGCTGAAATGTGCGGCTACAGCAACTCCTTAAGGAAGACGTCGGGGTCGCACATCTTATTCATCAAAAGTGGGTGGTGGAATTTTGGAAATCGCTCTGTCAAGATTCATCAAATCAGTTCCCCACCGGCATTTCATATTTAGCATACCTAAAATCCTCCAGCAATATTTTCTTTGCGATGACTCCATTATCGACCCTGATTATTCGGTTTAAGCCTACTTTCAAGAAAATCCCCTCTTGGGCAGACGGGTGTTTTTCGCCCAAAATTCATGTAAATTTACAAATTTGGATAAAAATTGCCGGGTTGACAATTCGATTCGTAATATGTATCAGTATTCCAATCGTCGGTATAGGGACAAAAATATATGTTCTATATTGGGCAGTGCAAGATATTGTTATTCATCCGGCTACCGTATAAATTATATGTTAGCTAAATTTGCTCTCAAAAAGCGAGTTTTAATCAATGCACTGTCTATTTCATGACAGATCCTAAGTATCGCAAAAAATCTTATTTCATTCTCAGTTGATATGAGATTAAATACCGATATTTTTTTACACCGGGCTAAAATGATTTGACAAAGGTTACAGTTGGGATTTGCTTGGCTTTACGTTTGCCAATTGTAATATCTGACGTAACTTTGATTTTGGGAATAATGGAAGGAAAAACCCTCCTCCACTATCAAATACTTAGGGAACTCGGTAAAGGGAGCATGGGAGTTGTTTATCTTGCGAAAGATACGCGACTCAAGCGCCGTGTCGCCCTGAAGGTCCTATCTCAGGATCTCCGCGAAAATCAGGATTCTTTGCGTCGCTTTCAAATCGAGGCGGAAGCCGCCGCGAAGCTCAATCACCCCAACATCGCCACGATTTATGCAGTAGAAAAGGTCAACGGCCAGTATTTCATTGCCATGGAGTATCTGGAAGGAGAGTCACTCAAAGGGCTCATTCCCAAAGACGGCCTTCAGCTCGATGTTTTTCTAGAATGGTTCATCCCTTTATCCGAGGCCTTGGCACATGCCCGCGAAAAAGGGATCATCCACCGTGACATCAAGCCCGGAAACATCATGATTACCCGGGAGAATTGCCCTAAAATACTCGACTTTGGGCTTGCCCGAATCCACCGACGCGATACCCAAGATGCAGATGCTTCTGCGCCTGATGCCGGCATGACCCAGATCGGGACGATCATGGGATCGCCAGCCTACATGTCCCCCGAACAGGCCACGGGGAAACGGGTTGACCAACGAACCGATATCTTCAGCTTCGGCGTGGTCATGTACGAGGCGTTGACCGGGAAAAAGCCCTTCAAGGGGCAAACCATCCAGGAATTGATCACGAGTCTTCTCAAGGACGACCCCCAGGCCGTCACGGTAACCAAGCCGGGTCTGCCCTATCTTTTGGGGTATGTGATCACAAAAGCCCTTCAGAAAGATCTCCGGAAACGATACCAGACAGCCCTCGACTTGCTGAATGATCTTGGCGCGGTCAAAAGAGACGTGGATGCCAATGTCATGCTCGTGGACAACCGTACAGCAACAGGCACGGAAAAAGCTGCAAAGGCAAAATCTACTCGTAAATGGCCGGTGCAGCTCTTGTCATCAGTGATTTTTCTTGCCCTGGGTGTGGCCGCGGGCTGGTTTTTATCTGGACGAAGCCCCGCACCGATTGAAAAGACTTTGCGAATATTCGAAATTCAAACAGAGGGAGTTTTGACGCCTGCAACGGATAGAGGGGCATCAATCTCCCCCAACGGTAAAATGATCGCATACGTCGAAAACTCACGACTGTTCGTACGCGATCTTGATAAGAAGGAACGGCGGGAGATCCCAAACACACAGGGCGCAGCAGGACAGCCCTTCTGGTCTGCCGATAGCGAGTTCGTGGGTTATTTTTCGGACTTGGGCCGGGCCATTAACAAAGTGCGTGCCCTTGGAGGACCCAGCACAGTTGTTTGTGACATCTCAGGAAGAGGATTCACGAAGGCCGCAACCTGGGGGAGTGACGGAAAGATCGTTTTCGATGTCTGGGGCGGTGATCTCACCTCCGGCCGGGACTTGTATAAAGTCGATGCCCGGGGCGGAGAACCCGAACCCCTCTTACTCTCCGAGCCCGCAAATGGAGAATATTACCAGACGCCTCAGTTTTTACCCCACGGCAAAGGCCTTTTGTTTGCGATAGTACATCCCGACAGTTCCTGCGAGTTGGTCGTAAAATCAGGTGATTCGAGGAAAACCATCGTCCAGCATCGCGGCGAGAGAATAGCCTTTCCAGTCTATTGCACATCGGGTCACATCCTTTACCAGCGAGGTTGGATAAACAACATCAGCGTTTGGGCCGTACCCTTCTCCCTATCCAAATTGAAGGCGACGGGTGAGCCCTTTCAGATTGCCCAAGACAGCGGTTGGCCAAGCGTCTCATCGGACGGCACACTCGTGTACATATCCGACCCCCAAGTCAGTGAACAGCTGGTTTGGCTTGACCGTAGCGGCCAGGTTCTGGGAACCATTGGCCCACCGCTTCCGGGCACCGAGATCGGAGGGGTTTCTCTTTCTGCCGATGGAAGCAAGGTGGCGATCGATGCCTTTGACAAAACTTTTGAAGACATCTGGATCATCGACGTTATGCACGGCACAAAAAAGCGGCTGACCTATGACAATGCGCGGGACGGTGAGCCCACCTGGGCTCCCGGCGGGGACCGGATCGCTTATGTATCTGACCTAAACGGCTTGTCAGATATCTTTGTCAAAACCCTCGATCCGCGGGTCAATTCAAAACCCCTCGTTGGGGGGGTGGCCGACAAATTCAGTCCGGACTGGTCTAAAGATGGTAAATACCTGGCGTTTCACATGCGGGCCGTGGAGACCAAACACGACATCTGGTACCTTGCGATGGATGCGGCGGCGAAGAATAAACCTACCGGGGCTCACGCCGAATTCGTCCCTTTTCTTCAGAGTCCCTTTGAGGATGCCTTGCCACAATTGTCTCCCGACAGTCGCTTCGTGGCATACATGTCGAATGTATCCGGCCCATGGGAGATCTACCTGAGACCCTTCCCAAGCGGGACGGTCGAATGGCAGGTCTCTTTGAACGGAGGAATGTATCCACGGTGGAACGGCAAAGGGGATGAACTCTTCTACGTAGAGGGGGACACCCTCATGGCCGCCAAGGTTGGTGCGGGGTCCAGGCCCAAGATCGGTATTCCCAAGAAACTGTTTGAATGGAAACAACTCGGGTTATCCATCATCAATCGGTACGACGTGAGCAGCGATGGTCAAAGGTTCGTCGGCGTAACGAATATTGGTGAAGGCGCTGCGAGCATACTTATTGTTGAGCATTGGACTGAGACCTAAGGGGCGCGGCAAAAATGAATTGCCCCATCTTGCTTGTCTGTAGATGGGTATCCTACACGCCTATCGGCACTTTTCGGAAACGGATCTCGATTTACATACCCCTACAGACCCTTATCTCCTCGACAATCTCCATCAGCCAGGCCTTCTGCTGAGACAACGGCAATTCCCTTTAATCTTCTAGTGCAGATAAAGTTCTCAAGCTTATGATCACAAATCAAAACTTTTACGGCCTTTAATAATTCAACATTAACGATACGAATGTGCAATTTCCCAAGATAAAAGATTCCTGCCTAAATTAAGAGCGTCAGACATATTAAGGCTTAAGGTCGGACATGTAAAAGATTTGAAGGACGGGGATACGGTTGAAATCAAGGAAAAGAAAACCGGCAAGCCAAGACGTATCAACCTAAATAAAGCCCGTGTAAAAGCCATCCAGACCTTACTGAACTCAAAGCAGAATCAAGATGATGATTACCTGTTCCAGAGCCAACGAAAGGATGTTTTAACCGTGCCAAAAAGCAAGGCATATTTTATAGCAAGGTTTACGTGTCAGATGAAATAGAGGTTTGGTAGCCGTAAGGATTTCTTTAGTTCACTTAATGACCAGAAGGAAGATGAGCTGGAAGACCTTGAGACATGGGGGGTTTGGATGCGGTTCGGAAATTGAATTTCGATCTTGAGTGTTGGAGGAAGGTCTTATTCGGCGATAGCGCAAATGTTCAATGATGAGGGGTATAAAACCAAGGGATTCAACGAATAGCGTTTAATACGGTTTAGTTGTCCCAACCTAGACTTGATTTGACATAATCGTAAGGCGGGTCAAAACATCCCTTGACAGTTCAATCCCCAGAGTTTGATATCACAACCAATTTAACCGACCTTAGATTTCCAGAGATATAGCAGGTATCCACTGCTTATGGTTGATGATTTCGTAAAGGAATCTTTAATGCATAAAAGGTAAATCATCACCTTTTGTAAACATTTAATTGTTTGCTTGTAGGAATATCATCTGGTTAGTTTCAGCTATTATAATATTCTCGGGATTCTGCTCTATGACCCTTAAATCCACGTCATTGTGATCGTTTTGTCAAGCTGTTTGCAATTTATAGGTATGGAAAATTAAAAACTATCAGCTTTTGCTGGAAAGTTCATCTTGACTTGGACGGGGCTTTTGAAAGGTTATTATATTAACCATGGATACATAGATTACGGGGCCTGTCCAAAAAATCCTGTGAAGACGTCATCAATTGTACCTTTGAATGATGTTAATGTGGCCTTCATTAGCTTAGGGAAATCGGGTGGTTCTTCCCATTCCTCTATTAATATAGCTTTCTCTGAAAAGTGTTCCGCAATAATCTTGTTAGATGCTGTTTCAATCAAAGTGCATTTTAGTGCAGTCCAGGCGGAAGGTGGGGTTTTTGGCATAATTCCATAATAGTTTCTTTTCACACCAAAACGATGTATCTCCAAAACCATTAAGTAATCAGCCTGAAGCTCATCAGATATGGATTTGAGATCATAAATAGTTGAAAAATACATCATCTCATCACCTGGCCTTCCTGTCATTAATTTACTTTTTTCAAGCTTAGCAAGGTTTTTATGGTCATAGGCAGTATTAACAGTCTTAACCTTAAATCCCTCGCGAGAAAAACCATCTCTAAACAAGTTCAGATAATACTTTTTTACAATAGGGGCGATTTCCTCTTTATTTAAACAATTGATCAATTGTTTCACCATGTCTCCGTTTCTAATAATAGCGTAATCCAGTATACCCTGTGTACCTAAATTGTAATAATCTGCAGTCCCTTTGTGACTTTCATTTGTCGTAATTGTGATAATGCCAATTGTGCCTTTTTGAGCCATGAAATCTGACGGCGGTAAAACATTTTTAGTCGGCGTAGCACAACCCGAAAACAGAACAAAGCAAGCTAAAATAATAATAACTGTTTTATGGCTTAAAAGAAATCTCATATTACCCTCCTATATTAGAATAGTTTAATAACAAACAGTTTTTGACAGTTCTCTCTAAGTATCAACATAATTTATTGGTCAGTTAACTTTATGATGGTATTACGCGTTGTGTAAAAATTGGGTAGATGACATTTAGGACACGAAAGTACAATCTCTGCATATAAATTCCTCGATGTCGAGAGAATCCTGCTTGATATGATCTGCTACTCCCAACGAAACGAATAGCGTCCTGTCAGAAGCAAAACAAGCAAATTTAAAGGGGTTTCTCCATGGGGCAACCTCCTGTATAGAGGTTAAATGATTGAAGTGACGAAACATCAGATAAAGAGAAGCAAATCGAGAATTAGGTCAGGAGAATAAGAAGTGTTACACAATGGAAATCGAATATAGAGAGAGGTCAGATTTCGGTAGAGATCTGTCTCAATACACTATTTTAAAGCATTGATTTTGTCAATAAAATAAAGATTTTAAATAGTTATACTACTTTGTGGTGTTGAATGGTGGAATGAATTGAATGAAATAAAGGAGTTGATAGATTAATTAAGCTGAATTTCACTATTTCCAATGTTGTGCTTTCTTGCCAAAACGACAGTTCAAAGCATCTCAATTGATAGTACATATATCTTATTTCTTACAGAAATGCAAAAAAGGCAAACCCTTTGAAATGAGTTTGCCCTTATTGAAAAACCTTATCACAAATAATTTAGGACCACAAAAACCTGTTGTTTACAGCAGTGATCGGCGGTCCAACTGATTGCTATGTACATTAAAGTAAGTGCAGGTTTCGCGTAAAACATGGAAACTACACTACCCAGTATAGCGAGCAGATTAAGAAAAACCCCTAAACTTACCAGTTTGTATTTTTGAGAAGCTTAGAGTCTTAGAATATTGTGCATAGAATCATCATCCTAGAATCAGATTTTTTGGTTATCCAGCACCTGTCTAATCAACAACCATAGGTCCAAAAAGAGTCCCCCGGCAAAGCCGGGAGACTCCCATAAAACAGCCAGTAAAGGGGCTTGAATTGACGTTTCGCAATTTCTATACAGTTTATGTTGTTCTCAATTCTTGAAGCACCCTTGGGAAATTAGGATTTAAGGCGAAAAACATTTTTGATGTTTTGCTTTCTCTGCGGACCGCCCTTTGCTGATAGCGCTGGACGTCCGCTTCTTGCTATTGCGTAAGGCTATTTGGGGGGCAAAGGCGCAAGTCAACCGTGTCCCCTTCCACCACCCCTATTCGGCAGGCCATAAGCTTGGTTGTACCGTCAATACATTCAACTGGGTAAGCATCAATGCTCACCGGTGTTTGTAAATCCCTGAGATCCTGAAGAACGATGATATGTTGGTTCTCCAACCACTTGATGCATATTCCGATCGATCGCGAACACCGATTCCGATCGATCGGAATATGCAGATTACAAAAAAATTGCCACTGATGCAATTGAGTGTGCTATGGCGATGAGATATTTAATGGAGAATGATATTCAACCTTTTTTAACGAAGAATAATTTTCCATTAATGAACTTCCGGATCGGCATAGATATGGAGGAAATCCTAATTTCAAGGATTGGTATGAAAAACACCAATTTCTTAACCGTTGTTGGCGACGCCGCAAACCGTGCATCAAAGCTTCAGTCATTAGCACTTTCCAATGGTATTTGTATTGGAGAGAATTTAGCTCAGAATCTTGATGAAAAGCTTTATAGATACTTAGAAGAAGGAAAAAACTCAACTTGGAAATGGTTAAAAGCTGGGACGAGTTTACCTTACAGATATTTCCATTACAATTTCGATTTCCCAAATCCAAAAGAGTGGTCATCTTTCAGGTTTTAATAATCCTAACAGATTATACTTATTAAATATTTTTTATTTTGGTTATAAAGACACATCCGCAAACTTGTCCATTTTCTTGTCAACCTACCCCCCAACACCTATTCCAAAGGCCCATAAAAAAACGGGCGGCTCATTAGAACCGCCCGTTTTTATTTGTGTCGTTGGTCGGGGCGAGAGGATTTGAACCTCCGACTTCCTGCTCCCAAAGCAGGCGCGCTTCCAGGCTGCGCCACGCCCCGATAATGGATGTTCCTAACACTGTTTTATGAGGGGTGCAAGAAAATATTACCTAAATTGAGCGTTTCA
>JAQYVT010000174.1 GCA_030145345.1 Desulfobacterales bacterium
GCGGCACACCTCCCCGTTTAACGAGTGCTATTTGTATCCGCTCCATGATACCCGGCCCATGACCGGAACCGGTCTCGGGTTCACCAACGCCAATTCCAACAAGTACTTTTTGACCATGGACTACCACATTCCCGAGATGGTGGAAATCTTTTACGGGCTGGTGAAAAAGTTCGACGGGCTCACCGAGCTGTATCGCCCGGGCACCATGGACAAGTGGAAGTTGGGCTACCGGCAACTTTCCGAAATCAACCCCCGGTTCATCTATGTTTGGGGCGGCGGTTTCGGTTACGGTCCTAAAATCTTCGGCGGTTCTTACGACATTTTGGGCCAGGCCCACGCCGGACTCGCCTCCATAACCGGTATGCACGATTACATGGGCGGGCATTGCACCAAGCAGACCAACTGGGTCATTGACTGGCAATCCGGCAACATCATCACCTGTTCGATTCTGGCGGCCATTCATCACCGCAGAAAGACCGGCCTGGGCACCATGATCGAATTCTCCCAGGTACAGGTCCCCACCCGGATGCTCGGACACACATTGCCCATGTACGGCAAGTTCGGTATCGTGCGTCAACGCTGGGGCAACTGGGATACCCAGCTCTGTGCCCACGGCATCATCCTGTGCGGCAAGTCCGATTTTCCGGATGCCGACAACCCGCAGGACCAATTCTGTGCGCGCTATGTCATGGTCAGCGCCTTCCAGGACGCGGACTTCAAGGAGCTGTGCGCCATTACCGGCATGAATAATCTTTATGAGAAGTATAAATCTCATAATGAACGCTGCGAAGGCGAAGCTCAGGTTGAAATTTACACCGCTCTGGAAAAATGGGCCGAAGACAAAACCCGGTCCGAAGTTGCCAAGATCCTGCAAGATGCCGGCATTCTGGCCGAACCGGTTAGAAACGACCGCGAGGTTTACGAGAGCCCGCACTACCGGGAAAGAGGCACGGTCCGCTGGCTGGACGATCCGTTGTTCGGCGATATGCTGGTCCACTCCGGCTACAGTTGCGGACTGATGGAAAAAACCCCGCGCAGGATCAACTGGCACTGGCGTCCGGTGGGTGCGGACAATAAAAAAGTCTACCAGAACTGGCTCGGTATATCGCAAAGCCAGATCCAGGAGTGGTATGACAAGGCTTGGATATAAATAAGGAGGTGGTACAGTGTGTGATATAATTTGGTGCAAAAATAAAGTGGATGGAAAAGATTGCGACACCATCAACTACCTCGACCCATACTATTTCTGGAACTGGGAAGGCACGATCGGTTGTGCCGAGTGCGGTACGGTGTACTACATCCATATGATTAATGGGTTTATGTACAAGGGTCCTGAAGAAAGACCCGGTGAGAAACCTGACATTCTGCCGCTGTATGCGGACAAACCCTATGACGGCTATTCCAACTACAGACCCGGTGTCGAGGGCCGAACCCGTCCATACGAGTGCAAGCCCAGATCCTGGTTGACGGGTACCGCTGACATGTGCAAGTTCAGTATTCGGGGCCGGCCGATGCGGGGATGGCGCCCGCAGCCGCCGTCGGCCGGTTTGGCCGGACAGTTCCCTTTCAACTGGGATATTCAGAAACTGTCGCCCGAAGTCTGGGAAGAGTATCAGCAGAAACTCGCCGCAGGCGAAGTCAAAGACTGGTAAAAAAGAAAGGAGTGTCTTATGGCAGAATTAACACCTGAAGAATTTCTGGAAAACATAATGATTCCGGAAAAATCGAGTGATCACATATGCTGGAATTGCACCGGTTTGAAGCCGGTTCTCAAGGGCTCCAAGTTTCCGCCCGCAGACATCATCGGTTGGTGCAAGAAGATCCACTGGCCCCATTACTGGTGCGTAGCAGACTTCAACGTGGTCAAGAAATGCTATGCCTTTGAAGACAGGAAGAAGAAGTAGCATGGAAGAAAATGTAATCAAGGAACTCGATACCCTCAAGGGGATGCTGAACAACTGGAAAAGAGGTTTTTTGGGTTGGGCATCCCCGGACGGGGATAACGAATATGTGCTTTTGGAATTTCAAGAAGAAATCGATTCGCAGCTTTATCCCTATGTCACAAGATTGCTTGAGGCCAAACATCTCAGCCAATCCGAGGCCAGCGAGTTCATGAATTACTGCTATAGCCAGGTTGAAGATCTTCGCGACCAGTTAAGCAAAGTGGAAATCAACGAAAGTAAAAAGGAGGTTTGATATGCCTGAAAAATGTCGTGTGGGTATCTGCGGCTTTGATCCCATGCTCGTCAAAGGATATATCGCGTTGAACATGAGAGCCATTTGGTGGCACATATCCGATGAGTTGTATGAGGAGTTTGACATGAAGCCGGGAATGAAGGTTTCCGGCAAGCTGCTCAAGCTTTACGCCGGCACAACCGGCGAGGAATTCGCAGCTCCAAATGAAGCGTTTGAGTGGGAGACCAGCAAGGAGACCGGTATTGTTGTTTTGGTTCCGCCGGATGTCGTAACAAAATACAAGCTTACCGCATTTATGTTTGCCGATCTGCTTATCGAGACGATTGACGGCAAAGACGTATACCCCGGCGAGGAAAAGATGAGCAAGAAGTGGTGGCCGGATGACAAGATGAAACTGGATTTTACCATTGACTACATCGGGTAGCCATCATTAACCCATAACCAACACCCTCTCCCCTGCTTGCAGGGGAGAGGCCAATTCGAAATTGAAATCCCCCTTTTCGGCTTGACCGGAGAGGGGGTTTTTTTGCAAATAGACTTGTTATTTTTCCTTTTATATACTATTAACTAAACCCTTGAAACAGTGAGACTAAAAATTGTTTGCCACCAAGGCACCAAGACACAAAGCTAATTTTTTATGTTTTTCTTTATGTCTTTGTGCCTTGGTGGCGGAAAGTAAGTTTTTTGCCATCATAATTGTTAAGGAACTAACATTGAAACATTGATAAAGGAAACAAAATGACCGAAGAAACCAAGAAACAAGATCAACAGAACCCGGATGAAGAACCAAAACCGCTGGTAGAGGATGAGGTGTATCCCGAAGAAGAACCGGATCACCCAGGATGGCTGTCTATTGCCGAAATCATGAAGATTGACCATCCTGTCTTTGAAAACAGCAAGTTTCTTATCGGATATCACCATTCCAGCAATGTCTATGCGCTGGCCGGAAATTTCCTGACCATCGTGGATCCGGGAAATGATTATACCATTTTCAATGAACTTGAAAAATTAGGGTTCAGTATTCTGGACATCAAAAAGATCGTTCTCACCCATGGGCATAGGGATCACTGCATGGGCGTCTTCGAATTTTTAAGATATCCTCCGATCTGGGAAAAAAAAGAGATCGAAATTATCCTGCATGCCGCCGGTCCCATGGAGTTTAAAAAAACGCTTCAAGAGTACGGATTCACTCCGACCGAAATTGAAGGGGGAGAAACCCTTGATTTGGGCGGCCATAAATGGGAAGTGATTCACACGCCCGGCCACACCATCGACAGCATCTGCCTGTATCACCAAGAGACCAAAACCGCCATTACCGGCGACACCGTACTGCCCAACGCCATGTCAGACGCTGATAAAGCCGGCGGCGGAAGCCTGGACCATTATTTGTACGGGCTCAAGCAGCTCATGAAAAAAGAGATTGAAAATATACTCCCCGGCCATGACGTCCCCGTGGCGCGGACCGGAAATCAATCCGTCGAGGGAACCTACGAGGCTGTGATGATGAAAGTCATCGACGTTAGTTCAGAGGACAAAATATCCTGGATGGAGGGTGCCTCGAAGCTGGCTGAAAAAGGGCTTTTGGAAGAGGCCGTTTTTTGTTGCGACAAAGAACTGGCCCTCAGACCGGGAAACACGGGAGCCATGCAGCTTAAGGCATTTGCGCTGAACGACATGGGGCGCTGTGAAGAGTC
>JAQYVT010000175.1 GCA_030145345.1 Desulfobacterales bacterium
GAAACACTGGCCGGCATCGGTCCCAGCAAAGCACAGACCATAGTCACATATCGTGAAGCCCATGGGCCTTTTTTAACGGTGGGAGATCTGGCTCACGTCAAGGGCATTGGCGCCAAAACTGTTGAAAAGTTGCGGAACGATATTAGCGTGGACGACAAGTAAAAAAATACCCGGCCCGGAGAAAAAGATATCCTCCGGGCCGGGTATTCCGTGCAAACTCTGTACGTTTACCACCAGCAACAATGAATCAAAACAGTGGTCGCGAAACAGAAACGTTCCTCTTGATGAATCCGGCCCCACCTCCCTCTCTCCCCTGCAAAAGCGAGAAAAAGATTAGCTCGCCAAACTAAAAAACAAAAAGCCTGGATTATGGATTTTGCGTTGCCGCTCGTTGAGGAACGTTCAATGGTACAATCCGGCCTTTGGGACTGCTGTTGGCAACCAACTCCGGCCGGTAAGACGAAACCAGTTCCCTCAAAGAGGAACGTAATACAACCGGATCAGGGACAAGCACCAGGGGTTCCAGTTTGCCGATTTTGTCAAGAACGTGATCAAGCCGATTGGAATCCTGCGCCTTGTAAATCTTCGGATGACTGGTGTGTTCGACATTCTCCTGAACGGTAAGCAATTCCTCGTACATCTTTTCACCGGGGCGGATACCGGAAAAAACAATGGGGATATCAACATCCGGCTCCAGGCCGTGTAAACGGATCATCTCTTTGGCCATATCAATGATCTTGACCGGATCACCCATTTCAAGGACATAGACCTCGCCGCCGGTGGCCATGGCCCCGGCCTGAAGGATCAGCAGCACTGATTCGGGGATGGACATGAAGTAGCGGGTCATCTCGGCATGGGTAACCGTCACCGGCCCCCCGGCGCGAATCTGTTTCTGGAAGATGGGGATTACGCTGCCGCGACTGCCGACCACATTACCGAAACGAACCGAGGCAAAACGGGTCACGCCTTGTTCATTCAATTCCTTGACGATTTTCTCCGCCACCCTCTTGGTCGCGCCCATAACATTGGTGGGCCGCACCGCCTTGTCGGTTGAGACCATCACAAACCGTTCCACCCCAAACTCGACGGCAAGCTCAGCCACCAGCCGAGTGCCAAAGATATTGGCCTTGATCGCTTCTTCCGGATACTCCTCCATGATCGGCACATGTTTGTAGGCGGCGGCATGAAAAACCACATGGGGACGATGGTTGTCATAGACCCAATGCATCTTGGCCCGGTCCCGCACATCAGCCACCACCGGACAGACCCGGACCCCTTCAGTCTGCCCTTTTAACTCTTGCTCCATGTTGAATAGTTCCGTCTCGTCGATATCAAGGGCAATCACTCGCTCCGGCTTAAAATGGATCACCTGCCGCAACAGTTCTGAACCGATGGAACCACCGGCCCCGGTAACCATGATCCGCTTGCCGCGCAAACTGCGGGTAATTAACTGCTGATCTACTTCGGCCTGCTCACGGCCGAGGATATCTTCAATACGAATTTCCTTGAGATCGGTCAACGCCACCTTGCCGCCAAGAATCTCGTTCAAACCGGGGATGGTCTTGATCTCGGTTATGCCAGCCTTATGGACAAAGTCTAGAATGGAGCGAATCTCTTTCGGCGACGCCGAAGGAATGGCCAAAATAACCGCCTCTACGTCAAGACGATCGACCAATTCCGCCAACTTATCACGGCCACCATACACCTTGACCCCGTGGATATTCAGCTTTTTCTTCCGGGAATCATCATCAACAAAACCAACGGGCCGATAGGCAGGATCCGGATTACGCTTCATGTCCCGCACCAACTGCTCACCGGCATTGCCGGCGCCAACCACCAACGCAGCCTTGCCTAGACTAGAACCATTCTGCCTCTTCAGGATATGAAGATAAAAACGTTTGGAGATCCGCAAAGCGCTGGCAAAGAACAGGGCGGTGAAAAAATTGATGAAGAGGATGGAACGGGGAAGACGAGAAAAAAATTCAAAATCCCGCAACAACAAGGATATTCCTGCCAAAACAAAAAACGAAACGACCATCGCCTTGACAATGTTCCACATTTCGTACATGCCGAAGTAGGACCAACTCGACCGATAAACGCGGAAGATCCCAAAAACCAGCAACTGCACCGGCACAAACAGCATAATCACAGACAGGAGCATGGTCTGGTGAAAAACCGAAATCTCTCCGCCAAAGCGAAGCAGAAAAGCGACGTACACCGAAAAGGAGAGAATGAACACATCCAAAAAAGCGAAAAAAAAGAACCGATTAAAAGGAGTTTTCTTTAATATAGACATAGCACCCACAGTTAAATAACAGAATTAAATGATTCACCTCCAAGCAGCTGTGTATTATGCATTATCAAAGGGTTTAAGGCAAGATCAATAATTGATAGGCATACAGAGATAGTATTCAGCTGACATTTGGAACCGGTTGCGGGAATTTGGACCGGCCGCGAAGGACAAAGGGTGCTTCAATCTGTTAGAAACAAATCCCAAATAAAAAAGAGCATGACAAAAAAAGAAATCCAACGTCGTCAGAACAACGCCTTGGGACTACTCTCAATGCGCCACCCCATGGCGCCGCACAACCTTTAAAAAGGTTAAGGACAGAATCTTCATGTCCAGCCACAGGGAACGATTTTTCAGGTAATACTCATCAAAGCCGACCTTCACAGGAATGGGCAGTTCATCACGGCCATTCACCTGGGCCCAGCCGGTAAGACCCGGAGTCAACACATGCACACCCTTCTCGGTACGCAGGGCGATTAAATCATCTTGGTTGAACAGAGCCGGACGTGGCCCCACAAAACTCATATCACCCTTGAGAATCGACCAGAGCTGCGGCAATTCATCCAAGCTTGACTTGCGAAGGAGGTTGCCGATTGGCGTCAGGACGCTTTTGGGGTCAGCCAATAGATGGGTGGCCACTGCCGGGGTGTCGACTTTCATACTCCGGAACTTGGGCATCTTAAATAGGTTATTATATCGACCCACCCGGTCGGACCAGTAAAAAGCAGAACCTTTGGAAGTACACGTAACCAGCAACGCTACCAGCACAATGGGCAGTGCTAAAGCAACCGTCACACTTAGTGCCAATATCAAATCAAACAATCTCTTCATGCAATTCACTCTACGCCAACAGATCGCCCCACACACAAACGTCCCGCCGTCAACGACCAGGAATTTATCGGGTAAATATATGGTTACCCTTTTTGATACTCTTGTGATTCACAATTCCAGCGATCAACCCTAACCCATAACTAGCATGTAAAGCCCAGAACAAGAATGGTAACAGGAGAAAACCATAGTGCTCTTGCTTCCAAAAATTAACAGAAGAAACAAGTGCAAAAATATGATAAACAGAAAGAGAAGATAAAAAAATAAAAAAACCAACATCACTTACTAATGCAAAAATCAAAAGAATAAAGAAAACAACAACACTAGAACCTGGAACAATATACTTTACCCCAGGTATCTTCCGATACTTTCTTACAAAAAAACCCATGTAATAACTAGTAAAAAAGGCCGCTTTTAACATTTTACCAATTGACGATCGAGAGTAATATGTTGAAATAATTTTTGGATTTAGCCAAATTTTCCCACCTAATTGCAATAAACGATGGTTCATTTCTTTATCTTGACCACGCACAAAATCCTCATCGAATTGGCCAATTTTTTCAAAAATAGTTTTCCTGTACGAGATTTTAGCAACTGTATTTGAATAACCTTCTTGAGCAGTCTTTGGAGTCCTTATACCTCTCCCGACACCAAAAGGATGCTGCAAGATATACGAAACGAGTTTACTTTCTTTTGCCATAGTTAAACAAATAGT
>JAQYVT010000058.1 GCA_030145345.1 Desulfobacterales bacterium
CTCCGGCTCAGCCTGGAGAAACGCTCCAAGAGTTTGAAGTGAACTAAAGTTTAAAGTGAGCTAAAGTTAAGGAATTCTGCCAATTTTATAAAATCAGCGGAGCGAAGCAACACCATAACTTTAGGCACTTTAGATCACTTTAGACACTTTTAACTTATACGGCTTTAACTAAAAAACCCCTTCCAGGGGTAACCCAAAGCCGGGCTCTCTGGACCCGGATATTTACTCCTTCATAATAAGTGCCGCGGCTTCTTCAAACTTTTTGCTGATCATCCGGGTCATCTCAGCTGCATCTTCCAGCAATGAACCCGCCTTGCGCATGTTTTTCTCTTTTGCTTTTTGCGCCCAATCCCTGTATGTTTCAGCATGATCATCATTATGCTTTATCCAGTGTTCAAGCAGTTTGATCATTTTTTCATCAAACGATAAGGTGCTCCGTATCTCATGATCATGATCATGTTGATGATGATGGGTCATTTTAATTCTCCTGGACGATCATCCCGATCACGTGAAAACACACCATCGGGTGTCATGGGTTATGGGTTATTCTGAATGCGATATTTTTTTCAATGGGCTCAATGGATACGTTATTCGTTACCGGGTTTTACATGCATCACGCGTGACAGTCAATAAATATCAATGGAAAAGTTATGACCGGATTTCGTTTTAATAAAAAAAATGTCGCAATACTACTTCTTTTTTTCTGCGGCGCTGTTTTCGGTGTTATGGGCGGTGCTTTCTTAGCCCTGACCCATGACCTTCCTCAGATTCTAAGCCTTAAAACATTTACACCCTCTTCCATTACGCGAATTTATTCAGCAGATAACGTGCTCCTGGCCGAACTTTTTGTAGAAAAAAGGGATCCTGTTTCCCTCGAAGTCATTCCATCTTACCTTACGAAAGCGCTCGTTGCCACAGAAGACCGAAACTTTTATCAACACAGCGGCATCGATCTAAAAGGGATTTTCAGGGCCATCATCAAAGATATCCGTGCAGGAGAATTTGTTGAAGGGGCCAGTACCATCACCCAGCAACTTGCCAAAACCCTTTTTCTAACCCCTCGGAAAACCTTATTGCGCAAAATAAAGGAAGCATTTCTAGCATTTCAGATAGAACGACGATACACAAAAGATGAAATTATAGAGCTTTACCTGAATCAGATATACTTTGGCAGCGGTGCTTACGGTGTCGAATCGGCCGCCAAAATATTTTTCGGCAAACCCGTAAAAAACCTCGGCCTTGCCGAGTGTGCGATGTTGGCAAGTCTACCCAAAGCACCGTCCCGATACTCCCCTCTGGTTAACAAAGATCTTGCCCTAAAACGCAGAAATATTGTCCTAAGACAGATGGAAGAAACAGGCATTATTACTGAAACGGAATTTAATCGAGCAAAAGAAGAACCCTTGCATCTTGCAAAACAACGCCATAATCTGCTTAAAGCGCCCTACTTTGTAAATCAGGTCAAAATTTTTCTTGAAAACACTTTAGGTTCGTCAAGCCTTTATAAAGCGGGACTGACCGTTGTTACAACCCTCGATTTCAAAATGCAAAAGGCAGCGGAACTTGCAGTGGAAAGCGGACTTTCAGAACTTGAAAGGCGGATGAAACGTAACGGAGTTAAAACCCCCGCCCCCCAATGCGCACTGATCTCCCTGAATGTACAGACCGGTGGTATTTTAGCGATGATCGGGGGCAGAGATTTTTCAAAATCCCCGTTCAACAGGGCAACAGACGCGAGAAGACAACCTGGATCTGCATTTAAACCCGTGGTCTATGCATACGCCGTCGAACAGGGCTTCACCCAGAGCAAAACGATTCTCGACGCCCCCGTGGTTTTCAGAGCTGGGAACCGGAAAAAAGACTGGAGACCGGAAAATTTTTCCGGTGGCTATAAAGGCGAAATGACACTCAGAATGGCGCTGGCACTTTCGGAAAATATTCCGGCAGTCAGGCTCATTGAAATGCTGGGTGCTTCTTCAGTGGCAAGGTTTGGACACACCCTGGGGATTGAATCCAACCTGTATCCGAACCTTTCACTGGCCCTCGGCACATCCGAAGTAACGTTGATAAATCTAACGGCAGCGTACACGGTTTTTCCCAATAAGGGAGAACTGATAAAACCTTATGGGGTCATGGAAGTCGTCGATCGAAGGGGCCGGGTGATATGGCGGGTAAAACCCCAAAAAAAAGTGGTGATGTCACGAGCAGGTGCGTCGATTATAACGGATATGCTCTGCGGCGTCATTCAGGAAGGCACCGGAAAGAAAGCACGGGTAATCCAACGTCCTGTTGTCGGGAAGACCGGCACCACCAACAACTTTAAAGACGCTCTTTTTATCGGTTTCTCACCGTCGATAGCCACCGGAGTGTGGGTGGGACAGGATTCGTTTACAACCCTCGGCAAAGGGGAAACCGGGGCTAAAGCAGCACTTCCCATCTGGATCGAATTTATGGCCAAAGCACTTTTAGACAAGCCCTTACAACATTTTGACATGCCGGACGCGGTCGTAAAAGTGCCCATGGATCCGTCAACCGGCTGCCGTGTAACGGATGATTCACCCCATGCTGTTTCAGCGCTTTTTAAGAAAGGAACCGAACCGAAACGATTCGGGTGTAGCAATAATAATTAGAAGCGGTGGTTTAGGTGTATATAAAATTCAAAGAAATCGGAGGATTCTTCCAGACACCCGGTTTCGGCAGAATATGCTGTCCGCCGACGGTCAGCCAATTCAAGTCGGGTTTGATGTCCCGCAACTTGCCGTCGTCCGGCGGCCTGGCGTGATTGGTAAAGGAGTATGTGGCCTGGAAAATACAGACGCCTTTGTTTTTTGTGCGGGTCACGACATAATTTTTTTTGAAGGTGCGGGGCGTCATGTTATTTGCCTCTGCAATCTGGGCCATTTCATCTTCCGTCAGCGTCATTAGAATCGATTTTGAAACACCCCTCTCTGAAATCCGTATCAATGCCCTCGACTCGCTGCTTCCGGCATAAATCGTGGAAATACACATAGTTTTCTTTAAATACTGGGCCGCAACAATAGCGGCTGTTCTTCGGCCGCCCACTTCAGAAGGAAGACAGTAATACTCGAAAAATTTTTTCTGAATATCTTCGGCGTATTTAACTCCGCGTTCATACAAATCCTTTGAGATATATCGTAGGCTGATGGCCAGATCTTCGGCTGCATCTGCAATGGGCCAGTCGATTTTCACATGAAAATGTGAAAGGCTGAATCGATCCCTTTTTTTGCTGGCGGTATCCCTCTGGATGAGGAGTGCATAATCAACGGGCAGCAGAATCTCAATTAAACCGTGGAAATGGGCAGACTCCAGGTATTTCTGATTTCTATCAAATTTACCTGAAAGCGGAAGGTTTCCATACCGGAGAAGATTGGCCTTGGTGGTTCTATTGGTTTGATAAAATCGGATATATTTTTTGTGAATTGCAGGGATGCTATCTTCTAAAAAAATCACCAGAAACGCATTTTGGGATTCATATTCCACAGCCGGAATACGTGCGCGGGGCTTCAGCTCCCGCTTTTCAACAAAGGGATATGGGGTCTTTTTAAGAATAAATTTATTATAAGAATCGATCAGGGCATACTGAAGCATCTGCTGATCCAGCTCGTCCCGCAGCAACTCGTAATAAGAACGCCGGAGTCTGTTTTTCTGACTCAGCTCTTCTCTTACACACCAAAATGCCAACCTCCGCTCCTTTCGGTTTGCTTCATGTGGAAAAACTTGCTGAATTGTTGTTTGATTTGTCTTTTAATAGCACTAATTTAGGAAAACGTCAACGACTAACCTAAGGTTCATCGGTTCCCGTTAAATCTTTCAAGCCATCGATACAAGGCGTCTCTATAGGTGTAGGCCAGAAAAACGATGATAAGGCATACACCCATAATCAATGCAAACAGACCGTATCTCTGTTCAAAAACATACGAGCCTTGAAGACTTAACATCAATGTTCCCGGCATCCGTCCGATGGTTGCGATCAGCATGAAAACCGTTAAAGGTATGGCGCTCAATCCGAGAAATAAGCACAGGTAGTCTTTAGGAAAGCCGGGAAAAAGAAATAAGACGAACAGAACGATGACGCCTTGGCGTTTAACAATCCTGTCCAGACGTTCCAGTTGACGTGCGGGAATGAGCTTTCTGACATAATGTTTTCCCAAAAAACGACCGATTGAAAAATTGAGTAACGATCCTAGGGTCAGACCGACACTCGAATATAAAAAACCCTTTGCCGGGCCGAATAAAAACCCGCCGATAAAGCCTGTGGCTTCACCTGGAAACGGTGCCAGGAGCACCTGAAGTATCTGAATGATGATGAAAACTAAAGGTGCGCCGCTGCCAAAAGAAGCGATAAAGACTTTGATCTGATCTCTGTCCGTAAAAAGATGGTAGAAAGCGGTGATTTTTTCCCACAGGTAGATTCGGTTCATATATCCCAGAAAAACAAGGGCGCATAGGACCGCGATAAAGAGAATACTATATTTTCGGGAAAAAGTCTTAAGAGACATTCGATAATTTTTTCGGGTTAAGCATTATCCAGTGCAGCTACAGCCGGCAACGTCTTCCCTTCCATGAGGGCGAGGAAGGCTCCCCCACCGGTGGAAATATAGGTTATTCTATCGGTTTCGCCGCTTTTGTGTATGGCAACATCTGTGTCGCCACCGCCAACGATCGAAAGGGCATGAGAATTGGCCACGCTGCGCGCCATAGCAAATGTTCCCCGGCTGAAGGCATCCATCTCAAATACGCCCATAGGACCGTTCCAGATAATGGTCTTTGCATCATATAACGCCTGGGAATATAGCAGAGATGTGGCAGGACCGATATCCAAAGCCATCCACTTTTCAGGAATCTCCTGAATCGGAACAATTTTAATTTCAGCACCGGCATCAAAATCGCTTGCCACCACAGCATCCACCGGAAGATAAAACTTTATGCCGCGTTCGGCCGCCTTTTTCATAATAGTGCCGGCAACTTCAATAAGATCCATTTCCACTTTTGATTTTCCCAAATCGTAGCCGACGCTTTTAAGGAAAGTATTTGCCATGGCACCGCCGATGATGAACTTGTCAACATGGTGGAGCATATTTTCCAATGCGCCTATTTTGCTGGACACCTTTGCCCCCCCCACAATGGCAACCAGCGGTCGTTTCGCATCAGCCAGCGCATTTTTAAAATAGCCAAGTTCCTTTTGAAGCAAAAACCCCGCTGCCGATACCGGCGCAAATTTTGTTACGGCGACCACCGATGCATTGATCCGGTGAGATACGGCAAAGGCGTCATTTATGTAAACATCGCAGAGCTCAGCCAAAGCCTTTGCAAATGTATCTTCATTTTTCTGTTCTTCGGGATGGTACCGCAAATTCTCAAGCAGGACGATATGGCCCGGCTTCATTTGATCGATAAGGGTTTTTACATCCGAACCGATACTGTCTTTGGCCATGATAACATCTTTTCTAAGGAATCTGCCCAGGCGCTTGGCCACGGGAGAAAGGCTCAGTTCAGGCACGATCTTCCCGTTGGGTCTGCCGATATGTGAGGCAATGATCAGTTTGGCGTTATGGTCCAGGGCATATTCCAGGGTCCCCAAAACAGCCCGAATTCGGGAATCATCGGTGATGTTCTGATGCTCGTCCAGTGGAACATTAAAATCAACCCTGATAAAGACCCTTTTTCCTGAAATATCGACATCTTTTATGGTTTTCATAAAGCCTCTCCTTTTGCCCCAAGTCGGTTCACCTCATCGCGCCGGCCACTGCAAGGGCGGGATAGAATTTCCAAAACGTTTGATTAGGGTTTCGTCTTCTTGTCGAGTCTCTGCTGAAGGTCTTTCTTTTGGGACCATCTTTGAAAAAAGCTCAAAATCCCGGATCGATACGCCCTGTCGACAATTTCTCCCCGGACCTTCAGTCCGTCGGATCCCTCCATGGCGGATCGCAGACACGCTGTTTTGTACGCGCATTCCAGACACGTCTCCGGTGTGTTTCTCAGATCGTCCGGTCCTTTAGGAAAAACCGTTTTCAGCTGGCCGAAACAGTCGGGATATTTTTCATGGATATCGTTCATTTCTTTCCGGTTGCCGGTCAATGGGCATTCGATTCCGAACGGTAACAGCTCCCCCGGTTGAATTGCCCTTCGGGGATTGAAGCTCCCTGCAGCCCCCCAAGGCGGGATTTCCGATGCGCTCCAACACGCTGTGGGGGAATACGCTCCCTGGTGCAATTCAACAGGCCAAGGGCATTCCCCGCAAGGGTGTTGACGCAAAGTTTACCCCGCCCGCCCCGCAGCTAGTTTACTATCGTACTGGGGTGAAACCTATCTGTCTTTTCCATTTAACTGGGGAGCAGATCCCGTTTCAACCGGGCTCCAGAGAATCTTCAACCTTACGTGTTCTGCATATCACATTCGCGATTCATCCGGGAGATATACCCTTCATCCGCAAAGCTGAAGTAACGATTATTCCCTATGATGAGATGCTCATGTACCGTTATGCCGACCACCTTGCACGCAAAAACGAGCTGGCGTGTAATGGCGACGTCTTCCTGGGACGGTTTCGGATCCCCGGACGGATGGTTATGGGCGAAAATCAGCGCAGCAGCATGATGATTAAGGGCGGCAAGAACCACTTCTCTGGGATAAACCGAACTGGCGGTTAAAGTCCCTTCAAAGAGTGTCTCCGTTGCAACAACTCTGTTTTTTGCATCGAGGAAAACAACATTAAAGCATTCTCGGGTCTTGTCCCTTATGCTGTGGTAAAGATATTCGAAAAGTTCCTTGGAGTTGTTGAGGGCGTCTTTGTGCAACAGGCGTTTTTTAAGGTAGCGGTCCGCCACCGCCTTGATCAGCTTGATTCCCAATAGATTTTTTGGACCGATCCCTGGAACCTCGCAAAGCGCTTTTGGAGAAGCTTCAAGCACGCCCTGGAGGGTTTTGAATTGTGTCATGGCGGCCTTTGCAGCATCCTTGCAGTCTTTCCGCGGCATCCCCAGTGTCAGCAGCAGCTCGACAACTTCATAGTCATGAAATCCGTCAAGACCTGATTCAAGAAATTTTTCCCGAAGCCTTTTCCGGTGTCCTTTCCCCTTATTGGGCCGAATATTTTCGTACCCCATCTCGGTTTACACCTCGTCCAGCTCGTGTTTGAGGGCGCGTGTCATCAATCTGTGTACAGCCTTTTTGGGGGATAGATCCTCGTAAAGAATCCGATATACTTCATGGCAAATGGGCATTTCCACGCCGAGCTTTCGTGACAGGTTGTAAACCGATTTGGCGGTTTTAACCCCTTCTGCCACCATTCGCATTTCAGAGAGGATATCATTCAACTTCATCCCCTCCCCTATTTTTTTCCCGACGGTGTAGTTTCTGCTGACATCTCCGGTGCAGGTCAAAACCAGGTCGCCGACACCGGCGATTCCGGCAAAAGTTCGCGGGTTGGCGCCAAGCTTCAATCCCAGGCGACGAATCTCTGTCAGGCCTCTGGCAATAAGGGCTGCCCTCGCATTTAACCCAAGCCCGAGACCTTCTATGGTTCCGGAAGCGATGGCAATAACATTTTTTACCGCGCCGCCCAGTTCAACGCCGACCATGTCGTTGTTTGTGTAAACCCTAAAATATGGCGTTGCAAATACATGCTGAACAAATCCGGCCACGTTCTGATCCTTGGATGCAGCGGCAACGACGGTGGGAATTTTCCCGGCAACTTCCCGGGCAAAACTCGGCCCTGAAAGAACCGCAAAGGAATCTTCCGGCGTGTCATACAGAATCTGTCTCAGTATGCCGGACATGGTCAAGTGGGTCTTGTTCTCGATCCCTTTAGATGCCGACACGATGACCGTCTCCGGCGAAATATCGCCCTGGATCTTTTTTCCTATCTCCCGCATGACATGTGACGGAACGACCACCAGCACAAGATCTTTTCCGTTGACCACGCCGGCCAGATCGTTGGAAGGAGATATATTCCTTGAAAGGGAAACGCCGGGGAGAAAAACTTTGTTCTCTCTGGATGATTCGATCTGTTCTTTTACTTCCTTTTCGAACACCCACAAATCTATTTTAAAACCTTTGTGCCCCAGAAGGTTGGCCAAGGCGGTACCCCAGCTTCCGGCGCCCACGACACCAATCTTTATTTTATTCACATCTACGTGTAGGTTCACTGTTCAGACACCTTTTTATCAACCAAACCATCTTCCTTTTCTGCCAGCCTCACCACTTCGGCCACCTTTTCTGCCAGCCTCACCACTCCGGCCACCTTTTCTCCGGGAATCATCTCGATGAGCTTCACCCCCTGAGTGTTACGGCTGATGACCGAAATGCCGCCGACAGATATGCGTATCAGCTTTCCCGAGTCGTTCATGAGCATCAGATCATCGTTTTCATCCACCAGACGTATCCCGACCACCAGTCCGTTTCGCTGGGTGGTCTTGATGGTAATAACACCTTTTCCACCGCGTCTTTGAAGCGGATATTCATCAATGGACGTCCGCTTTCCAAAGCCGTTTTCCGTTGCAGCAAACAGGGTTTGGCCATGGCTTAAAACTTCCATTCCAACAATCCGGTCTCCGGAAGCAAGCCTCAACCCCCGTACGCCCCTTGCGACTCGGCCGCTGGGTCGAACATCAGACTCGTGGAAACGGATCGATTTTCCCTTGGCCGATCCCAAAAAGACGTTCTGGGTTCCATCCGTAATCCGTGCTGCAATCAGCTCGTCATCCGGAAGCAGAGTTAGGGCGATAATGCCCCCGGCCCTGGGTCTGGAGAACGCCATGAGATCTGTCTTTTTTATCAGGCCGCTTCGGGTTGCCATTATAATATGATACCCCGGTTCAAATGTCGGCACGGCAAGTACCGTGGTAAGTTTTTCATCTGCACCCAGATTAAGAAGATTAACAATCGCTTTACCGCGGCTGGCACGGCCGGCTTGTGGAATGTCGTATACCTTGCACCAATACACCCTGCCCTGGTTTGTGAAAAAGAGGAAGGTGTGGTGGGTGGAGGCCACAAAAAGGTCGGCGACAAAATCATCGTCCTTTACGCCCATGGCTGTCTTACCTTTGCCGCCCCGGTGCTGCTGCCGGTAAAGGGTAATCGGATTCCGTTTTATATAGCCGCTCTTTGAAATCGTAACAACCATGTCCTCTTCGACGATCATGTCTTCAATGGTTATCTCTTTTGTAGATTCGACAATCTCAGTCCGACGCGGGTCTCCAAACTCCTCTTGGATCTTCGTAAGTTCATCCTTGATAATATTCTCAACAAGACGTTCACTGCCGAGGATTTCCCTGTACCAGGCGATATCCTTAATAATATTTTTATACTCCTCGATAATTTTTTCCTGTTCAAGCCCGGTGAGCCTCTGGAGTCGCATGTCGAGTATGGCCTGGGCCTGAATTTGAGTCAGGTTGAAACTCTCCATCAGTCCTGTTTTGGCCTCAAGGGGTGTTTTGGACTCTCGGATCAGAAAAACGACGTCATCGAGGTTTTCTAAAGCGGTTTTCAAGCCTTCGAGTATGTGCGCCCGTGCTTCAGCTTTTTTCAGGTCATACCGGGTCCGCCGGACAACGATCTCCTTGCGGTGAAGTATAAAATACTCAAGGATTTCTTTGATGGTAAGAAGTTGAGGCTGGTTGTTCACAACCGCAAGAAAGATAATTCCGAAGCTGTTCTCCATCTGTGTGTGTTTGTAAAGCTGATTGACAACCACTCCCGCAACCTGATTTTTTTTCAACCCGAGTGCGATCCGCATCCCTTCCCGATCCGATTCGTCCCTAACATACCGTAGCCCCTCGATCCGCTTGTTTCTCATCAGGTCGGCAATTTTTTCGATAACCCTCGCCTTGTTTACCTGATACGGAAGCTCTGTAACGACTATCGTTTCTCTTCCGGTTCTTTTGTCTTTCTCCACAACGGCTCTGGCACGAATCCGGATAATGCCCCGGCCGCTTCGATATGCGTCATAAATTCCCCGAGTACCGTAGATAATACCGGCCGTGGGAAAGTCAGGACCCGGAATGTAATCCAGCAGCCTTTCCCAGGTAATTTCAGGGTTGTCGATGATGGCCTTTATGGCTTCAATGACTTCAAAAAGATTGTGCGGTGGAATATTGGTGGCCATGCCGACGGCGATGCCCGAAGAACCGTTGATCAAAAGATTGGGGACCTTAGCAGGCAGTACGGTCGGCTCTGTCAAGGATTCATCATAATTGGAGACGAAATCGACGGTCTCTTTGTCCAAATCCTCCAGCATTTCATGGGCCACACGCATCATTCTGATTTCCGTATACCGCATGGCTGCCGCAGGATCTCCATCCACAGACCCAAAGTTTCCCTGGCCGTCTACCAAAGGATACCTTAAAGAAAATTCCTGGGCCATCCGCACAATGGTATCATACACAGCGGTATCGCCATGGGGATGATATTTGCCGATGACATCCCCCACGATACGGGCCGATTTTTTATACGGCTTGTTCCAGTCGTTTTTCAGCTCTCTCATTGCATACAGTACGCGTCGGTGGACCGGCTTCATCCCATCGCGAACTTCCGGCAGCGCTCTGCCGATGATCACACTCATGGCATAATCGAGATACGATTTTTTCATCTCGCTCTCGATACTGATTTGGGACAATTTCTCAGATTGCAACATATACCCCTTACCTTCTGTTGATAGAGAATCCGAAAAAAATCGAATTCCAATGTGTTTTTATTTTACCTAAATTGAGCGATTTCGGTTCGGTGAAAAGTCCGTTTTGACACCTCGGTTACATGGAAAAAATCTTTTAACGATTTCATCCATAATTGGATCGTATCGGACTTCCGTGTTCAAACCGGCGAAGCCCCGTGGTAGAAAATCACGGAGGAATTTTACAACTCGATCTGTACGATTCGTTTATAGAGGAAAGCGGCCTGTGTGTCAAATAAAAGCGCTGGACTAAATTGCAATTATTGGCTATGATCTGCGAAAAAAATATCGTATTTTTTTTCAGATATATTATGCTTTAACCTATTGATTTAAATTGATTAAAAAAATCTAAGCCTATTGAATATTTTTTCGGCGTGCCCAAAATGCTTATTTTACGATCCGGTCCGGTTTAAAAGCTTTTTTTTCTTTTACACGCTATCCATGAAATGTGTTTTTTTAAATGAACAAGCCCACAAAGATTTTTTTATGGACCATCGGATCTCTGATGGCCGTTGTCATATTTTTATCCGTGTTGATGGTGTTGTCAGCCCGGATAATCCATCGCGAATCGATAAAAAACAAAATTCAGGCTGAGATATCACAAGCACTCAACGGCCAGGTGGAATTTCAGCGCCTTGATGTATCCTTCTTCCCGAAACCTAAATTGACCATTCATCAGGGCAACTTCTCTGTTCCCGGAACCGCCCATGGAACCCTGTCGTCGTTGACGGTCTCCATTAAAATTCTGCCGCTGTTCATGGGAAAATTTAAAAATGCCGGCATCGACATCAAATCTCCGGACGTTAAAATCGCCCTTGGCGGCTCACCAGGCAAAAAAGAAGATGATTTAAAGCCCGTATTGTTCGAGAATCTCGAAGAAAAGATCGGTTACACCTTAAGTTTTTTGTCAGAAAAAGCCCCCGGGTTTGTCATATCCGTGAAAAACGGCCGTCTCAATTTTATCGAAGACAAAACGGCCGGTTTTAAGTTTAAGGACATCAATGCCCGTATTGCCCAAACAACCCACAAAATCAGTTTTGATATCCAATGCAAGTCCACCCTCTGGGAAGGCATTTCCATAAAAGGCGCTGTCAACCCGGAAAATTTCAAAAGCCACGGCAGTATTAAGTTAACCCAGATCCATTCTCAATTTTTAAGCCGGCGTCTTTTCTCACTTCTCCATCATAAGGTGCAAGCCTCCCCCGTGAATCTGAATATCAATTTTAAGACAGACGGCATAAAATCTATCCAGGGAGACTTGAGTTGTTCCGCCCTCGATCTGGCAATTCATCCGGGAGAAAAAGAATGCAGCTTGAAAATTAAACGGCTCAAAGGCAGCGTCGATCTGAATGAAAATAAATTAATCTTTACCCTGGACGAACTCAAACTCGATTATCCAGAGATGGATGTGATCGGGAGATTGGATTTCACGCCTTCGTCTTCGTCGACACCCAGGAAATTCGACCTGGAGATTACGGGCACAAACGTAGACGTTCCTTCCACACGGGCGGTCGCCCTGGAGCTGCTTGGAAAAAGCCCCGTTGTACAGGATATTTTTAAGATCATAAAAGGCGGAAAAGTTCCCGCTATCAATTATACCGCCCATGCAAATTCCGTGGCGGATTTAGGGTCGTTAAAGAACATGACCCTTCACGGCGGCATTTTGGACGGCAAGATTTTTGTTCCCGGCGTGGCCCTGGACCTGGAGGGCGTTGAAGGGAATGTAACGATTTCCAAAGGTGTCTTACACGGTCAGGATCTTAAAGCACAACTGGAAACCTCCCAATGTCTCGATGGAACCTTGAAGTTGGGCCTCGAAGGCAAAGATGCCCTTTTTAATCTCGATATATCGGTGGATGCAGACCTGTCACAGCTTCCTCCGATTTTGAATCGTGTGGTGAGAAATGACGCCTTTCTCAAAGAATTGGCCCTCGTTGACAACCCGAAAGGAAGGGCCACGGGAAGACTCTATCTCGGAGACCGCATCGATTCCATAGATGCGAAGGTGACGGTATCCCAATTTAATCTGTCTGCAAATTACCGGCGATTGCCGTATCCTTTGAAAATTGACAGTGGGCAATATTTCTACAAAGGGATCATGACCGGTGTAAATAATCTGAGCGGAAGCATGGGGAAATCTTCTTTTACGGCCCTTTCGAGTCAGACATCCTGGGATCGAGAACCTGAACTGAAAATTACCTCCGGAAAGGCCGTCATCGATTTAAAAGAGATATATCCATGGCTCATATCCTCTAAAATAATCTCCGAAAAAGGTTATGATCTGCAGGGTGTTCACGGTGCCATTGTATTGTCTTCTATGCAATATCAAGGCAAGCTTTTTGAACCGGATAATTATCAGTTTCAAATTGAAGGTGAGGCCCGGAAGGTCGTTTTAAATTCATCCCTGTTTCCGGGCGTGTTGGAAGTTACAAAAGGAATTTTCAACTCGACTGCCGAGAATATTTCAATTTCTGATTTTCAAACCCGAATCCTGGACGCATCATTGAAGGTTTCGGGGGATTTAAAAGATTACCTGAAGGATTTAAGCCGTGTGGATCTCACATTTCAGGGAGACCTGGGCGCGGATTCAGTCCGATGGATATCAGACGTTTTAAAACTGCCGCCCCATCTCCACTTGAAGCCGCCCATATCGGTTTCAACGGCGCATCTGACCTGGAACCATCCTCATGAAACCGGTTTTTCAGGAGACCTGGTTTTCCAGCCGGGAATCAAGGTTTCAACAGAGGTTCATGCAAATCCCCATGCATTGACCATTAAAAAACTCGCCATCCTAGACCAGGACGCCCAGGCATCCATAAAATTTGCCCAAAAAAACCGGACGGCGGACCTTTTCTTTGCCGGAAATTTACACAAATCGACGCTGGATGGCATCGTTGTGGAAAATCAAATTCTAAACGGCTGGATAAAGGGAAACTTCCATGCCCGCGTGCTTCTGGATCGACCCTTGAACTCGACCCTCCAGGGCGAGGTCCGGGCAAGCAATCTTTTCTTTCCGGGAACATCCACATGGCCGTTGATTGTCAAGGACCTTTCTCTGGAAACCATAAAGGATAACCTTCAGGTTGAATCCGCGAAATTGTCGTGGGCGGACAACCAATTTGAACTTAGCGGAAATGTGGATTTGTCGGCCCCTATGCCCAACTTGAATATGGAACTCTTCTCCCAGGCAATCGATCTGGACAAGCTCATTCAAGCCATGGATACATACCGTAAAAAAGACCACAACCCCACGGGCGAAAAAGCATGGACAAATCCCATACGCGGCGTCTTGAAACTAAAAACAGAACACCTGACTTACAAAGGGTTCACCTGGAATCCCTTCCAGGGCGACATCATCTTCAATGATGGGTCTGCCGATGTTGCCCTCACCAATGCGAATTTATGCACCATTTCCACACCCGGCACGTTGAAAATATCGCCCGGGGAGATCAACGTCCATGTGAAGCCGTCTGCAGGTGGACAAAAACTCAAATCCCTCATTTCCTGCTTGCTGGACAAGGCCGCAAAAGTGGACGGCGACTTCAATCTTGATGGAGAACTGACGGCCCATAGTAACGATGAACACCTGATCCAATCCATCGGTGGACATATAGAATTCGATGCCACCGAGGGCCGGATCTACGCGGGCAGATTTTATAGCGTATTGATCGATATCTCCAATCTTATTCAGTTCACTGAAATGTTTAAGGGGAAGATGCCGGATCTATCCGCAGAAGGGTTTGGCTACCACTCCATCCATATCAAAGCAGATGTTCAAAAGAGCATATTAAATTTAACCGAAATGGTCATCGACGGTATGTCCATGGGGATCGTCTGTCATGGATATGTCGACTATTTCAACAAAAAAATGGATATTACGGCCCTGGTGGCACCGTTAAAAACCATCGACCTTATCGTCAATTATCTGCCGGGAATGAACTATATCCTTGGGGGATCCTTGATCTCCATTCCGGTTCGAATATCGGGAGATCTGAACAATCCGCGGGTAACCCCGATTTCACCCACAGCGGTGGGATCGGGACTGTTGGGAATTATGAAAAGAACGCTCCGTCTTCCGGTCAAAATGATCGAGCCTGTATTTCAAAATCAAGCACCCGTGCCGCCGGATAAGGAGAAAAGTCAATAACCACCTTGACACGGTGGGGTGATTGGAAACCAGGTTGAGCGGTTCAGGGTTCAACGTTCCGGGTTGGAAAAACCTCAAACAGCTCGCATCAATGTGATACCGGCTACATCGTGGGTTCAAAACCGTTCCACCCAATAGATTATGGCAGGTATTCCGGATTTTGATCAATATTTTTATCAGTTTCAATCGGTTGTAACCCTTGAACTTTGAACCCAGAACCTTGAACCGATCAGTTTAGGTGGAAGATTGATCTTCGTGTCATAAACCACAAGGGCACTGCCCCGGTGAACAATGGAGCAAAGATATTCTTCCGGATATAATGAAAAACGTAGAAAGACGGCTCATAGAACAAGATTATATGGATGAAAAAGGAACTGTTATTGAAAGTGCAGATTAGATCCCGGCCATCGCTTTCGCTGCATGCCGGGTGGGAAGGAGCTTATGCCGGTTAATTTCGAAAACAAGGGGAATGTTGTTGTAGGGATCATTGCGGACACCCATGGTCTTCTTCCGACGACGGCAGTCAAAGCCCTTAAAGGCGTCGACCTCATCATTCATGCCGGAGACGTCGGCAGCGCCGATGTTCTAAAGGAACTGAAAACCATCGCTCCGGTGGTGGCGGTCCGGGGCAACATGGATAAGGTCCAATCCCTAAGAAAACTCCCTGAAACAGAGGCTGTCGAAGTCGCTGACGTTCTGCTGTATGTCATTCACGATATTCACAGACTCGATATTGCCCTTTCGGAGTCGGGCTTTGACGCCGTCATCCATGGTCATTTACACTGTCCTTCTGTTGCTGAAAATAGCGGCGTGCTCTTTTTGAACCCCGGCAGTGCCGCACAGCCGCGCCGCAATTTTCCGGCGTCCCTCGCCTTGCTTCACATCCGGGGAAATTCCATAGAGACGCAGATCGTCGACATCTAATATTTTCCCAGTTTGTTTACGATCAATTAGGGTTAGACCTTGTCCGTCATGGGAGGCCTGCAACCCTTTTGAAGCCAAATCCCACCCAAGTGTCAGAAAGTGCTTCTGCCAGTACCGGGGCAGAAGCATACACCTGCACCCTTTCTATGACTTTAAACCCCCCCTGGGCCAGCGCCTTCTCCACCTCCCCGGCATGAACGTCGAAGAAACCGGACACCACGAGCAAATCTCCCTCACGGGGTAACAGACGCTGATAGTGATCGAACAATTCCCTATGAATGACGGCATGGAGGTTGGCAAGAATCAAGTCGAATGGTCCGGTCACAGCATCCGCCGATCCCCGAAAAAAATGGAACCTGTCTTCCATCCGGTTCAGGCGTACATTGTGCCCGGTGGCCTGTATGGCCCTTGGACAGATGTCGCATCCCAGTGCACGGCCTTTGTTTTTAAGGGCCGCTGAAAGCCCGAGGATGCCCGATCCGCATCCGATGTCCAGGATTTTGGCTTCTTTTTTAATCGGTAACCGGTTTAAAATGGTCAGCGCTGCCCGGGTGGAGGGATGGGCCGGGGGGAACGATCGGGCGGCTTTCAGGACCAGGCAGTCCTCCCCCGTTTTGGGCTTTCTGAAACTCCAAGGGGAGCGGATGACAAAATTTTCAATGCGATAGAACATCGATTTTAACGATTCCCTTATTTAACAGATCTAACATTCTTCCCGTTTTGTTTGCGTTCATTTAGGGTTAAACATTAATCGATCGTTGGGGGGTCTCCGTCTATACGTGTGAAAAAGCAACCGCGTGTATATCACCTCATGACGATATTGTAAAGATTGAACCTGCCGAAGGACGGGAAACGCCCTGCCCGGTGCAGTTCAGAATCCCATTTTTCAGCAAACATCACGCAAGGTTTTGAATTTGATCTTTTTTTGCCAAATTACAACATGTTGTGTTTTCCCTTGACCTTTATCGCAATAAGTTGTATCCAACACCTATCATGAAGGGAAACTATCAAGAAAAAGAAACCCAGCGGAATCATCGAAGATTTTTCTTGATAAATGGCCTGACCTACCTCGCCGGCACCCTGTTCGGACTGAACTTTTTTTCCATGGCCGAAGCCAATGAAAAGTCCATTTGGCCCCTGGCCCAACCCCGAGGGCAAGGGATGTCTTTTTCAGCCCAGGCCCCGAGGATCGCCTTGATCATTGACGACATCGGGTATAGCGTCCCCCGGGCCCAGGCGTTTTTGGCCTTGAATATGCCGATGACATTCTCCATACTTCCCCAATTGCCCTATTCCAACCGTCTCGCCGAAGAAATCACCGGAAAAGGCCATGAAGTTATGCTGCACCAGCCCATGGAACCCTACGGCAACGAAATCCACCCGGGGCCGGGCGCCGTTTACATCTCATACGGTAATCGCAAAATCGAAGAAACCATCGAACAGAACCTGTCCCAAATTCCCCAAGCAACGGGGGTGAACAACCACATGGGCTCCAGGTTTACATCCTGCTCCAGCAAGGTCGCTCAGGCGCTGAAAATAATCAAAAAGAAAGATCTTTTTTTTGTGGACAGCTTGACCAGCAGGCATTCACAGGCCTACCAAATGGCCCGACGGCTGAACATGAGAACCGCACCGAGAAATGTCTTCCTGGACCATACCCCGGATATACAGGCGGTCCGCCGGCAGCTCATACACTTAAAGCAACACGCCCTGAAACATGGGGCTGCCATCGGCATCGGGCATCCGCACCTTTCCACGCTAACGGCGCTCCGGAATTTCAAACAGGAACTGGATGAAAAGGGACCTTGGGTGGAACTGGTTTCAATATCCAATTTGCTTTAATCTTTCATTGCTGAAAATTCCCATTGAATTGTTTTAAGTCCGGCCCTGAAGCCGATCGAAGCTTTAGAAAACTTTCAAAAAAAAGATCGTCAAGGGACACCCTATTAATCGCTTTTTCCATGTCCCTTGCCAATTTATCATTATGTCGTATGTTATGCTACAGCGGCCGATGGCCATTAACCGGCCGTACCGTATTATCGTTCATCGAGCGATGGAGGTTGTCATGGGTGCCATAAATGGAAAAAATCAAGACAAGAAATCCGATCTGAAGTGTCCGGAATGTCGAGCAGCATTGAAACAAAGAAGAACACGAAAACCCGATGCGTGTGAAATGATCTGCGGCGGATGTGGTCAGACCTTCGATGTGTGCGACCTTGAAACGGTCCAAACATTAAAAGAACAATCCTAGCCGAGTTTTGATGATTTCACGTTGTTCTCTTTTGCATCCAATGCCGTGCCAGATACTTACCAAGGCGTTCGTTCATAATTTGACGTTGAGCAAACTCCCTTCATGGGCGCGCACCCCATTGATAAATTTTTCTCACTCTCAATAAAGGAGAAAAAAAATGAAAGAGATGAAGGTATTACTGGTCGATGATGAAGAAGAATTCGTAAAGACCCTCGCTGAGCGAATCGAGATGCGAGACCTAAAATCAGATGTTGCATTAAACGGGGAAAGCGCCCTTGAGATTATGGATGAAGCGCTTCCGGATGTCATGGTTCTGGATCTTAAAATGCCCGGCATCGACGGACTGGAGGTTATCCGGCGCACCAAAAAGGCTTACCCGGGGGTTCAGATTATTATGCTGACAGGCCATGGATCGAAAAAAGATGAACAAGAAGCCCGCCGGCTGGGTGTATTTGAATATCTGAAAAAACCGGTGGATCTGGAAAAGCTCATGGGGACGATAACAGCGGCTTACAAAAGCAAACTATATACCATGAGTGCATAGGCGTTTTACCCTTGATTCCAATTCCATGTCCAATAACATTATGAAGGCCTCAAACAATTAAGGCGTATGGATTCACCATACGCCTTTTTTACCAGACGATCACCGGATGTAAAAAGATAGGGTTTCCCCTGCTGGATCCTATCTTTTTACGAGCCCACCCGAATACGTCAGGGCCTTTTACTTGGGAATCCGGACTTATAATCTGTGGAGAAGAGAATGGATGAAGCGGATCATTTCCTTCAAAACCACTCTCCGGGCTTGGACATGGGGAACATGGCCGCATCCGGGCAGCAGCTTTGCTTCAACCGGACCGGAAACCCCTGCGGCAATCCCTTGGAGTTGGGCCGCCGTTCCGTACGCGTCGTTTTCCCCCTGGAGCGCCAGCACGGGGCAGGCAACTTCGGGAAGATAGGCTTCGATGTTCCAGTCGAAAAAATCAGGCGACAGCCAGCGGTCGGCCCAGCGTCGGAAAACGTTTTCCGTGTTTTCGCCGTGAAAGCGGGCCAGCCGGCTTTTCAGGTCGCCGGTCTCATAGGCCTCGATGGCATTGCGAATACCGGTGAGGGTAACCGCTTCGACAAAAATGTGAGCCGCCTCGGCGATGACCCCGAGTACCCGGCTGCTGTTGCACGCCGCGGTAAGCAAACCGATGGTGCCGCCGTCGCTGTGCCCGATCAGAACAGCATGCTCAAGGTCGCAATTTTTCAGCAGGCCGGGCAGGTAAACCTTGGATTCTTTGCGGAGATAATCGAGCGGCCACGGGCCGCCGTAGGGATCCGAGCCGCCGTATCCCTTTCGATCATACACAAGCCCGGTACACGCCGTGGCCGCACAAATTGTCTCGGGAAAATCCCGCCAGAGTTCGATACACCCCAGTCCCTCATGCAGAAATACCAGCGTCGGTTTTTGAAATGATTGCGCGGAAATCGCGGGTTCAATGCCCTTGACCCTGAGGCGGCACCCGGCAACTTGTGTGTAGAATATGCGCTGTGAGACGTCTGTGGCGGTTTGATTCATTTCTGTCAAAATAGAATAATTTATTCCCGATTGTCAATTGCCCGTCAAAGATTGACCCCGTTTTCAAACTCCATTTTGGAATCCCGACTTTCCAAATTGGATCTAAAATCAACCTCAAATCGGGCTTCATTGTCCGACAAATCGCCGATAAACGCGGGTTTGCTTCAATATTTGAGGGTTTAACGGAATTGGCATAAATCTTGAAGTTGCTTTTGAAATCGGTTGTAGTCCAACCAGTATAAAAACCACATAGAAAGGAGTTTAACATGAGTTCAACACCAGAAACCCTCGAAGGTGTGGTGGTCGTTTCTCCGCAGGAAGCTCTCAAAATCCAGTCCGAGGGGGGCATGCTCATCGCCGCCTTCACTCACATGACCGACTGGTGCATGAGACGCGCCGCCGGATCCGTCCACATCACCATGGATGTTCCCAAAGATCACAAGCGGCCCGATTTCGATCTGGCCCAAGCCGAGTTCGACGTCGAAGCCCTTCCCGAGGACAAAGACCCCCCCATGGTCTTCTATTGCGCTGACAACAATTGATGGAAATCCTATCACGCCGCCAGGCTGGCGGTAACCCACGGCTACACCAAAGTCCATT
>JAQYVT010000002.1 GCA_030145345.1 Desulfobacterales bacterium
CGATTGTCGATCACCCGGACCGCCTTGCCCTCGCTGCGGGCAATGGTCTTGGGTTCCACCAGTTTCACTCTGGCTGAAACACCGAGATAATCTTTTATATTTTTTGCGATATTCCTTTCCCGATTCTGTAGATGTTTGACTTCATCGGAAAAGATGCCTTCACCGACTTCCAGCAGCACGGTCAACGTGTCCAGATTGTCCTCCCTGTCGACCACAAGCTGGTAATGGGGCTCAGCCGCATCCATTTCCATAAGGACGCTTTCGATCTGAGAGGGAAATACATTAACGCCCCGGATGATCAGCATGTCATCTGTACGGCCGCTCACCCGATTCATTCGAATATGCGTCCGGCCGCATATACACGGCTCGGGATTCAAAGAGGTTATGTCCCGCGTCCGGTAACGGATAACGGGGAATGCTTCCTTGGTGATGGTGGTAAAAACAAGCTCACCGGTTTCACCGTATGGAAGAACGTCTCCGGATACAGGGTCGATAATTTCAGGAATGAAATGATCTTCAAAGATGTGCAGTCCGCGCTTGGCTTCATGACACTCAATGGCAACCCCTGGGCCGATCACCTCGCTTAAGCCGTATATATCGACGGCCGTCAAATTCAATTTCCGTTCGATCTCCTCGCGCATTTTTTCCGACCAGGGTTCGGCCCCGAATATTCCATATTTAAATTTTAAATCTTTAAAAGAAACGCCCACCTCTTCGGCGACTTCTGCGAGGTGAAGTGCATATGAGGGGGTTGCCGTCAATATGGTGGGACCGAAATCCTTCATGATCACAATTTGTCTCTTGGTATTTCCCCCTGAAACCGGGATGACGGAAGCACCGAGCTTTTCCGCGCCATAATGGATACCCAGTCCTCCGGTAAAGAGCCCGTATCCGTATGCATTGTGAATGATGTCTTCACGCGTCGCCCCGCCGGCCGCCAGGGATCGGGCCATGAGTTCGGCCCAGGTATTCACATCCCTTGCGGTATACCCCACGACGGTCGGTTTGCCCGTGGTTCCGGACGAAGCATGGATCCGGACAACATTCTCCATGGGAACGGAAAACATTCCAAAGGGATAATTGTCCCTGAGATCCTCTTTGGTGGTAAACGGAATCCGCTTTAAATCTTCTATCGACTGGATGTCATTGGGCGATAGATGGTTTTCCTCGAATTTTTTCCTGTAAAAAGAGACATTTGCATAAACACGATCAATTGTGGTTTTGAGCCGGCGCAGTATGATGGCCTCGAGATCTTCTCTTGGCATGGTTTCAAATCCGATGTCGAGAATCATTCCAAAACTCCTTTCAGAAAAGTTTTTATTTTGACGATAATTTGGTGGATGATATAATAATTTAAATGCTTACAAACCGAATGACGATTAAAAATAAAAAAGGCCGCAGGTTTTAACCCCACAGCCTTTAAAAAGAAAACCATGGGTTTGATTTTTTTTCTTGTCTACCCATGGTTTTTAAAGAAGTTGGTCGTTTTCTACCCTGCCAGCCCATGGATAGACTTCCTAAAAAAGAAGCCACCCAAAAAACTAAAAAAACCAAAGTAGAAAAATCGAAACCGCATTTATTAAGCCCTTAAGATCTATATTATAAAGCCATATTTACTTGAAGGGTGCTATAATGGAATCATAAAAATATGTCAAGGGAAAAGATTTATTCTTGTAAAGTCCCCTTGAAGTCTGCTTTCCGTTTTTCGAGAAAAGCCAATGTTCCTTCCTTTGCGTCGGGGCTCGACAGGCAGATGGCGAAGGCATCAATCTCTATTCTGCAGCCTGTCTTGAGGTCTACATCCATACCGCTGTTGATGGCCTGTTTTGCTGCACGCAGTGAAGCCTTTCCCTTTGACGCGATGGTTGCTGCGGTCTTCATGACTTCAGCCATGAGCTGATCCTGAGGGCACACGGTATTGACCCACCCGACCGCATGGGCTTCGGCTGCGGAAATCATCTTCCCGGTGAATATCATTTCTTTGGCCAGGTTCTTACCGATTAGTCTGGGCAACCGCTGTGTGCCGCCAAAGCCGGGAATAATGCCAAGATTAATTTCCGGCAGACCGAACATTGCGTTTTCAGCGGCGTAGATAAAATCACATCCAAGGACAATCTCACATCCGCCCCCCAGAGCAAAGCCGTTGACCGCCGCGATAACGGGTATCGGCAATTCTTGGAGTCTATTGATCAGCCCATGTCCCGTTTCGGCAAAGAGTTTAGCTTTAAGGACGTTGAATCTAAGAAATTCCGTGATATCCGCACCGGCAACGAAAGATTTTTCTCCGGCGCCGGTAAGGACAAGGACCCGGATGTCTTCGTCTGAAGCAACCGCGTCGAGGGCATTTGAAAACTCTTGAAGCGATGCTTCGTTCAATGCATTCAATACTTCAGGCCTGTTGAACGTTATCGTTGCAACCTCTTTTTCTACTTTAAATAGAATGTTTTTATACGCCATGGTTTAACCTCCGTATTTTCCCGAATCCTTTTTTGGGTTCTTTTCCATGAATGCAGTGGGATTTGTTTCCCTGACATACGCCTGAATTCCTTTGACGATGGCATCACACATTCGATCCTGATATTTTTCATTGACAAGTCTTTTGCATTCTCTAGAATTGCTGATAAAAGCAGTCTCTATGAGTATGGCCGGCATCTGGGCGCCCAGAAGAACATAAAACGGAGCCTGTTTGACCCCCTTACCCTTTATCCGGCTGTAGTGCTTTCTCAAATGATTTTTCAACGATCCTTGGACATGGACCGCCAGACGGCTCGATTCATTGATTTTTGCGTTCTGCATGAGATCGCTTAAAATGGACTGCAGGTCGCTGATATTTTTGGTTGACGTGGCATTTTCTCTGGCTGCCACCAAGATGGCATCATTGTCTGTGGCCAAATTCAGAAAAAATGTTTCGATGCCGTGGGCCCGCCGGTCCCTGGAAGCATTGGTGTGTATGGAAATAAAAAGATCCGCATTTTTTGTATTTGCGATGGCGGTTCGCTCCTCCAACGTAAGGTTGCGATCGCTGTTGCGGGTCATGATCACCTCGCAGTGCAGCTTATTGCGAATCTTATTCGCCAGGCGCCGGGCCACTTTCAGGGAAATATTTTTTTCATAAACCCCTTTCAAATAACCTGGCGCACCATAATCCCGACCCCCATGCCCCGGATCGATCACAATACGCCTTACGCCCAGTGCAAGCTGTTTGGCCAAAGCGCCGGCGGGAATCTTACCCCCTTTTGTATCCGTTTTTACCACCGATGGGGTGGGTTTTGCAGCTTTTCCCCATACATCGATGACAATCCTGAAAGGGTTCTTGAGGGAAAAAATTTTATACGTTTTAAAAGACTTGATATCCACAACCACCCGAACCTGATTCGAGGAAAACTGTCCGGCGCGCGTATCCATGAGCAGATTGTCATCGATGAGAATGTGTTTTTTGATGTCTTTTCCCAGTCTGCTGTCGTTTAAATCGATATAAAGACGTTGGGGTTTGTTGATGGCGGTGTCTTTTTTAAGAAGTCTGTGGGCGTAGGACACTTCATTGTCTGCATCGATGACGACACGGGTGTAGTTCGGATTGGACCAGTACCGCAGTCCGATAATTTCGGCGTTCCCGGCTTCGGCGGGGTTTGGTTTCTTGGTATCCCGGTCTTGAGTCGACGATGATTTTTTTATTTCCTTTTCAATGCTGTCCGCCGGAGACCGGGCATTGTTTTTTTCAGGTATGGCTTTTCTGGACGTCGTTTTCGGGGTCTTTTTCAAGCCGTGCCGGCGTATGGCATTTTCAGCCTTTTGCCGGTATTTGCTTTTTGGATACCGGGTTATAATAAGATCATACACCTCAAAGGCGTTTTCTTTATCAGACGTTTTGAATGACCGCCGATAAAGTTCTTCATACAAAACGCCGGCCATATAAAGTCCTGATGGGGCCCACGAACCTGAAGGGTTATGGCGGTAAACCGCCTTGAACTTTTCGATGCAGCGCAGCCAGTTCTCCCGGTATTTCTGCTTTGTGGGACTGTGGCGAAGTTTTTTATAGCAGGCTTCAGCCTGATGGTATTTGCCTTTTGAAGTGGCTGCAAAGGACACCTGCTGTCCGGTTATGGAAAGTATACAGACGATCAGGATATAGGGTAAAATTAATTTTATTCTATCCAATAACAATGGTTTTGGCCTTTTCCTGAAGTTCGTTCAGATAATTTAAAGCATCCAGGGGGGTCATTTTCGAAATGTCCACTTTTTGAAGTTTCTCAAGGATAAAATGATCCATTTTTGAAAAAAGATTGAGCTGCACATGTCCTCTTTTCGAAAGATCTTCGCCATCACAAAGGGCTGGCAGCGCTTTTAAGCCATGTTCATCATTTTCGATATCGTACAGAATCTTTTTCGCCCGCTGGATCACGGTATTCGGAACACCCGCCAGCCGGGCGACTTGTATCCCATAACTCCGATTGGTGCCCCCTTCCACCAGTTTTCGCAAGAAAATGATTTCATCATTCCATTCTTTGACCGCAATGTTGTAATTTTTGATCCGATCCTTCAAACGTGCCAGTTCCGTTAATTCATGATAATGCGTCGCAAAAAGGGTTTTAACGCCGCCGGCCTTTAAATCATGGAGGTATTCCGCAACCGCCCACGCAATACTGAGGCCGTCGAAGGTACTGGTTCCCCGCCCGATCTCATCCATGATAACGAGGCTCTGGGAGGTTGCGCTGTTTAAAATATTTGCGGTTTCTTGCATTTCCACCATAAATGTGCTCTGGCCTTGGGAAAGGTTGTCCAGAGCCCCGACACGGGTAAATATTCTGTCGGTAGTACCGATGGAAGCCCTGGCAGCGGGAATAAAAGATCCCATCTGGGCCATAAGGACCATGAGGGCCACCTGCCGCAGCACCGTCGATTTGCCCGCCATATTGGGTCCGGTAATGATGAGTATTTGATTTTCTGTATTGTCCATCCGGATCGTATTCGGCACGAAACGCTCACCGGTAATCATTTTTTCCACCACCGGATGTCGGCCGTCTTCTATCTGAATGAAGCCCTGGGTATTAAATTCCGGCCTGCGGTAATCGTTTTGATCGGCGATCTCAGCCAGATTCAACAGGCAGTCGAGTCTGGCCAAAAAATACGCCACCCCTTGAATGGCCGTGTTGTTGTCGACAACCGCATTTTTAATCTCGTTGAATATTTGGTATTCAAGGGCAGTCCTTTGGTCTTCTGCTCCCAGGACCTTTACTTCAAAATTTTTCAGTTCGTCCGTGATGTAACGCTCAGCATTGACCAGCGTCTGTTTACGCACATAATGCACAGGAACCGCTTTTGAACGCGTTTTCGACACTTCGATAAAATAACCGAAAACCTTATTGTAACTTACTTTAAGGGTGTTTATACCGGTGGCTTCTTTCTCCCTGGCCTCGAGCTCGGCCAACCATTTTTTCCCGTCCCGGCTGATTAAAATCAGCTCATCCAGTTGAGCGTTGAAGCCGGTTTTGATAATACCGCCTTCATGGATGGTCGGCGGTGCATCTTCGCGGACGGCTTTTTCAATCAAGTCCGCCAATTTGCTGAGGCCGTCGATATTTTGACGGGGGTTAAAAAGAGTGGCGTTAAATTTCGAAAGCAAGGTCCATATATCCGGGAGACTGTTCAAGGAGCGCTTCAGCGCAACAAGATCTCTGGCATTTGAATGCCCCATGGCGATCTTACTTCCGAGACGTTCAAGATCATACACCGATTTCAAGTGATTTCTGATATCCCGCCGGACCTGTATATTGTCCTTTGTTTCTTGTACTGCATCCTGTCGAAGCCGAATCTCGGATATATCCATCAACGGATATCTGATCCACCGCTTCAGGAGCCTCCCCCCCATGGCCGTAACCGTCCGGTCCATGACGCCGATGAGGGTTCCCTGTCTGGAACCGGTACGGATATTTTTTATAATTTCAAGGTTGCGGAAACTAATTTCGTCGATAACAAGGGAATTTCCCAAAGAATATGTTTCGATGTTTGATAAATGCTCGATCTTTTGTTTCTGGGTCTCCCTGATGTAAAAAACGAGCGCGCCTGCGGCGCGAACGCCGGCCTTTAAATGTTCACAGCCAAACCCTTCTAGAGAAAGGGTTTTGAATTGATCCATCAGCCGTTCACGTCCCCGGCTGTACTCAAATGCTCTGTCGGGTATAAAGGTGATGGGTCTGTCCGACAACGCCTTGATAATCGATGAAAAAAACCGTTCGCTTTTGGATGACTCCGGGAGAAGAACTTCACTGGGTGAGATCCGAAGGGCCTCATCCACCACTGCATCCAAATCTGAAGATTCAGACACGCGAAAGTTTCCGGTTGAAATATCCAAATAGCTGAGTCCCACAGTATTTTTTTCACCGGCGACGGCGAGGACATAATTGTCTGTTTTTTCATCCAACATTTCATTGTCTAGGATCATTCCCGGAGTGATGACACGAACAACATCCCTTTTTACCAGGCCTTTTGCCAGGGCAGGGTCTTCGATTTGGTCGCATATTGCAACTTTGTAACCTTGGTTGATCAGGCGGGCGATATATCCCTGTACGGCGCGATACGGCACACCGCACATGGGAATGGGGAATTCATCTTTCTTGTTTCTGGAGGTTAAAGTGATTTCTAGTATCCGGGAGGCGACTTCGGCATCTTCAAAGAACATTTCATAAAAATCTCCCATCCTGTAAAAAAGTATCGCATCGGCATATCTTTCCTTAATGGACAGATACTGTTTTATCATGGGGGTTGTTTTAGAACGACTCATACGACTCAAACGATCATGAAACTTGGGAAGCTGCCATGGATGTTATTCAGTGATTTCAAGGTCTACCGGTTTTTGCCACCCGGTGGATTCGAACGCGTGTCTTGGTTTTGACCTTCATGCCTTAACGGTAAAACTTTTTTCATTCTGCCACGAAGGCGTTCGGGAACGAAGAAAAAATAATACATATATCCTTTGTGTCTGGGTGCCTTTGGGGCAAATATTTTTGATTCTCTTCGAGCTTTCAGGGCGCATCGCCGGATACCGAATGATTTAATTTGGGTTTTTTAAAGGCCGAACAGAGTTCTATGCGGTGCTCAGCGCATCCTGTTCCTCGGGCGGATTAGAGTAGCCGTAAGCCGTGCCCTTTAAGGATTCCATCTCTTTTTTAAGTTCCGAGATTTCTGTCAGCTGAGCCGTGGCTGCTGCATTTAACGTTTTGATCTTTTTCTTTGATTTAAACCGTTCAAAAAGGCTGGTAAAATAGGCGATCAGGAAGCCGACAAGAAAGAAAACAAGAAAATAGAAGGCATTCGGCAGCTCCTTTAGATGATAGGGTTCACCCACCAAGAGATCGATTCTAAGGCCTCGTTCGGCCATGAAATAATCTTTATTTGAAAGAAAAATAATTGCGAAAAAACCGACAATAATGACTCCGAGAGCGATCTTAAATTTTTTCATGTTTTTCTCCTTTGATTTCAGACTTATATGTCTATTTTATCAAAGCATGGCTTTAATCTGTTGTAAGTGGTCAATAAATGTTCCGGGATTACCCGGACATCGGAAAAAACCGTGAGTGCATTGGTATCGCCGAACCACCTGGGAACCACATGAAAATGAAGATGTTCCTCAACACCGGCACCGGCGACTTTTCCCAAGTTGAGTCCCACATTAAAACCGTCTGGGTTCATTGCGTTTTTCAGAACCCCTACCGATTTTTCAACGGTTTCCAGCAGCGTGCCCATTTCCCCTTTGCTCAACTGGTCCAGGGTGGATATATGTCGAATCGGAGACACCAGAAGATGGCCGTTGATGTAAGGAAATTTATTCATGACCACCATGGTTTCCTTCCCCTTGTAGAGGGTCAGATTATTCTCATTTGAAAGCGCTTTGCAAAGAATACAGCCCTCGTCTTTCTCGGCCAGAATATATTCAATACGCCACGGAGCCCACATGGTTTTCATTTCATATGCTCCTCGATCAGTCCGGATATTTTATAATGTATTCATAAAAATTGGGATTTATTTTTCAATCGGCAATTTTTGCCACGCATTCCCGACATTCATTTCAATTACCCTTTTTAATTCAAAAACTCAACCCTTTTCTACCCCCAATCATTGCATAAAAAACAGCCCCTGGATGTGTTAAAACCTTTCTATTCAAGGGATTCAGTGGGTCTTCGCGGTATTTATAAAATTCTGCCGCATCTTCGACGTTGCGATATTAGGGAAGATTCAGGGGAACGACTTCCAGATCACCCCACATCCCGACCGCTTCACCGACGATCACAACGATTCCATTAACGCCGTCTATCTCCTTGCCGAAATCTATGGCAGACGCTATATGATCCTTGGATTTTAAGCGATTACCGATGGACGTTGCAGCAGCATCCGCAAGGGAGCCGGAATCGGATACCACACAGACCGCATCCGCCTTTCCCAAACTTAGCGAATGACCGACCGTACCCGATGACGTGCATACGGCCACAGGTTTTTCTTTGGATTTGATACACAGGCCCATGCGCATGCTCAAGGGAGATGTGCCTGCAAAAATGCCCATGTTCACCGGATCGTCGGTTTTTAAAAAAATATCCCCCCCGTTTTCCACCACCACCTCATCGGTATATTTCAACAGATCGACGCCCACATGTTCGGCAATCGCGCCGGCCACCGCCGCCATGGGCCCGACGCCGGCCTTTTGACCGGCAGACACCATGTCGCAAATGATGGTCGGCGCCGGACCATGCAAACGCCACGGGTTCAGGGTATCAAGGAATTCAGGATGCTTTTTTATATACTTCTCGATGTATCCCCGATGCGTTAGAATCAGTTCCCGGGTGATATTCTCAAGCGGTTTTAACGCCTGTACATACAGGTCTGTTTCTTGAACGGCCACCCTGAAAGCGACCCGGTCTTTACTGGACAGCAGGTTCCGGTAATATCTTTTTTGGTTTTCTTCCATTGCGTGGTTCGGATTTACCACAGCGAGCTTAGGGCGTTGCAAAAGGCTCAAGCCCACGAATGGGAGGTTTTGAAACAGCTTCTAGTGAAACCTGATTTCAGGCCGCATATCTTCCGGACACTGTCTTAAAAAATACTGATCCGTCATTCCGGCAATAAAATCCCTTACGATTTCCTCTGTTTGATAATTATCCAGGTAATCTTCTGACATATTCTCCAAAAATCCGGTGAATATCACCGACGACCGATTTTCGGTTTCAATATCTTCAAGATAGGTTTCAAACAGCATCTTAAACAGTTTTTTTATGGTTCCTGAATGTTTTTTTATTTTTGGGTTCATATAAATATGCTCAAGGTTGAATTCCTTCAACCGCCTTAAGGCATCGGACACTTCCCGGCTGAACGCGATATAGCTGTTTTGAAAGCTGTTATTGATAATATCGGTCACAAGATTATACACGATGGTTCCGTTGGTGTTTCCGAGGATATCGACACTCTCCTTGGGGAGATCGGACCGTTGGATCATATTGAGCCGGATGGCATCCTCTATGTCACGCCCGATGTAGGCGATGGTATCTGCCATACGGACCACACATCCCTCCACGGTCATTGGGATGAGCTTGGTCGATGGATCGGTTTTTTTAACAGACATTTCTCTTTCGAGTGTCTCAAATGTTTTTTCCCGATCCGGCTTGAGGGCTTGATTATGAATTTCACCGTCATGGCACAGTATTCCGTCGAGTGTCTGAAGGCACAGATTCCATCCCCTGCCCTTGCGCTCCACCCGGTCTAAAAACTGTACGCTCTGGACATTGTGCTGAAAATAACCGATACCGCTGGCGTTACAAAGTTCGGACAAGAACCTTTCGCCGTCATGGCCGAACGGTGTATGGCCGATATCATGTCCCAGGGCAATGGCTTCGATGAGATCTTCGTTGAACCCCAGATACCTGCCGATGGTCCTTGAAATTTTCGATACCAGCTGGACGTGGAGAACACGATGGGTAATATGATCATGGCGAATCAGATAAAAGACCTGGGTTTTGTCGATATATCTCGTGTACGCCCGGGAATGCAGTATACGATCTACATCCACCGAGAATGTCTGGCGGTATCCTTCCGCAAGACGTTCTTCGTGGGATCGCCGGCCCCCTGTTGAACTAAAGGTGGCCAGGGGAGACAATATTTCACTTTCTCGTTGTGTCAAGGCGCTGCTGATCATGTTAAGATTTTTGTTTTTAAATTTTTCCATCTTCGATCATTCTCTCCATAAGTCTCAGGTAATCTATCCCTGCCCTTCTGAATCCGGCTTTGCCATACTTCATATTGGCTTCAAGAACATAGAGTCGGCCCTCATTTTCGATGATATCGATACCGACATCGTCCCACTGACATTTTCGGGCGGTATACAGGGCAAGATCGAGAACAGATTGGGGTATGGGGTCCAGGCTAACGGTTGCACCCACAGCAAGGTTGCTTCTAAATTCACCCGCAGGCGCTATGCGCCAGTAGGCATGTGCAATTTGGTCTCCGATTACGACCACCCGAACATCACGGACGGACGGTATATACTCCTGGATATATGCCGGGGTGGGCAAGCTGCAATACCGATGAAGATCGTCCGGATTTTTGACAAGAAAAACCCCCCTTCCCATGGCCGATCCTCTGGGAATCTTGGCAATAAAAGGGAACTGGAAATGTTTGCCGATCATGCCTTTTTGCCGTTTCCCATAAAACACCCGTGTTTTGGGATGGGGGATATCAATAAGATCAAACAGTGCCGTCTGCTTGATCTTATCCTGAACGCATTTGTAGGTGTGATAACTGGGAAACGTTTTTTTTCCCACGGCATCAAAAAGTTCTGCATAAAAGGTGGTCGGATAGTATATTTTTTGGGCCTTGCGGATCATTTCCGCCGCTTCAGGGCTGTAATCGCTGAAATTCGGTCGTACCCCCAGCGTAATAACATTGTTACAGTCTTTAAGGCGGGCCTCTAAAGCGATGACTTTTTTAGATTTTTTCCGAGTCATTTAAACAGTCTTTTTATGATATCGCGGCTTCGTTGGGTATGACTCCCCGGCCAGTATATTCTTCCACATTGGCTGCAAGAACGGAACGTGTCATGGGTTTCCCAGATATAGTCGGGCACCCTCTTGCGTATGGAATCTTTATCCACCTCCCGGATCATCGTATTGCATCGAACGCATCGTGAAAACGGCCGTGCATCCTTTGGTGCGATGCCCAGTGTTTCGATGACCTCCCGGAGCTGTTCAAAGGGGTTGTCCGACGTAATAAAGACAAGTTTTGGAGACGTATTTACGTCCCGAATCCGCGCGGTGCGAGTGAGCAAGATGCGCCCTGGTCCCATATCCATCAATTTTTCAGCTGAAAGATCGGGCTTATAAAATGTGTCAAAACCCAAAATGCGCAGCCATTTTGCCAGCTTCCCCAGTGTATTCTCTACAGCAAAACGCATTTCATTTGCGCGGTCCATTGAATTACATTTTCAAATATTTTAAAAACCGGATGAATTCTTCGTGAAAAATCCGGGCCAAACCGCTATTCCGGCGGTGTCAGAACAAACACGGACGGAGAGACAGACGCGTCGGCCCAGTATCGGTCCACATCCAGATGAAAACCCGAGCCATCGCTGTTTGAAATCAGCAATCGAGATGGAACCCGATACCCGTTTATCGCCTGCATTCTATCAAATTCAACCCGATATGCAAGGGTGCCGGTTGCGTCAAACATTTCGACCTTATGAACATTTTTTTTCTTTTCATCAAGGTATATCTTCTCGAGAATGTCCCCCCATTTTTTTTTAAGGACAAGAACATACCCGTTTTGACCCGAACCGTCACCGCCATTTCGTGTCGAAACCGTATGACCTTCAGTGCTGTAAACTTGAGATCTATGGTCCGTTAAAACCGCAGAATCATATGAATGGATCGGAACACGGCCGGCCAAAATATCGACCATATCTTCAGTTTTTACGGGAATTGTAAAAAGTCTTCTCATCGAAGAAGTTGTCGCAGGTTTTTTATAAAAATCACCCCTGGAATGGGAAATAAGATAGAGCCATTGACCATCACTGGCAACACTGATCATGGGGTGTCCTGAAACGCTGCTCAAAGCGATCCGGATTTTGTCCGGCGATGACGCGACCCATGCGATACGGCCGGCAACGTCTTTTTTTTTGCGTCCCCGGAATTTGATGTTGCCCACACCTTTGAAGGTCTTGAGTTTAAGATTTTGATTCTTTAGCGTCGAAATGGTCTTTTCCACTTCGAGTGAAATAGGGTCTTTGGGTCTTTCGGAAACTCTTGGGGCAAGGATGGTGCAGGCTGAGAAAAAAAAAGTGAAGATAAAAAGAATCGATGGAAGCTGAATGTATCGGGTCGTGTATTTCATTTTCCGGTCAATTCCTGGATCTTTTTTTCGATATTCTCCTTGTCTTTGTTTTTGTTCAACAACGAACGTTTGTAGAATTCCAGCGCTTTTTCCCTATTGCTTATTTCAAGGTATGCATCTCCCATATGTTCGAGGATAATCGGGTCATCGGGAACCAGGCGGACAGCCTTCTGCAAATATTTCACCGCTTTCTCGAAGAGTCCTTTTTTAAAATATACCCAGCCCAGGCTGTCTGTAATATACCCGTCATCGGGCTTTTCTTCTAATGCCGCTTTAATGAGACGTTCAGCCTCATCCAGTTTTTCTCCAAGATCTGCATAGGTATAACCGAGATAGTTCAATGCATTGGCGTCCTTTGGATCCAGCCTGATCACCGTTTTCATCGCTTCGATTGAATCCGCTTTCCGATCCCATTTATCATATACAACACCCAGACGAAAATAAAAGCGGGTATTTTCGGGCGCCATTTTGAGTCCCTGTTTCAGAACATTTTCAGCTTTTGAAAACTCTTTGTTTTCTTCATAAAGGGAACCCAGATAAAGCAACAGCTCCGGATTGTCGGGGGCTATTTTAATGACACGGTTTAAATGCTCGATGGCAAGTTCAGTTTTTTTCTGTTCCTGGTATAAAAATGCAATACGAATCGCGGCTTCCTGATAAAAGTTGGAATCCGGAGCCACTTTTTTAAACTGGTCGATGGCCTTGTCCCAATCTTTTTTCCCATCCAGTGCAACACCGGCCACATAATGAAGATCCGAGCTGTCCGGAGACCCCTTTAGCATGCCTTCAAGAATGACCGCTGCCGCCGCATATTTCTTGGGTTCCAAATAGTGCCGAACAACCGTTCGGATCACGTCCTTTTCAGTGTCGCTTCTGGCCCCCAGATCCTGAAAAATTTTTTCTGCATGGGACAACCTTCCCTTCTGGTGGTAATAATGCCCCAATTCCATAGCCGCTCTTATATTTTGTGGATCTTTTTCTATAATTTCCTGGTACAGCCGTATAATTTCCCGGTCTTTGCCCATAGTTTTATACAGATCCAGCAGCTCAAAACGCGGTTCCTCAAGATCGGAATTTAATTTTATGGATTGTCTGAATTCTTTTTCCGCCCTTTTCAGATTCCCTTTGGCGGCATAAATTTTTCCAATGAAGAAATGTCCCGCATAAGATCCCGGAAAGTTCTGGACAAGTTGTTGGTAGACCCTTAATGCTTCATCCGGTTTGTTTTCCTGCATATACAGACCGCCCAAAATTAAATAGACATCCTTCTGTTTCGGATCCAGGGAAATCAATTTTTCATACGTTTTTTCAGCAGTATCAATCTGTTTAAGCGTCTGATTCAACCTTCCGAATATAAACAGCGCACGAACGTTGTCGGGCTCTTTTGCCATCACCGTTTCGACAATTTTGAGGGCGTTTTCATTGTCCTTGAGGCGGAGATGCAACAATGCCAGCTCTAATTGCAAATAGGATGATTCCGGGTCTTCCTGAATCGCTTTGTTCAGATAGTCAATCGCCTTTTCCAGGTTGCCTTGTTTTTGGTGAAACTGTGATTCTGTAAAATAATAATAGGGGCTTTCATGTTCAACGGAATCTATGGCCGCCTCGCCTTGATCTTGATCGAAGGTTTCTGCGGGCTTCATATAATGCATACAACCGGAAAAAATTAAAATGACCATACCAACGATGGTCAATTTTAAAAAACTATCCTTCATTTTTTTATACTTCCTCTTTAATCAGAGACATTGACATTATCGTAAGAATCAAAATCGGGGATTTCCCGCTTAAAAAAGTCTCTCAGCTTCTTGATAATGTTTTTTTCAACCTGACGTACACGTTCCCTGGATATATTGTAGCGGTCACCGATCTGCTGCAACGTTGCAGGCGTGTCGGCAAAAATTCGATGCTCGAATATTGCAAGCTCCCTTGAGGTCATGGTTTTTTTGAACTCTTCAATTTTATTATGAAGAAGGGCCTCAATCTCCTTCTTGGCCACCTGATCTTCTGTGGATTCGGCGTCTGTATTTATAAAATCGATTCGTTCCGTATCTGAATCATCTTTCAACGGCGCATCCAGAGAGACGTCCCAGCCGTCCAGCCGCTGGTCCATATCAATGATTTCGCGTTCGGATACGCCCAGTCTCTCGGAAAGAAGCTTCGGTTTCGGATCAAATCCCTGGTCAATCAGTTTCTGTTTTTCTTTTTTTAGCTTAAAGAACAGTTTCCGCTGCCCCTGGGTCGTTCCGATTTTCACGAGACGCCAGTTGTCCATAATGAATTTGAGGATATAGGCTTTTATCCAAAATGAAGCGTAATACGAAAACTTGACATTTTTGTAAGGATCGAATTTTTGAACCGCCTGCATGAGTCCGATATTTCCTTCCTGAATCAAATCCAATAGATTCTGCATCCAGACCCGCTGAAATTCCAAGGCGATCTTTACCACCAGTCTAAGGTTGGCGGTCACCAGAACGTATGCAGCCTCGCTGTCTCCCTCTTCCTGAACTTTTTTGCCGAGTTCGATCTCCTGCTCTCGGGTAAGGAGCTTGTATCTACTGATTTCCGATAGATATCTTTGGAGGGGGTCAAATTTAACCAGGGCTGTATCGGAGGAAGGGTGTTTCGCCTTCTCGCCATCGCCGGTATATTTGTTAGCCTTGATGAGATCCGTTTTTTTCTTGGGGCCTTTTTTTCTTGTTGTGGTTTTTTTCATATTAATATTTCAATGGGTCATCCCCATATTTTTTATGGACATAACGACGGGCATGTGTTAGTTTTGGGTTTTTAATTTTTCGGGCGCCTGTAGCTCAGCTGGATAGAGCAACGGACTTCTAATCCGTAGGCCGCAGGTTCGAATCCTGCCAGGCGTACCAATTTTTTCAGGGGGTTATGATCTATATCGTAATCCTTTTTCTGTTTCTGCTTCAATTCCGCCATTGTTTGTCCCAAAACGATGTTTTCAAGCCTCAGGGTTCTCTATGGTATGTATCGGATGTTTCCCCCTGCTCGATAAAAACTCACACCGGCGTGTCCGAGGTTTTGAATTCTTATTTTTCCGAATCTATTTTTTTATAGGGTAAAAAAGTGTCTTTTCAACATATTTGATGATCGCTGAATTTATTAGTGTATCATGAGTTCATTAAAAAGGGCAAGTCTTCCTTTAAGCTTTCCCGCTATTTATCCTTAAGCCCACCGGCGAGCACCCATCCGCAAAAACGCCACCGGGGACTTGGATCCGACCTGGGTGGAAGCCCCGGCCCATTCAAATCAAAGACTCCGTTTTAACGGGCTGGATGAAATTTCCATTCTTTTCAATGAATTCAACATACTAAAGAATCTGTTGAAAATTGCCAACAAACGCTATATGGTTTCATGTTTTGGACCCCCATGGTTAATTTCTGTTCTTTTCGGGGCAAAAAGTCGGTTAACAGTCCTAAAACGTTAAAACCTTTTAATTTCGAATTTCGTATTTACCCTTGGAGATGCCCCACGCGCTTTTCCAGTGGATCCGGGTTGGGAATAAAAATATTGAATACTGCTGAAACAAGCCCGGTCGGCAACGACCCTAGGGCCGGGGGGAGGACTTTTCGCTCTCAACTTACACCACTTTTGCTGGTAACCTCCATTTTTTTGTTAAACTTTACGTCCCGACTCATCTTGGCGCCATTACTGCCGAACATCGAAAAAGATTTGGGGTTGAGCCATGGTAATGCCGGTTCGCTTTTTCTGTTCCTTTCCATGGGGTACTTCATATCTTTGTTAGGGTCCGGGCACATATCTTCTCGGATTACCCACAGAAAAACCATCATTGTCTCGGCGATAGCCGTCGGTGCTGCCCTTTCATTAATCTCTTTCAGCAGAAGTCTCTTTGCCATGCGAGTGTCCATATTCCTGCTGGGGATTTCAGCCGGAACGTATCTTCCATCAGGGCTTACAACCGTGACATCTTTGGTCAATCCCAGGCACTGGGGTAAAGCAATCGCCATTCATGAACTTGCCCCAAATTTGAGCTTTGTCTTAACACCGCTACTGGCTGAATTACTTCTCCATTGGTTCGTCTGGCGCAATATTTTATTTTGGGTCGGAATCGGTTCGGTTATTATCGGAATTGTCTATGTCCGATTTGGAAACGGCGGAAATTTCTCAGGAGAAGCACCCAATTTTTCATCGATCCAGACGATTCTCAAGATCCCGGCTTTCTGGATTTTGATTTTTCTATTCAGTTTGGCCATTACCAGTACGTTGGGAATCTATAACATGCTTCCGTTATACCTGGTTACCGAACACGGCGTAAGTCGAGATTGGGCCAACACCCTGTTGGGTATTTCCCGCATTTCGACCTTAGGGACGGCGTTTATCGGCGGATGGGCAACAGACCGGCTTGGAGCGAAAAGCGTTATGGTAAGCGTGTTTTTTGTTACCGGAATTCTCATACTGCTGCTGGGAATTGTATCAACGCGCTGGGTTGCCATTTTAGTATTTCTTCAACCCATGCTGGCGGTATGCTTTTTCCCCTCCGGGTTTGCCGCCCTGTCATCGATAAGTACACCTGAAAACCGAAATGTGGCCATCTCTTTAGCCATACCCATTGCGTTTGTTTTAGGTGCCGGTGTGGTTCCGACTTTGATCGGCGTTATTGCGGACCAGGGGTATTTTTCCTGGGGCATCCGTCTCTCCGGGGTACTGGTCATGACGGGTTTCTTTTTATCATTCTTTCTTAAATTATCAGACGGGCGGTAATCTTACCCCCAAAGTTTAAAAATTCGAAAGTGAAGCAGACGGCGACGGCCGCCAAACCCTGAGCAGGACTTCGGCAATCTCTGGAGCGCCGGCCCTGATTTGCACGGCCTATTCCACAGGGCCCCCTGTTCCAGTTCATCCAATTATTCCAACCACTGCGCCGGTCATACACGTGGCCAAAGTTCCCGCAATAACAGAGCGGAATCCCAAGGAGACGATCTCATCCTGTTTTCCCGGCGCCATTGTAGCCATTCCTCCGATCATGATCCCCAGACTGCCGGGGTTGGCGAATCCGCACATGGCATACGTCATAATCACCATGCTTTTAGGGTTCAGCGCTCCCGGCGCCAGCCGGCTCATGTCCAGATACGCCAAAAACTCGTTCAGAATGGTCTTGGTACCCATCAGCGCGCCGGCGGTGAACGCCTCTGCCCAGGGAATACCCATGAGCCAGACCACCGGCGCCATGACCACCCCCAGAACCCGCTGCAGAGTCACCGGACGGCCCCCGAAATCAGGGAAAAGACCGAGCATTAAATTGACAAGGTGAACCAGGGCGACGAGAACAATGAGCATTGCAATGATATTGATTAAAAGCTGAACGCCTTGAAGGGTTCCTTTGGTAACGGCATCCATCGCGCTCGATGCCGGTTCGGCAGGTGTTAATTCTCCGGATGTAAGTTCACCGGTTTCGGGTATCATGATTTTTGAAATCGTTATGGCGGCAGGGATACTGATAATGGAAGCTGTCAGAATGTGTCCCATAATATCGGGAATGGTCTTGCTCAAAATACTGGCATACAGAACCATGACAGTACCGGCGATGGTGGCCATGCCGGTGGTCATCAGGGTAAATATTTCGCTCCGGGTCATCGCCTTCAAATACGGACGTATAAAGAGCGGGGATTCCACCATCCCCACAAATATGTTGGCTGAAACACCGAGCCCTTCCGCCCCTCCCAACCCCATGGTTTTCCGCAGCGCCCAAGAAAAGGCCCTCACCACCAGAGGCAAGATTTTCCAGTAAAATAAAAGTGATGAAAGGGCACTTATGATAAGAATCAGCGGAAGGGCCTGGAAGGCTAAAATAAAACTGGCGCCCGGAAATTTTTCAGCAAACGGCAAACTCCCGCCCCCGAGATAACCGAATACCATGGATGTTCCGGCTTTCGTCGATTCTTCAAGTGACAGGACAAGGCGATTCAAAGATATAAAAAAACTTCTGAAAACCGGTAATTTCAATAAAATGATTCCAATGGCCAGTTGGATTCCAATACCTGCGATTGCCCGTTTAACGTTGACCTTTGTGCGGTTTTCGCTGATCAACCAGGCAATGCCTGAAAAAACAAAGAGTCCGGCCGCACTTTGGATGATCATGGGTTGGACCTTTACTATCGTTGAATGTCATGGTTTGAAGTAGACCGGCCAACCATAACATATTCCCCTAAAAATAAAAAATTATTCCTCAGATTTTGCCGTCTTGCTTTTGGGGGTGCTTTAATGACTGCGAAACGGATACGAAACTTGGTTTATAAGATATAAAAATTTGACAGGATCATTTTTTTTATATTATAAAAATTAATACCCTTAAGGAAATGCCTGCTGTTCTCTAATTCATCACGTTTCAGGTTACATCGATATTCTCCTTTGCCGGATATTCTTACTCGGTTTTCTCAACTGCCAACCCTGTTCGTTTAGATTTGATACCGGACCATTTGCCATCAGAAACTGAAAACATATGCCACTTTTCGATATCTAATGATTTCTTTGGGTTTTGCTTTAATTTCATATGTGTTACTTTATATTTTTAAAGTGTTTACCAACCTAACAAAAGGAGGTCATTATGGCCGTCAAAATTTTCATCAAGAGAAAAATAAAAGACGGGAAGTTGAATGAGGCTTCAAAGCTTCTTATCAAGGCCCGGTACAATGCCATGGATCAGGAGGGTTACATTTCATCGGAAACATTGAGCGGGTGCGATGGTCCAAACCACGTGATGGTGATATCCATGTGGCAGAGAATCGCGCATTGGAACCAATGGAAAAATAGTGATCTCAGAACGGAAAACGAGGCAGCGTTTGCAGCGTTGCTGGATGGACCGACCGAATACGAAACCTACAATTTGGGGTTGCAGCTTTAAGGCGGTTTAATTGCAACAGCGCCCCCGGTCGAATTGCGCTTTTCGCACCCTTCGGGGATTGAAGCTCCCTGGACCCCGCCAAGGCGGGATTTCCGCCCCGGTTAAACAGAAAAGGCAGATAGGTTTCACCCCCGTACGATGGTAAACTACCTAGTGTCCATCCACAATTGTTAAATGGGCACGGTGCGTTTCCAATTCATAAATGAGCATTTTTTGTTCGGATCAAGGCCGCACAAGGGTTTTCGGTGAGGCATACTCCCTGTATGCCGCAGCCGGAAACCCGCGGAGAACGCAGATCCGGGCAAAAAGGGCCATTTATGGATGGAAACTACCTAGGGGGCGGACGGGGTAAACTGCGCTTCAACACGCTCCAGGGATCGTCATTGCGGGATAGGTCGAGCTATGTTTTATTTTTGCCGTCAATGCGCTCCACATAAAAAAGTGTGGCCCCCACCGGGGCAAACGATAAAAAAATGATGTTCAGTCCCGGAATCAGAAACCACAGTCCGAAACCGAGGTGAAAGTTAAAGTTTCTGAGCAAAAATTTAAACCGGCTCCCAAAGGGTTCAAGTCTTCTTGCCGGAACCAGATCTGTATTGTCCCAGGCCAGGAAAATTCCCGCCGCAAGGGATGAAATGATGGTCAGCACAGGAGACAGCGGTGTGAGCCAGCCAACGATCATGAGCAGCAGCAAAATCATCACCGGAATAACAGCCCTGGGGATTTCCTGTCTGAGCAGATAGAAAAAATACTTAAACCATGGCACATGTCGGGACTCTTTTTGCCCACCGGTTAACTGCTGTTCGGTGATTCTGGACATGGCATCCATGATGATCACGCTGAACAGAAACTGGGAGATGAGAAAGGAAACCACTGCCGAAAGCCCCACGAGCAGCAACGCCACGAGCCATGAAACAAGACGCCACAACCAGACAATCCATGCGCTCTCGGGTCGGGCCCATATTAAATTCAGAATTTCTTGATGGTACTCGAGGATAAGGGCCGCCGTGACAAGGGTAATCACCACAATTATCAGGATCCGGACCAGTCCCAGAACCAGCAGCCCCGGCGTTTTCACCCCAAGTTTGAGTCCCCTGTAATTGTATGCAATGCCGCTGAACAGATTCATGGTTTTTTCCTCGAGTCTTACGGATTTATTTTCCACAGCGCTGGAGATCGGTCTGAAACCCATGATACTCGCGTGTTGCTTCCTTTTGGGCCGTGTCGCGCATTTGGTTCATCGTTTCATAATGGTTAAAAATCAAATCCACCAGGTTTTTATCCAATTCGTCAGCATCCACCATCGCTTGTAAAACCGCTGTGGTGCTTTCCGGGGTCATCCCTTTCCGATAGGGTCGATCTTCCGTCAAGGCCGTAAACACATCGGCCACGGCCATGATTCTGGAGCCCAGGGGCAGATCGTCCGCCATAAGCCCGAAAGGATACCCCGTACCATTGAGCCGCTCTTGATGTAAGGACCCCCAGGAACTTACGGCCCTGAGCATTTCAAACGGTTCAAGAACTTGAAATGTATAATAAACATGGGAACGCATGATAAACCATTCATCCTCGGTCAGCGTGTCCCGTTTCTCGAGAATTTCAGAAGGGATGGCAAGCTTGCCGAGGTCGTGAAGATACGCGGCGATCTCGATAAGCCTGCGTTCGTACCTTGAAAAACCCGCCAATTTGGCCAGTTGAACCGCAACGGCCGCGACGCCACTGGAATGTGACGCCGTAAATTCGCTTTTGAAATCGATCAGCCGGCATATCAATCGAGAAAAATCCACCAGTTCTTCGATGGTAAGTTCCCTTCTCTGATGCACAACAGTTCGCCTTAAAATCACCTCGATGGAATCAGATACGGCATCCAGCCAGATATACTCTCGTTTGGCAATTTTTAACAGTGCGTCAACATGTTCAGGAACGAATATCTCGCCGCTTCGCGCTGAAATTGCATTACAAATTCCGCGAACTTGACCCAGGACCGGCGTCCTCCTCGATATTTGGACCGCCACACGATCCGCCAGATGGATAATATGACTTCCCATGGGGACGGATTCACCCCCTTGGGTCGCTCCACGTCCATTTTTCCAGGGTACATGATGGAACTTTATCAGTTGGGCCATGGGCGAAAACGGTTTAAACGTGTCAAGGATGAGGCTCCCGGCAATGGAATGCTCGCCGGGTTTTGTATCCTCAAATTCCAGCAGGTCGAGTCGATCCTGCAGGGAAAATGCGCCGATATCATGCAACGCACCGGCGATATACAGCTCGAACCGGTCGTCATCCGACAAATTTAATTCTTCACTCAATCGATCCGCCAAATAGGCAACCTGCATATGATGACTGCCCACGGCCGGGCTCATCATATCGACAATCCTGGCAATCGAAGACACCAGATCGAACATATCCACGCGAAGTTTATGTGAAGACATGATTGTTTTTCCTTTAAAAAACCGCCGCATCAACCGTTGATGAGGATTGTGCGTTCACTTTAAAATTCTCAACCGATGGGTTTCTTTTAATTTCTCCCAGAGTTTTTCTATGATCACCCAAATCGCATCGGTCTCATTGAGCGTGTCGTTTCCCGAAACCGTCATGCAAGATTCAAACAACCGTCTATTAACGCCGTTTCGCAACAACCGGTCTTTTATATATGGACCTAAAGATACATCGAGTCGGACCAATTCCTCTCTTTTTAAATTTGCCAATTGCACGCTATCTTGCAAGTGCATTTCTGATATTAATTTTACGACGGCTTCATCAACGGTGCTGGGCGGGATAAGGCCTTTGTCATAATAATCCGATGGGTCGTCATCACTCCCAGGTTCACCGGGTTTAGTTTGGACCAGCCCCAGCAATATTGCACCTTCGACAATGTCCATGGTGTCTTTGTAAATGGTAGAATCTTCGCTGACCCGTGAACCCGTCACATTCAAAACTTCGATGTTGTTTTCCAAGACCCAAGTGTTTATTTTGGATGCGATGACAAACGTCGAGTTTTCTTTTAAATCCATGTGCAGGCACGGACGGTGATGTTTATCCGCCATTTTCCGGCTGTATTCAGCACCGCCGGTCGCTTCTCCATGGGAGATGATCACCGTCCCGTCGGAATCGATAACATTCTGTTCAATCCGTTGTTTATAGCCGGCGGTGGGCAATTCTTTCAGTTGATATTTTGCAGGCACTATCCCGCTTTGGGTTTTACGGCCTTTCTGAATCCACCCGCCATGGGAAAATCCCAGTTTTATGGCAACATCCAATGCAGCCTGGTCTGCACCGATTTGACCGCCTGAAATGATTTTTCTAATCACGCGTTTCCTCCATTACCCGGATCTTCATCCCCGGCTTAAGTGGAATGTACGTTCCATTTTGGGCGGTAATCCCTAGTTCATGATGCCCGCAGGCATCACATTTGCGTGCGGTTACGATACCTTCAACATATTCTGTGCGAGTAGGTTTCTCATTGAAACATTTTTTGTTCATTGGATATGGATCCTTTTAACTCGAAAATGCCCGAATTACGCCATACAAAATAACGATACACGGTAAAATGCGGATATTCGGGGTTTGTCTGAACATGACGTTGGGTTCAGGGAGTCAGTGGACATTTTTTGAAGATTCTCGATCGAAAGGAATTGAACTCCATACAGAACAATAAAGAATCCTGGCCCAGAGGACCAGGCTTTGGTTTCACCCCACAGGGGTGTAGTATAAACTTCAACTCAAACAGTTGGAGTGTTGGAATAATGGGGTGTTGGAGTGTTGGGTCTAAAAACGTAATTTTTCTGAATAAGAATCACAGAAATACTCATGGTACTGATAAAATTGATCATGTTTCTCAAGCCCATCATCCCATTACTCCATCACTCCATTATTCCGGCAACAAGATTCTCAGGCAGAACCGGAGAACTCTGACCTGGCCCAAAGGACCAGGTTTTTCAGGGCAAAATAAATTTTAAATCTACTGTGTGCCGCCATACAACGCTTTTATTTTTTCCCGGTCCGGCGAACCGTCTTCGAGGGTCGGCATATCGGCGACAAACTCCACGTATTGGGGCTTTTTATAACTGGCGATACGCCCGCCGACAAACTGTATAAGATCCTGAGGCTCCAATCTTTCATCAGCTTTTACCCGGCAGACGGCCTTGATCCCCTCTTTCCATTTGGGATCGGGAACCCCGAAGACAACCGCTTTTTCAACGGCCGGATGCTGTAGAATCACTTTTTCGACTTCTGCAGGATAGACGTTTTCTCCGCCCGGCTTTATAAGCTCTTTCTCCGCCTTACGGCCTGAATACCAAAGAAAACCATCCGCATCAAAGCGGCCCAAATCTCCGGTGTGGTGCCACCCTTCTCGGAATGTGTAGGCGGTATCTTCCGGAAGATTCCAGTATCCTTTAAAAACCAAAGGCCCCTTCAGGGTGATTTCACCCACCTGTCCGTTTGGAACCGGACGATCATACGCATCCACAAGTCTCACATTTCCAAGGGGTATGGTTTTCCCGGCCGATCCCGGTCTGTCGTTGTAACGCCCCAGGGTGGCCAAACCGGTGGTCTCCGTTTGTCCGTAAATGGTATAAAACGTGCCGCCGGTAAGGTGTTGATATTTCTCGATGGTCTCCGGAGCATCCAGCCCCATAACCGCTCTGAGGCTGTTGATATCTTTACCGGTTTTTTCGTGCGCCTCGAGAATGGAAGCGAGTATCGGCGAAAAATCGAAAAAAATGGAAACCTTTTTATCTTCGATGAGTTCAACCGCCTTTTCAGCTTCAAATTTGCTCATGTTTACGTTCAGAGCACCGGCTTGAAAGCTGTTCAAGGCCATAAAAAGACCGCCAACATGGAACATGGGCAGAAGATTTAAATGAACGTCTTCCGGTGTCAGATTAAAGCAATGGTTCAAATGCAGACCGGCACACATGAGATTGCCGTGGCTCAGCAAGGCACCCCTGGGATTTCCTGCCACAGCGGCGGTATGAATCAGAACCAGACCGTCATCACCGGAAATATCTATTGCTTCAAAGTCGCCCGGATTATCGAATAAAGAATCAACCGCGATAAAATCTCCGCTTTTGGGTTGGAGATTATAGTAATTTTTTATCGAAGAAAGACGGTCTTTCAAATCCTCGATCAGTGTCTGGAACTCTGCATCGACAAACAGCGCTTCGGGCGCACAATCATTCAGGTTAAAATGGATCTCATCGGCTGAAAGTCGCCAGTTAATGGGCAAAACGATTGCCCCCAACGCAGCCGCCGCGCCATAAAGGAGAAAATACTCACGACTGTTTTTCCCCAGAACCCCGATACGATCGCCTTTTTTAATATTGGATCTTTGCAGACCGCAGGCCATGCGATCGACCATCTCTTTAACCTGAATGAATGTCATGGTCCGGTTGTCGTCAACCTCGAACCATGCGGCCCTGTCACCAAAACATACGGCGTTTCTATCGATAAGATCATAAAAAGTAAAATCGTACAGCCCCATAAAAGACCTCGGATATTTTCGCTATTGAACTAAAACAGGTTACCCACGCCAACCGCTATGTGGCTGGAATGCGTAACCTGTTGTATGATTAAGGGAACGACGCCTTGAAAGTGGTCACCTGGGTCAGACCGTCTGCTTTGAAAACTGCAGAACCGGCTTTTACATGAACCGGAACCGCGTATTCCGGAATTCCGGCCCACCATTTTTCAAGCTGATCCCAAGCGTTGGTTCCTTTGGCTTTCAACTGAAAGCCGCCGGTGACCAGAAGGCTCAACAAAGACTGTCTCACATCAAAGTGAGCATGCACCCGGACTTGGTTTGTCTTGCCGGACGGGATCCACATGGTGTCTGTGGAGGCCACCGTATTTAGATCGAACTCTTCAAAGGCTATGGTGAATTTTAAGTTCTCCATTTTTACAGCATATTCATTGGGATTTTCAATGTTAAAGATAAACGCAAGGTCAAGAGGTGCACCAACGTCGTCCGGTTTCCCCTTGGTGGGTTGGACCTTTTTTGAAAAATACCAGTATCCAAAAGCATGGGCGACTTCCATCGAGTCGAGGGTAACCACCGGCACCTTAAAATTCTCTTGCGTGGGCGTTACCATCGTTCCAGCGCAACCCGACAGCATGGCAGCGATGACGACAACACTCAAACATGTAAGTATAAATGATCTTTTATGCATTTTATTCCTCCCTTATTCTATATAAAGGGTTAGGTGAGCCATCGTTTTCTTCGTTTGTAGTGTTTTACATCCCGAAAACTTTTACGGCCCCCAACATCGGTCAGCCCCAGATAGAAATCTTTGATATCTGGATTCTCTCGGAGTTTTTCGGCGGTGTCGTCCATGACTATGCGGCCGTTCTCCATCACATAGGCATACGGGGCAACATTAAGGGCAAGTTTGGCATTCTGTTCCACCAGAAGAATCGATATCTCCTCGTCCTGGTTGAGTTTTTGTATAATATTGAAAATTTCATGGATAAGAAGCGGCGCAAGGCCCATGGAGGGCTCATCCAGCAGTATCAGTTTGGGGCTGGTCATCAGGGCCCTCCCCACCACCGTCATCTGCTGCTCTCCGCCGCTGATAAACCCGGCAGTCTCATTACGTTTTTCCTTAAGACGCGGGAAATAATGGTACACCATGTCGAGTCCATCCTTAATGGATCGACCGTATTTTCTCATATGGGCGCCCACTTTCAGGTTCTGCTCCACGGTGAGGTGCTCAAATACCCGTCGTCCCTCGATGACCTGGACGATGCCCATCTTGGCGATCTTTTCAGCGCCTGTTTTATCGATCCGCTGTCCCATGAATTCAATCGACCCGTCGGTGACCTCGCCGTCCTCATGTCGCAAGAGTCCGGAGATGGCCTTTAGGGTCGTACTCTTACCGGCCCCATTGGCGCCCAGAAGGGCCACAATGGCCCCTTTGGGGATTTCAATGGAGACCCCCTTTATAACCAGAATGACCTCGTGATACTTGACTTCAATGTTGTTGATCTTTAAGATCATCTCTTCGTTCGACAAAGCCTTAAAACCTCCTTACCATCCGAGCCACTCGTCGGCCCATTTCTTCGGCCAGCGACTTTTCAAATCGACTTTTTCAACGATTTGGAATTTGCCGTCTTTGACTTCATAAATCGGCACAATTCCGGCGACACGATGATCTGTTGCCGTAAAGTTAACCGGTGCTGCACCCAGACCGATGTCAAAATTTTTCATGGTTTCAAAACCGTTTTTTAGAATGTTCTCACCGCTCAAGCCTCCGGCTTTATCCGCTCGCTTTAATGCTTCCCATAAGATGAGCACATCACCCCATCCCTGAACCGTATGGACGGAACGCTTCTCCAGAGGAATGCCCGGGTTATATTTTTTGGCATACTCCACCACTTTATCCATCATGGGCACATTTTCACCGAAAAATGCACAAACTGACGCCCCCATAACGCCTTCGGCTGCCTCACCTGCCAATTTCGGAAGATTTTCATCAAATCCCCAGTTATTGGCAATGTGATCCGCTCCAAGACCTAAAGCATAGGCATCACGAACCGTCGCTGCCACCGACATCACAGTGTTGCCGTGCCAGACGAGATCCGGTTTGAAATCTTTCATGGCCAGAACCTGGCTTTTGGTATCAATGGCAAACAACGAAACAGATTGATCCGGGCCGATGTCAAAACCGAGCAGTGTGGCCTGATCCTTGATGGCCTTTATCGGCGCACTGCTATAAGGAGAAGCAAACATATAAGAACAGACAAGGCGCGGTTTTCTTTTTCCGAAATCTTTGTGTTTGGGCCACTTTTTGTCAAACCAGGCCGTGATAGCCGCTCTGGCGTTGGTTGAATAATCCGTTGCAAAGAAAAGATTGTACGGGGTTTTTTTCGGATCCGTCAGGTGCGCTGAGTAGGAAGCGGACACATACGGTATTTTATCCTTGGTGATGGTCGGTGACAGTGCCTCGGTATCACCGGTTCCCCAGCCCAAAACCGCCACGCATTTGAGTCTTTTGAAGAGTTTGTATTTGGTCAGAGCTTCGGGGACACGATAGCCGTAATCAAACTGATACAGCTTGATCTCCTTGCCGTTGACCCCCCCATTATCATTGACATAATGAATGGCTTCTGCAATGCCCAGGGCATAATCTTTGCCCACATCCGAGGTCGCGCCGGTCATGTCATTGAGTGCGCCCACGTTAATTTTTGCAGCTCCGGCCATAGAAGAAAATCCAACAAACAAGGCCACAGTAAATATGACTACGAAAATCTTTGAACACATATTTTTCCCAAACATAATTTCTTTCCCCCTTTTAAGAGAGTAAAATTTCCATCGGGTTCCTTACCAATTCGCGGTCTACCTTGTTTACCACCTCCTTTTCTTCTTTCATCCAATTCGATCGTTTCAAATGGTGACACACTCATATAAAATCGCTCAAATAAGGTGCCCATATCGTTAAACAGTTGGATGTAAGGTGCTCGAACACCCAACGTACCTTCTCGATTTTAATATGAAAACGGCCACAGGTTGAAATAGTTCTTCATTTGCCACCACCGATAGGCCAAACCGTTGGGTTCAAAGATCATAAACACACAGATGGCCAAACCAAAAACGGCCTCTTTGATAAACAGAAAGTCAACCAAAAGCTTGGGATAGATATCGGCCAGCGGTATGACGGCCAGCTGCAACATCTCCATGACGACGACCATGAACACCGACCCGAATATGGTTCCGTGTATGGAACCGACCCCGCCGATGAGGATCACGCCCACCAGCCACAGAGACCAAAACCAGGGAAAGTGCTCGGGGCTTATGGCAGCAAGGTTGCTGATCCAGAATGCCCCCGCAACGCCCCCAATAAACCCTGCCACGTAAAAGGCCAGAAGTTTATACTTGATAACATTTATTCCCATGACCTCCGCAGAAATGTCATTGTCCCTTATGGCAATCCAGGCCCGGCCCACCCTGGACCTGATCAGATTGAGCACACCGATGACACAAACAATCACCAAGACTAGCATCACGAAATAGACCTTAAGGTCACTGTCGATCACCCACGGTCCGATTTTGATGGTCCCCGGAGGCAAAGAAAAGGCCTGTCCGCGTCCGCCGATCTGACTCACATATCCCGTAATAATAAAATCTACGGTGATGAACTGAGCGGCCATGGTGGTTAAAATCAGATAAAATCCTTTGACCCTGGCGCAAGGGAGTCCAAAGAGTACACTCCATGCGCCGGATACAATTGCCGCAATGAGGATGCTGATAGGATAGGCAAGACCCCAGTCCATCAATATTTTCGGCCAGGGAAACTCAAGGATCAGCAGGGTGCTGGTATATGCGCCCACGGCAATAAATGCTGCATGACCCAGGGTTATCTGCCCGCAGAAGCCGATCAAAAGCTGTACGCCGATGGCACCGAGAATGGTATATCCAACCAAATTTAGGATGCTGAGTCCATAAGAATCGGCCACCAGAGGAATGATGACAAACAGGATGATTAAGAGCAGTATCATTTTGGCTTTGATAAATTTCGTCTGCCACCAGGCATGATCGTGAACATAATTCTGGTGGTAGGTACCGCATGGAAGCCAGGTTGTTGACATAAAAACTCTCTCCGTTCGTTGGTCATTGGCCCCGTGTCATTGGTCACCGGGGAGGATTAATGACGTTTTTATCCAATAACAAATGTCAAATGACGAATGACCCGTTATACGCGTTCAATCCGCTCCCATCCCCATAATCCATGGGGTTTGAAGAGCAAAAAGATCGCCATGAAAGCAAAAGGAGCGACCTCTTTTACACCGCCGGGAAAATATCTATCCAGATATGCCCCACAGAGGTTCTGTAATACACCGATGGTAATGCCGCCCACAATGGCGCCGGGTACGGAATTTAGCCCCCCCAGCACCACCGCAGGGAGAACCAACAGACCGAGGTACCCCACGGATATGTTGAGCCCGTTGATGTTGCCCAAAAGGGTCCCGCCGACACCGGCGGCCATGAAAGCGATGGCCCAGGCTGCCGCATAGACGAATCTGGCACTCACGCCAAGGGAGAGCGCAGCCATCTCATCGTCGGCTGTGGCCTGCATGGCAAGGCCCCACCGGGTATATTTAAAAAAACAGACGAAAATGATTAAAAGAATGATGGCGGCCACAAAACTCCATAGATAAACCTGACCGATAACGATCTGCCCGATGTGAATCGGCTCAATTGAAAAAACCGGTGGGGTGAATACGCGGGTATCCGTACCCCATATAAATTCCACGGTTCCCTTAAAGAAAAATGAAAGACCTACGGTGACCATAATCACCGTTAGAACGGGTTCGCCGATGAGCTTGTCCAGAAAAATCCTTTCGGTGAGTATCCCCAGAACCAGTCCGATAATCAGGGAGCATAAAAGTGCCAGCAAAAAGGGCATGCCCATTGAATAAAAGCTTAAGGAAACATACGCCCCGATGAGCGTCAGTTCGCCCATGGCCAGATTCAGCACACCGGAACATTTATATATCAACACCCATCCAAGGGCGACCAGAGCATAAATGCCGCCAACCATAATGCCCGTGGTAACGGTCATTAAAAAAAGTTCCATCTTGTCTTCTACCTTTCCATCATGTTATGGGTTGTGATCCATCGGTTGCGGAAAATATTTTTTTGTCATCCAGCGATATCCCGCCATCTATTCTTTTACCTTTCTAATGTGAAGATCGATGTTAATGTGTGCCTGTCTCCCGTCTTCGTACTTGACCGTGGTATCGATATGCACATTATCATCGTCAGAATAGAGGGCGTCCACAATTTCCTGATACCTTTTCTCCACAAACGACCGCCGAAGTTTGCGCGTTCGTGTAAGTTCATCATCATCTGCATCGAATTCCTTGTACAGGTTGATGAACTTTTCGACTCTGGCGGCTTCCGGGAGATCCTTGTTGGCCTGACGTATCTGCGCTTCCACCAGGTTGTAGACCTCGGGAATCTGTGATAGTTCCTGATAGCTCGTATAATTGATCTTTTTTTCATCCGCCCATTTGCCCGCCACGGCGTAATCGATACAGATGACTGCGGTGACATATTCCCGCTGGTCTCCGATGACCCAGGAATCTCTCACATATGGGCTGAATTTCATGCGGGTTTCCAGATACTGGGGAGAGAAAGGTTTTCCGTCTCTAAGGGTAAAGACGTCCTTGGTACGGTCAAAGACAACCAGGTGACCGTCATCATCGATAAACCCTTTGTCACCGGAGTACAACCACCCGTCCTTCAGCGTCTCTTTGTCCGCTTCCGGGTTTTTATAATATCCCAGAAAAACCGAAGGGCTTCGGGTAAGAATCTCTCCTTCTTCGGTGATCTTTATTTCCGTTTCCGGAATCGGATGGCCCACGGTATCAAATTTTATGTCTCCGCTGCGATGCACCACCGAAATGCCGGCGACTTCGGTCTGGCCGTAAATCTGTTTGAGATTGACCCCAAGGGCATGAAAAAAACGAAAGTGGTCCGGCCCCATGGCCGCCCCGCCGGTATAGGCATTTCGGACACGAGACAGACCGAGATGATCCTTAACTTTATTCTGGACCGTAATCGATGCCAACCACCCCAAAAATGCCCAGTACCAAGGTATGGTTTTTTTCTGAAACTTAAGATCTGCCACATGATAACCGATCTTGGTGGAGTACTCATAGCATTTCCGCTTGATCCAGGTGGAATCCAAATACTTGACCTGGACCGTTCGGGTCATCTGCTCGTACATCCGCGGAGGGGCGAACATCACATGGGGGCCGATTTCTCTGATATTATCCTGAGCGGTTTCAGGGGCCTCGGGGAAATTGATGGTGTATCCCACCTGTAACCCGCAGGAGATCGACATCATCTGTTCTCCGATCCAGGCAAAGGGGAGATAAGAGACATAATCATCCGTAGGCTTGCACGGATCCACCGCCATAAGGTGCTGGCCCATGGTCAACATGTTATTGTGGGAAAGCAGTGCGCCTTTGGGAAGTGAGGTTGTTCCGGAAGTATAAAACAGTAAGGCGACCTCGTCTCCGTGGCCTTTATCGATCATCTCTTTGAATAACTGTGGCTGTTGTCGATCCAGTTCCCGGCCCAGCTCTTGAACTTCCCTGAGGCTGATCAGATAATCTTCATTATAGTTTCGCAACCCTTTTGGATCATCCCAGACAATCTTTTCCAACCTGGGACATTCATTAAAAATAGAGATGGCTTTGTCGACTTCCTCTTGACCTTCACCGAATATAAATTTAGTGTCTGAATGGTCAATGATATACTTGACTTCCTCGATCAAGGAGTCCTGGAACAGCCATACGCCCACACCCCTGGCACAGAGCGCGGCCATTTCTGCCCAAAGACCTTCCGGGCGATTGTCCCCGATCATGGCGACCTTGTCCCCTTCTTCGAGGCCTAAACGAACGAGACCCAGTGCCAAATATTTGACATTTTCCAAATAATCATGCCAGGTAATCGGCCGCCATATGCCAAACTCCTTTTCCCGCATGACCACCCTGCCCTTTCCGTATTCGGTGGCTTTTTCATAAAATAATTTGGGAATGGTCAGATCTTTTGTAACTTCAACATTGTATTTGCTGTTATTCTGAACTGTTTTATCTCCGTGTTGCATAGAGGTCCTCTTCACCCAGGTAGGCCTTAATCACCTCAGGATGATTCTGGACTTCCCCAGGTGTACCGTCGATAATCATGTTGCCGAAATTGAGAACAAAAACATGATCGGATAGATCCATCACCACACCCATGTCATGCTCCACCAGAATACAGGTGACTTTCCAGCGTTCTTCTTCATTAATGTCTATTACAAACCGGGCCATGTCCTCCACTTCTTCGAGATTGAGTCCGGCCAGTGGTTCATCCAGAATTAATAGTTCAGGGTCCAGGGCCAGGGCCCGGCCCAGTTCCACACGTTTTTGCAGTCCATACGGCAGCATCCCCACAGGTTTATGCCGGATATGCTCGATCTCCAAGAGATCGATGATCTCTTCCTCGATAAAGGTTCGGTGCTCGATCTCTTCCTGGGCGGTTTTGCCGACATATATGGATCCGCTGATAATGCCGGATTTTAAATGGATATGCCGTCCCAGACGAATGTTATCCAATACCGTCATGCCGCCGAAAACCTCGACTTTCTGAAACGTTCTCGCAATACCCAATTCAGCACGCTGAAAAGGCCTATGCTTATTGATGTTTCTTTGTTTGTAATAGATATTCCCCTTTTGCGGGGTATAAAGGCCGTTGATAATATTCATCATCACCGTTTTGCCGGCGCCGTTGGGCCCGATTACAGAATGTATCTCACCTTTTCTTATTTTCAGGTTAACGCCGGCAAGGGCACATACCTTGCCAAAAAACATATGGACATCCTCGAGTTCCAACAGGACGTCATTTTCTTTTAGATCGTCTGATGCTGCCAATATTTTTCACCTTCACTGATACAATCGCGTTGGGATTCCAACCACGTCCGCTTTCGGGGGACTCGAAAAAAGAAATTCCGATTCGGTGGCGCTCGTTCTGCTCCGTCCACAGCGGAATAGAAATTTTGAAAAATTTAACAGGTGTTCATTCTTAAAAAAGAATTTCGAAAACCTATTTCCTGAATATCATTCATTTTCGATCAAGAGATAATATAAATATTTTCAATTAATCAAGTAAAAATGCGTTAAATCGACGAATTCGAAAATTAATTTTTCAATTCATGATTCCGATCTGCCGAAGTTTGGATAAAAAATGGGGATGTATTTTTGCACATCCCCAAACGGAGCCGTCTTAGGGTGATCACCGGGCGCCAGGTCAAAACCTTCCGGCCAGTGATTTTTGGCGCTTCTGGCAAAAAGGGTTTAGCGAAGCGTCGTAAAAAAATTTTGTACTGTATGAGGGGGATCGCCCGAGTTCTAAGAATTTATCACAGCGAGCTTAGTGCTTTGCAAAAGGCTCAAACCAACGAATGGGAGGTTTTGAAATTGCCCTTACAAAATAATCACTTTCTGTACAGCTTTGACAATTTCTTCAGGATCATCCATGATCTGTAGAATTTCAAGGTCTTCCGGAGATATCCGTTTTTCACCCAGCAACTTGTCTTTTATCCAGTCGATAAGCCCTGCCCAGTATTCCGAGCCCACCAGAATCAACGGAAACGGCTTTATGCGACGGGTCTGAACCAGCGTGACCGCTTCAAACAGTTCATCCAGGGTGCCGAAACCACCCGGAAGAATAATATAGGCACTGGCATATTTGATGAACATAACTTTGCGAATAAAAAAGTATTTAAAGTCGAGTTTAACATTTGAAAAGGAATTCGGTTCCTGCTCGAAGGGAAGAATAATATTCAGCCCAACCGATGTGCCCCCTGCATCTGCGGCACCCCTGTTGGCGGCTTCCATAACACCTCCGCCCCCGCCGGTGATAACAGAAAAGCCGTTTTTTACAAAAAGTTCCGATAGTTTTTCAGCTTTTTTATAAACCGCATCATTCGATTTAATTCTTGCCGAACCGAAGATGCTCACGGCAGGCCCTAAATCATGGAGGGTATCCACCCCTTCAACAAACTCTCCCATGATTTTAAAAAGTCGCCAGGGTTCCCCGAGCGTTAAATCGTCAACTACAAACTGTTTTTCCATTTTTATCCGCGACTCACTTTGATATCGACATACAGCCGACATGCCTAAACGTTTCACGTCCCCCCGTTGAATCCGATGGTAACATCATCCTGATCCACAATGACCGGAACCTTGCGTATACCGTCGGAATATTTCAGCATGGTCTTCATTTGACCGGGATCCGTCTTAACGCTAAAGTAGTCGACCGCCCGGCCCTGCTTGGCAAAAGCTTCACGAGCTTGATTGGTATAGGGTCAAGTGTCTTTGCCGAAAATCAATATTTTATCAGCCATGGGTCTTCCCTCCCTAAGCTATAACTCCAATTGATACCTGAGTACAATAAAAAATGATTCCTTGCAATTTCAGACTTTTGCAATTAATAGTCAGAAAATCACTAACAGCTATTTAATCTTTTGTCAATGATTACAGATTGACAAATACCATGGTGGTTGATAAAAATTTTTATGAATCTTAAAGGGGCGTTATTTTCTAATTTGTACGATGAACAAATCTGATAACAGGCTTTCAAAGAGTGTTACCATTACAAACGATCTTGGCCTTCACGCAAGATCCGCAGCTCAGATAGCAAAACTCGCCCAAAACGTAAAATCAAAAGTGTGGATCATAAAGGACCGAGAAAAGGTGGATGCCGCCAGCATCATCGACATTCTTACGCTGGCCTGCGCCAAAGGATCAAAACTTACTTTAAAAATTGACGATCAATCGGATCTTGATATTTTAAACGATATCGCCCAGCTGATTGAAAGCGGCTTTGGAGAATAACCGGGCATGTTTGATACCAACGAAATGGAAATACACCTTCAGGGTATTGGTGTTTCTCCGGGCATTTGCATCGGCAAGGCATACCTGGTGGGCAAGGAAGGCGTTGATATTGTCGATAAATACTTAATCGCTGACGATGATTTGCAAAACGAAATCAAACGGTTCAAATCTGCCGTAAAAAATGCCAAGGATAAACTGCAAGAAATCATTGAGTCAATGCCTGAAGGATTAGGCGAACACGTCTATATTCTTGAAACCCACAAGGTTATGTTTAAGGACAAGATGCTCTATGGCAAGACCATAAAAACCATAGAAAAAGAACGGGTAAACGCTGAATGGGCGCTCAAGAAAGTCGTATCGAATGTCAAATCCATGTTTAACAATATGACGGACGCTTATTTACAGGGGCGGGTGGCCGACTTTGTACATGTATCTGAGAGCATCATGCAGAACCTTGTCGGGGCAAAAACGGTAGATATCGCCGCCATCGACAAACGGGTCATACTGGTTGCCAAGGACATCTCCCCTGCAGAAACCAGCCAGATACAACTGGAAAAGATAAAGGGGCTTGTAACCGATCTCGGCGGCAAGACATCGCATACGGGAATCATTGCCCGGACCTTTGAAATTCCCGCTGTTCAGGGCCTTGACAATGCCACCCGGACAATCAAAAACGACAATATCATCATCGTAGACGGCAATTCCGGCATTGTCATCGTCAACCCCACGGATCAGACCCTGATAGAGTTCGAAGAACGTCAATCCAGATACGAAGAATATCGATCAGTTATTACCAGAGACAGCCATCTTCCGGCTGAAACAACCGATGGGTTCAAACTTGAGGTTATGGGAAATATTGAACTCCCTGAAGAGGTTGTTTCCGTAATCAACTATGGTGGAGACGGTATCGGACTTTTCCGAACTGAATTTCAATATTTAAGCCAATTTCATTTCCCCGGTGAGGATGAGCTGTTTGACCAATACAAGGATGTCATTGAAGTCATGACGCCACAACCCGTGACGATTCGAACCCTCGACATCAGCGGCGATAAAACAGTGTCTTATGCCACTAATTCCGAAGAAAAGAACCCTGTTCTAGGACTTCGTGGAATACGGTACTGTTTAAAAAAACCGGAAGTTTTCAAAACCCAGCTACGTGCCATACTCAGGGCCTCTGCATTCGGTAAAATCAGAATTCTGTTTCCGATGATATCACGCCAAGAAGAAATCTTGGCGGCCAAAAAGATGTTGGCTGAGGCTGCCGATTCTCTGGATAAAGAAGGGACACCGTTTGACGAGAACATAGAGATCGGCATAATGATAGAAGTCCCTTCGGCCGCGATCATGGCGGATGTAATGGCAAAGGAAGTCGATTTCTTCAGTATCGGAACCAACGACCTTATACAGTATACCTTGGCAGTGGACAGAGTCAACACACAGGTTGCCCACCTGTATCAGCCGCTCAACCCAGCCATTATCCGGATGATCAAACATGTTGCCGATGTCGCAAAGAACAGCGACGTGAAAGTTTTCATGTGCGGAGAGATGGCAAGTGACCCGGTTAACATACCGATGCTTTTAGGATTGGGAATTAAAAGATTGAGCATGAATCCTCAGTCAATACCGGCAATTAAAAAAATTATTCGATCCCTCAATGTCGAAGATGCCAAACGCTTTACCAAAGAGGTTCTAAAAGAGACATCCGAGACGGGCGTGTTGGAACTGCTCAGTAAAACTTACAACAGCAAACTGTTCGAAATAGGCTATACCGAATCATAATCGCTTCCTTTTATTCCTTTGGTATCATGATGGTTTTCATGAATTTTCCAGGGCATCCTCGACCTTCGCTCGATGGGGGTATAAGATCGATTTTTCACCAAGGAGAAAAAACGTTTGAGCTCAAATCACATAAAAATTATAACTGAAAACAGAAAAGCCAGACACAACTATTTTATTGAAGATACGTACGAGGCTGGGATGGTCCTTCTGGGAACCGAAGTTAAATCACTTCGGCTGGGCCGCGTTAATTTGAAAGATTCATATGCCAGAATAAAAAAAGGGGAAGTGTTTGTTCACCAGATACATATCGGTGCGTATCCCTTCGCTTTTTATGGGAATCACGATCCTTTAAGAAAAAGAAAACTCCTTTTGCACAAGGGTGAAATAAAAAAGCTATACGGCAAAGTCAATGAAAAGGGGCTTTCCCTCATCCCCTTGAAGATTTATTTCCAGAACGGGAAGGCCAAATTGACCCTGGCCTTGGCCAAAGGCAAGCGCAAGTATGATAAACGGGAGACCATCCGACGGCGTGACGAACAAAGGGATCTCGAAAGGTCCAAAAAGGGCTATTAGGGCCTGCTGCAAAAACCCGGTGCCTCGGAATTGTAGACCCCAAAAAATCGATATTCCACCCAGGCGATTCCAAAACTCTACCTTCGGGCTCAAACAGTTGGAATCGCATTTCTTTCACTTCGCCAAGGGCGAATTTCAGTGATACAGATACGGTGTTGTCAGACCGTCACAACAACCTAGCATGACGTCCCTGCCGACCCCTGGGTCCCGGGCGCTCAAACTCCCAAGAAACCCGGGATTCCCACCAAACCATTTCCACCTTGCATTTTCCATGAGGCGTGATTATATTTTTACCCATCGAGGGTATTTAAAGGCTCGAGAAAAAAACAACTTTTCAAGTGGACATACTATCGAAGATGAAAGAACATAGCGAAAAAATTCCAGATCCTAAAGAAATCGAAAAGGAGATCGGCGATTTTCTGGCGAAAAAATTCGGCGGCAACGTTAAAATGATAACCCCAGTAGTTTTACCCCAGAAAGTCAATGCCGAAACGACCGAAAAAAAAGAAAAAAAAGAAAAAAAGATTAATTTTAATTTAAAACCCGAAGAACTCATCTCCTATCTCGACCAGTATATCGTTAAGCAGGATAACGCCAAAGCGATTCTGGCAACCAAAATATGTACCCATTTCAACCGAATAAAACGAGCGGAAAGCGGTTCTGAAGAGACCAATGACATGGTCGGCCACATCAAAAACAATATACTGATGTTCGGCCCCACCGGTGTCGGCAAAACGTACATCATCAAGCTGATCGCCAAAAAAATCAATGTCCCTTTTGTCAAGGGTGACGCCACCAAATTTAGCGAAACCGGTTATGTGGGCGGTGATGTTGAAGATCTTGTCCGTGACCTCGTAAGGGAAGCAGACGATGATATTGAACTTGCTCAATACGGTATCGTCTACATCGATGAAATCGACAAAATTGCATCCGGCCGAAACATCATCGGTGTCGATGTATCCCGATCCGGCGTCCAGCGCGCGCTGCTCAAACCCATGGAAGAGACCGAGGTCGATTTAAAGGTACCCCATGATCCTATTTCCATGATTCAAGAGATCGAACGGTTTCGTAAAACAGGCAAGCGGGATAAAAGAGCCGTCAATACGAGCAAAATACTGTTTATTATGAGCGGAGCCTTTGGCGATTTGCCCCGGATTGTTAAAAAACGGGTTGCCACCCAGGAAATCGGCTTTGGCGCACACATTAAAAACCTTCAGGATGATGTGGACATCCTTAAACAGGCAAAGGCGGAAGACCTCATTGAATTCGGATTTGAATCTGAATTTGTGGGACGGCTTCCGGTGAGGGCTGTCTTTGAAAAATTGACCGAAGATGACCTTTTCGAAATCCTGAAAAACCCCAGCAACCCGATAATTCTCGGCAAAAAACTCGATTTTGCGGCGTATGATATCGATATAAAATTTGAAGACAAGGCCCTTAATTTTTTAGCAAAAAAGGCCTTTCAAGAAAATACCGGTGCAAGGGGTCTCGTCAGTGCAGTTGAAGGGGCACTGCTGGTGTTCGAAAAGAAATTTCCGTCATGCAACATCAAAAAATTTCCGGTGACCCGCGCTGTGGTTGAAGATCCCGAAAGGTCACTTAAAAAAATACTCGCAGTGTCAGATCCCGGCCAATTAAATGAAACGTATGAGAAACTGCTTCTTGAAGAAAAGGAATATCTTAAACAGTATTTAAACCTAAACAAGAAAAATCTATCCGAAAAATATGCGTTGACGCTTACACCTTCGCGCATTGAAGTGGTGGCTTCATATTACGCAAATCACATCATGGATATTGAAAGGGTCATCAAAAAGATCAAATCCTTTTATGATGACATTAAGAAAATAGAATTATACTTTTATAAAAATCATGACATCAACATTGTCATGGAAGATGATGCCATTGATTACATTATTGAACAGTTTGAAAATTTCGCCTACGATCATGAAGCATTTTACGACCATCTGACAACAGATTTTGAATATGGACTCAAACTGGTTCAAGAAAAAACAGGTAAAAATCGTTTCTTCATTACCAAGAATGCGCTATTGAATCCTGAATCTTTTATAAGCAGTCTCATTCAGAACGAGTTAAGTGCCCCCTAATCTTCAATTCTTGAACTGGAAATATCGATATGATCGGAATATCAAAATTGTACTGCGGAACTGTCGAGCCATCGGATGCCCTTCGTTATGGAAGATTGTCATCTAAATTACCGTCTCATCTTCTACAGTTTTCCAGCGATAAACGACCTGTGGTCGTCTGGAACATCACCCGGCGATGCAACTTAAAATGCGTACATTGCTATGCCCATGCCAAAAACATCCCATTTGACAACGAGCTTTCAACCACCGAAGGAAAAAATTTAATCGACGATCTCGCAGAATTCGGCGTTCCGGTAATATTGTTTTCCGGCGGTGAACCTCTGGTCCGAAAAGACCTACCGGAACTTGCAGACTATGCCGTCAAAAAGGGCATGAGAGCTGTTATATCGACCAACGGAACACTGATAACGCCTCAAACAGCTCGGACACTCAAAGACATCGGCCTTTCCTATATCGGCATCAGTCTTGACGGAATGGAAGAGATCAATGATCGGTTCAGGGGGGTCAAAGGGGCTTTCAGATCTGCTTTAGAAGGCATTGAAAACTGTAAAAAGGCCGGCATAAAAGTTGGGCTCCGCTTTACCATCAACAAATCGAATGTCGAACAGATTTCGGAGATATTCAATCTCCTTGAAGAGATGGATATTCCAAGGGTATGCTTTTATCATCTGGTATATGCCGGTCGGGGATCAGAACTTGTAAAAGAAGATCTTTCCCACAAGGAATCCCGAAAAGCCGTCGATCTTATCCTGGATCTTACGAAACAGTTCCATGACAAGGGAGATCTCAAAGAGGTTCTAACCGTTGACAATCATGCGGATGGACCCTATCTATATTTACGGCTGCTCAGAGAAAATCCCGAACGTGCGCGGGAAGTTCTCGAACTTCTCGAAATGAATCAGGGCAACAGTTCCGGAATAGGAATCGGCTGTGTAAGCTGGGACGGCGAAGTCTATGCCGACCAGTTCTGGCGCCATTACAGTTTCGGCAATGTCAGGAATCGGCCCTTTTCCGAAATCTGGACCGACACCTCTGATCCGCTGATGAAAAAACTCAAAGAGAAGAAAAAATACGCCAAAGGACGGTGCAAGTCATGCCGATGGCTGGACATTTGCGCCGGCAATTTCAGGGTTAGATCCGAGGCTGTGAGCGGTGATGTGTGGGCACCGGATCCGGCCTGTTATCTGACCGACGAAGAAATAAGTTGAAATCTATGCAAAGCTTCCCCTTTTCCCGAGTTCTGCACGTGCCCTGCCTGCCCCGTAGGTGGGGTCAGACTCAGTTTTTAACCTCAAAACACCTAAGATGAAATAGGAGTTGTTATGCTTTTTCCAGATTACAGGCCCAGGCGTTTACGGCAGAGTGATGCGTTCCGCCGTATGATTCGTGAAACGAAACTTTCGGTAGACGACCTTATACTTCCACTTTTTGCCGTTCACGGTAAAGGGATCAAAAACCCTATCGATTCGATGCCCGGCCACTATCAGTTGTCCATAGATCATCTTGTGAAAACATCCAAAAAAGCATACGAACTCGGCATCCCTGCCATAATGCTTTTCGGACTTCCCGACAAGAAAGATCCCCTGGCAACCCGGGCTTACGCCAAAGACGGCATTGTTCAAAAAGCGACACGCGCCGTAAAAGATAAGATACCCGACCTCGCCGTTATCACCGATGTCTGTCTGTGTCAGTACACGGATCACGGCCACTGTGGCGTTGTGGAAGGCCGGGTCATCGACAACGACGCCACCCTCGATCTTCTTGCCAGAACCGCCCTGTCCCATGCTCAGGCCGGTGCAGACATGGTGGCACCTTCGGATATGATGGACGGCCGTGTGGCTGAAATTCGGAATATCCTGGATGAAAACGTTTTCAGCAGCGTACCCATAATGTCTTATGCAGCCAAATACTGTTCCGGATTCTACGGACCGTTTCGGGATGCTGCCGACTCGCCGCCTCAGTTTGGAGATCGTCAGACATATCAGATGGATCCTGCCAATGCGCTGGAAGCTATCCGGGAAGTGACCATGGACATTGAAGAAGGGGCCGATATCATCATGGTAAAGCCCGCGCTTCCTTATCTTGACATTATCTGCCGGGTCCGGGAAGAGATAGATCTTCCCTTGGCCGCTTATAATGTCAGCGGTGAGTTTGCAATGATAAAGGCCGCCGACAAAATGGGATGGATAGACGGCCATCGAGTGATGATGGAAGTCCTTACGGCAATTAAGCGCGCCGGAGCCGATATGATTCTGACCTATTTTGCCATTGAGGCTGCACAAGCATTATCTAAACAATAATGCCCGAATTGAGCGAAAGTATAGGATGCCCCAGATCCAATGTATCTGCAAAAATTACAAAAACTAAACTCTTATAATATTTTTCCCAGTTTGTTTACGATCAATTAGGTAATACCATGACAAACACGCACAACACTTCTCCTTCTCGATCTCACCCCCCCGGTGAAAAAAAAGGGAATGCACTGCGCCTTGTGGCCTGGGAAACCACGCGAAACTGCAACCTTGCCTGTATGCACTGCCGCGCATCGGCCACACACGGCCCGTTCAGCGGGGAACTCGACACCGATGCATCGTTCCGTCTCCTGGATCAGATCTCAGACGTCGGAAAGCCGATCATTATTCTGACCGGCGGAGAACCCCTTTTGCGGCCGGATATTTTCGATATCGCAAGGTACGGCACAAAAAAAGGGCTCAGGATGGTCATGGCGCCCAACGGCACGCTGATTACTGAAAAATTTGCCAAACAAATGGCGGATGCCGGCATTCAAAGGATCAGCGTCAGCCTCGATGGTGCCACCAGAGAAAGCCATGACAAATTCAGAGGGGTAGACGGTGCATTTGAAGGGGCACTTCGGGGCATCAAACTGGCAAAAGAAGCCGGGGTAGAATTTCAAATCAACACGACCATAACAAAAACAAATCTTAAGGAAATCCCTGAAATTCAGGAACTGGCCATAAAATTGGGCGCCGTTGCCCACCATATTTTTCTGTTGGTTCCAACCGGCCGCGGAAAATATATTGTGGATCAGGAAATAACCGCCGCAGAATATGAACACACATTAAACTGGTTCTATGACCAGCGGGAGAAGTCCCCTTTGCAGCTCAAGGCCACCTGCGCGCCCCATTACTACCGCATCCTCAGGCAACGGGCAAAGGAGGAAGGAAAGGCCGTTACGTTCAAAACACACGGAATGGATGCCTTCACCCGAGGATGTCTGGGCGGCACAGGATTTTGTTTCATTTCTCACCGGGGAATTGTTCAGCCGTGCGGATTCCTCGATGTCAATTGCGGGGATATTACGAAAACATCTTTTGCAGACATCTGGAACGGTTCGGACACCTTTTTATCGTTGCGCAATTTCAATCATCTAAAAGGAAAATGCGGAAAATGTGAATTCAGAAAAGTGTGCGGCGGCTGCCGGGCAAGGGCGTATGAAGCGACCGGTGATTTTCTGGCTGAAGAACCCCTCTGCAATTACCAACCAGCCTCCGGCAACCCATAAAACCCTCCGGTTTCCCCCACTAAAACCACGGATAGAGCCGTTCCCCAAAATATGTTCCGATGGAATCGCTTTGGGTCAAAATTTCTATAAGCCGGAGGGCAGTTCCGTTTCGATCGGGAAGCTGTCTGAGCAAACTAAAGCGCGTTAAAGCGAACAGCAATGAGGTTTTCAAAATTGTTGATGATTATCAAATTCCCCCAGCGTAATCTTAACACCTAAAACCTGTTCGCTTTTACGGGGTTTTATTGGCGAGTTCTTGCCGATGGAAACGGAATTGTCCTCCGGCTGAAACGGGATGTTATTCCGACATAAGTCGAGCAATCAGGTTGATAAAACCCGTTTTGTCGTTCAGAAAACCTTATGGTTTAATCCGTAATATCCAAAACCTGATATCCACCTTTTTCCAAAGCTTTCCGGATGACCTTTGTATTGCAGGGTGAAAGGCGGAAGTAATAGACTCTTTTGCTGGCCTCCTGGGCCGTCATACCGACATTGATGATATCTCCGCCGTTGTCGTTGATGATCTGCAAAACGTTTTTAAAGCCGCCCGGCTCATCCCCAACCACCAAATCGATCCGTGAACTTGCGGTCAGAAAGCCCATCATATCTATAAATGTCCGGAGAATATCCGTTGCTGTTATGATGCCCACCAGTTTGTCGTTTTGCACCACCGGCATCCCGCCGATTTTATGTTTGTAAATCAGTTGGGCCGCAATCTCGATATCATCATCCGGCCTCACGACAATCGGATTCTTTATGATCAAATCTTTAAGGGAAAGGTCCCCGAGCATGGAGGGTATGAGGCCCTGTTTTAAATCAGCAAGCGTAATAAACCCTTTCAGTTTGTCTCCCTTTGCAACCACAGGAAGGTGCCGGATAGAGTTAATCTTCATAAGCTCGATGGCCTCCTGTATGGAGGCGTTTTCGGTGATCGTAATCGGATCATGAATCATTAAAGAATTAATTTTCATCGAATCTTCCTTTGGTCAATTTTGAACGTCGACGGCTTTATAAAATCCCCAAATGAGCAAGTCGAGGATTCCGATTTGTGGAAGGCACGGCGTATCATCGGCTTGCCCGCCTCCGGAGGGTTTGTCCGCCTCTGGCGGGCTTTCCGGAACGGTAAAAGCCATTTACTGACTGGATTTATCCAGTGAATTCAATACCAGTGTAATCGGCCGGTCCTCTTCACTTTTGCCGGCAAACCGTATGGGGCCGGGCCTTCTATAGTTATCGTCGCCCGGTAATGCAGCGAGCCAATTCTCTCTTAACCGCTTGACAACTCTGAAAGAAGCGGAATTGACATCAACGATACTTTTTTCCAAAACAAGGGCGAGCTTCCCCTTCCTCTCTTCAAGGTGCATCAATGGCGCAATGGGAATTCCAAGGGGTTCCCATGCCGAAAAATCCTTCTCCAGATTTCTTATGGCCGCCATCTGACCCGTTGCGCCGTTGGCGATAAGACTGAAAACCGTCATCCCCAAGTTGTACGTATAATTACAGTCAAAACGGGTGGGATCATTTCCTCTCCCGTCATAACCATAAAAATGAATCTGGGTTTTGAACTTTGGTACGGATGTGTGAAAAATTTTTTCAATCGGAACAGGAACCGCTTCTTCTTCCGAGATCACCTCCGCCTGTTCAAGCACCTGTTTGAGTGTTTTAACGGAAATTATGGAAGGTCTGATCAACAGGAATTCGGCATCATTGTAATTCTTGAAAAGAATCGGACCAAAGTAATTCGGATCGAGTCCGCCTTTCTCCAGAATCTTCCGGTAATAGGATTTTTTTATTCCGATCTTATACGTCCCGTTCTCCTTTAAAATATTAAGATAGTCTTTGACCAGCCCCATGAGGACGGCCTCTGTCTTGACCTGTGAAAACTGAAAATTTCCGTGACTGTCTCTTTCCATGAGAAGCCCTTCCTGGAAAAAATCAGGAACATCGTTGAACAGATCATCATCCCGGGTATTCCATATGGAAAAAGAACTGTCTTCCCTTGAAAGCCTGGCAAGTCTCCGCAAATATTCCAGCTTGTCCTCAAGGGTGGGGAAATCCGTATGGAAATCGGTGTCGTGGGTTTCGTTATACTCGGCGATGATGGTATTTAGCTTTATGATAAAAATCTGTATTTCATTGATAAATTCCAGAATCCCTTCTGGAATGACGACGACACCATAGTTTTTACCCACCGCAGCCCTTTGAACAATGCCGTCACAAATCACACGAGACAAATGTCTTAGGGTCATGCCATATGCATTATAATCGACATCCCCCGCTTCTATGGCGTTCTCTATTCTCTTCGTGTCGATATAATCGCAAAGGTCCTCACCGATAAGCGTCATGTTGGCATGGGTCTGCAGCGCAACTTCAAGGGCCAGGTGGCTGGCGACTCTGCCCATAACTTTGCAGATATGCCAATATTTTACATCTGAACTGCTGTCTGTGCAGAGATTGCTGATAGAACCGGCAAATGCCCTGGCGGCGGTATGAAATCCAAACGACATGGCGCATAAAACATTACCGTCCGCGTCTCTGACCTGTATATCCCCGTCAATGGTTTTGGGAACACCGATAACCTGGATATTATCTTCGATCATTTCCTGTGCAAGAAATGCCGCATTGGTGTTCGAATCATCCCCCCCGACAATGACAAGGGCGTCCAGCCCCAGATTTTTGCAGGTCTCTTTTGAAAGGGCCATCTTCCGTGGAGAGTCTATTTTTGTTCGGCCCGTTTTGATCATGGTAAAACCGCCAAGATTTCGGTAGGCATCCACCCGGCTGCCGGTGATCTCGATGGCCTCATTTTCAATGATACCGTCCGGACCGAGAAGGAAACCGTAGAGGATCGTCTCGGGGTTGGCCTTTTTGGCAGCATCAAATAGCCCTGCGATGACGTTATGCCCTCCGGGCGCAGGTCCCCCTGAAAATACAATACCGATGTTGCGCTTTTTGCAGTATCTTTCTTTGAAAGATTCTCCAGGGGCGTCCTGCCCCGATATGGTCTGTACCTTATTGTTTATGATCCCCTGCAACTGTTTTCTTGCTTCCCGATCGATGGTGAATTTAAAACGATCGTTATCCTCCAAAATAGTATGGGTATTTTCAAATACCTTGCATTTGGGTGGATCGTATTGTCTTCTTTCAATCAGCTCCGGATTGATGCTGCTGATCGCTCTTTGAACCTCGGGAATTTCAAGTAGGTCTTCAGTGCTGATGGGATCTATATCTTTCATTGTACCTCTTAATCATTGAACTCAAACAGTCGCTTCGAGATTCCATCTACAGCGGTTTTACCGCTTTAAAAAAATCTCTGCTATGGCGTTTTCGCATTCTATAGTAAGGATAACACTTTTTTTTACAGGCTGATAGGCTGATAGGCTGATAGGCTGATAATATCTATTCTAAAATGGTTGTGTCAAGATTATTCGGCTTGCCCCTCGGTGCTCTCGTGAAAAACGGTTTTTTAAAAAATCTTGATTTCTCCACGCCCCCTTGTTATTAAAAATATCATCGAAAGAATCAGCAAAGCATTGTTGACACATCCAACCATCATGCCCTCAATTGGGGTTTCAAGATACGGTCAGAAATTAGAGAACGACTGAAAATGAAAAAAGGGTTACCCAGGATATCCGTGGTAATTGTTCTGTTATCCTGCTGGATCTGTGCATCCGCCATTGGAGCGGATATTGACCTGGCCAAAAAATCGACCCTTGAAACCATCCTCAAAAGAGGTGAGCTCTGGGTCGGATTCGACTCGGGCTACATGCCCTTTGAAATGACCGATCAAAAGGGACGATATGTCGGATTTGATATCGATATGGCCAAAGAAATGGCCAAGGCTTTGGGCGTCAAATTCGTTCCGATTAATACGGCATGGGATGATATCATTCCGTCTCTTACAACGGGAAAATTTGACATCATCATCAGCGGAATGACCATAACCCAGGAAAGAAACCTCAAGATTAATTTTGCCGATCCGTATATTATTGTCGGTCAGACGATCCTCTTAAATAAAAAACACGCGGGTAAAATAAACTCCTACAAGGACCTGAACCATTCCCGATACATTGTAACCTCCCAATCCAGGACTACCGGTGAAGGGGCTGTAAAAATCCTGATTCCAAAAAGTACTTACAAATCCTTTAAAACTGAAAATGAAGCCGTGAACGAGGTTTTGAACGGCAAAGCAGATGCTTTTGTATATGACCTGCCCTTCTGTGCGGTTGTTATGGCCATGCAGGGGAACGGCAAACTCTTTTTTCTTGACACGCCGTTTACCTATGAACCCCTCGCATGGGCGGTCAGAAAAACCGACCCTGATTTCCTGAACTGGCTCAACAACTTTTTAAGACAGGTCAAAAACGATGGCCGGTATGACAGAATTTACAACAAGTGGATAAAAAGTACGGACTGGATTAAAAATGTTCAACGATTCGACTGAAGGTGTCCAGTTCAAACCGACCGCCGCCGTTTTTTTAAAAGGTGTCTGACATTTTCCCCTTAAAAAAGGAATATACCCATGAATGTTAAAAAGAAGGCGAAGGGGATCCGAGAAAAAACAAAACGGAAATCCCATGAAATGGGCGCGGTTGAACTGATATGCCTCAAGTGCAAGCGCACCGAGATCCATTATCTGTCCACCGAAGAAATCCCCAAATGTTCGGACTGTGATGTCCGTATGGTGATCAGAGAAGTTTTGAGAGAAGGAAAGTCATACTGACCAAAACTTGAAAAAATTATCCATCTTGGCCGCCAAACTGACAGCCAAAAAGACCCAAGGAGGAATGCGTTATGAAAAAAAATTTTATTTTTGGAATTGCTGCGATCTTTGTCATGTTTTTTTGTCTCTCCACATCTGCCTTGGGCGCCGATATCGATCTTGCCAAAAAATCGACGCTGGAATCGATCCTCAAGAAAGGTGAGCTGCGGGTCGGTTTTGAAGCCGGGTACATGCCCTTTGAAATGACGAACAAGAAAGGAAAATTCGTCGGCTTTGACATCGATATGGCCAAAGAAATGGCCAAGGCCATGGGCGTCAAATTCGTTCCCGTCAATACAGCATGGGACGGCATCATTCCTTCCCTCATCACAAACAAATTTGATATTATCATGAGCGGTATGACCGTAACCCAGGAAAGGAACCTCAAGATTAATTTTGCCGATCCGTATATTATTGTCGGACAGACCCTCTTGTTAAACAAAAAACATGCGGGCAAGGTAACATCTTACAAAGACCTGAACGATTCCAAATACATCGTAACATCAAAACTCGGCACCACCGGAGAACAGGCTGTCAAAAGACTGATTCCAAAATGTACGTACAAATCCTTTGAAACCGAACCGGAAGCAGCCCTTGAAGTAGTTAACGGAAAAGCCGATGCGTTTGCGTATGACCTCCCCTATTGTGTTGTATTTATGGGCCAGCAGGGAGCCGGCAAGCTGGTCTTCCTCGACCAGCCGTTTACGTTTGAGCCCCTTGCATGGGCAGTTAAAAAAGGGGATCCCGATTTTATGAACTGGCTGAACAACTTTTTAAAACAGATCAAAAACGATGGGCGGTATGACAGAATTTACAACAAGTGGATTAAGAGTACGGGCTGGATCAAAAATGTTCAGTAGACTCAAGCGATAACAACCGATTCTAAAACAGGCCGGTTGAACCTTATGTTACAGGTCCTGCCGGCCTGTTTTCAAGTACACCCATAAAATTCGTACCGAATAAATGGGGTTTTACAAATTGAATCGACGCGCCTTAACCATTAAATACGGACACGTGAGGTTGACTGATGGGTTCACGGTTACTTATAAATCGCCTAAAAGATAGAAACTACTATTACGTCTGGGTCGGCGTTTTTTTTCTCATCATAATATCTATCATCCTATCCCTTTATTTTTCTGCGCGACAGATCGACTATACATGGCGATGGTATCGAATTCCCAAATACTTTGCCTATCAGGAACAGGTGGAAATAGCATCGGAAATAGATGGTGAAGTTGAAAGCATCTCAAAGAAAGGCAAAGAAGCTGTTGTCCGGATAAAAGGCCTCGAAGGGGTTGAATCGCATGCCGTCCCGGCAAGCGCTTTAGCGGTAGAAGAAGGGGATCAAATATATTACGGTGACCGACTGGCCGCTTATAAAAAGTGGCGGGTCGGCATCCTAATACAAGGTCTGTGGCTGACGTTAAAGGTCAGTATCATCGCCATTGTTTTCGGAATCCTCATCGGTCTGTTCACCGGCATTGCACGCATATCCTCCAACCCCGCATTAAAATGGTCCGCAATAACGTATATCGAGATAATTCGCGGATCGCCCCTGCTGGTACAAATTTTTATCTGGTATTTTGTTCTTGGAACATTACTGAATAATCTCCTTGCCACCCATGGGATTGACCAGATTCCTCCACTCTGGTTCGGCGTTGCAGCCCTTGCCTGTTTTACCGGCGCATACGTGGCGGAAATGGTAAGGGCCGGTATACAGTCCATCCATCGGGGGCAGACCGAAGCGGCGCGATCCCTGGGCATGACCTACGTTAAGTCCATGCGGCATGTTATTCTTCCACAGGCCCTGCGAAGAATTCTGCCGCCCCTGGCCGGTCAGTTTATCAGCCTCATCAAAGATTCTTCACTGCTGGGCATCATCGCAATTCGAGAGTTGACAAAAGCGACCCGTGAAGTGGTTACAACCAGCCTGCAACCCTTTGAACTCTGGTTTATTTGTGCACTGTTATATCTTGTTTTGACATTTTCACTTTCAATGGTATTACAGTATCTGGAAAGGAGGCAACTTGCGGTATGATTGATGTCAAAAATATTTCCAAAACCTTCCAAAGTCGTTCAACGGAGGTTAAGGCGCTGGTTAATGTAACCGCCAAAGTCGATAAAGGAGAAGTCGTCGTGGTGCTGGGTCCATCCGGGTCCGGCAAAAGTACCTTTATCAGATGTCTGAACTATCTGAACGTGGCAGATGAGGGGAGTATCGTTATTGACGGTATCGATATCCTCGACCCCAAAACCGACATCAACAAGGTTCGTGCCGAAGTCGGCATGGTGTTTCAATCCTTCAACCTGTTTCCGCATAAAACTGTCCTTGAAAATGTAACTCTGGCGCCGATGGTTGTACGGAAAAAATCTAAAGAAGACGCCAAGAAGAAAGGAATGGGGCTGCTGGAAAAAGTCGGCATTCTGGACAAAGCCGATGTTTATCCGGACCAGCTGTCCGGTGGACAGCAGCAGCGTGTGGCCATCGCCCGTGCCCTGGCCATGGAGCCTAAAGTGATGCTCTTTGACGAGCCGACCTCGGCACTCGACCCTGAAATGGTCGGTGAAGTTCTCGATGTAATGAAAAATCTGGCCCGGGAAGGTATGACCATGGTGGTTGTTTCCCATGAAATGGGATTCGCCAGAGAAGTGGCGGATAGAGTTATTTTCATGGATGAAGGCGCCGTTGTAGAAGTCGGAACACCCGAGCATTTCTTCACAAATCCCACCCATGAAAGGACCAAGCTTTTTTTAAGCCAGATTCTATAAATTACAGTTACCTGTGATCCTAAATTCTCAGATGGAGTTTACAGGCTCGTAGTATATGTGATAATCTCTCGCCATACTGGGCATCTCGCGTAATTCCAATACCCTAATTGATCGTAAACAAACTGGGAGAAATTTTATAACGGTTTGGTTTTTTGCATATTTTGTAGATAGAATTGTATCTTCATAATGCTTCTATAGATGAGATATAAATCTTTGAATACAATCCCATTATGTTTACCCTTCGGGAAAGCTGATGATCCCAAAATTGCTTGCGGAGCGAGCAAAATCAGACTTTTTACCAGTTCATAAAACCTTAACACCACCCAAAATTCATGAGGTGAACCGATGATTTTTTCGTCAATTCCGAGACTGTTTAAAAAAAGCAACGCCTATTATTTCTGGGTATCTGTCTTTATTCTAATCGTCTTGGGAATTACGTCGTCCCTTTATTATTCTGCGCTTAAAATCGACTATGTATGGAGATGGTTTAGAATTCCCCAATATTTTGCATATCATGATACCGTTGAAATCAAAGCGGAAATAACAGGAGAAATAGAATCTATCCAATTAAAAGACGAAAAAGCGGTGATCCGCGTAACCGGCGATGATGAAACCGAATCTCATACCGTTCCGACTTCGGATATTCGTGTATTTGAAGGCGATCTTATCTCTCCGGGGGATATACTGGCCACGTATAAAAAATGGCGTATTGGTATTTTAATGGAAGGGCTGTGGCTCACCTTAAAGGTCAGCATCATAGCGATTGTTTTTGGAATTTTCATTGGTCTGTTCACCGGCATTGCACGCATATCCTCCAACCCTGCATTAAAATGGTCTGCAATTACCTATATTGAGTTTATCCGAGGTTCTCCTCTGCTGGTACAAATCTTTATCTGGTATTTTGTTTTGGGGACCCTGATCAATAATATCCTCGCCATACAGGGAATCGCTCAGATTCCTCCACTGTGGTTCGGCGTCGCGGCCCTTGCCTTTTTTACAGGGGCGTATGTTGCGGAAATGGTGCGGGCCGGCATCCAATCCATACATTTCGGTCAAACTGAAGCCGCCCAATCTTTGGGCATGACCTATATTCAGTCTATGCGGTATATTATTCTGCCCCAGGCTCTGCGAAGAATCCTTCCCCCCCTTGCCGGTCAATTCATCAGCCTCATAAAAGATTCATCTTTGCTTGGCATTATCGCGATCCGGGAACTGACCAAGGCAACCCGGGAAGTTATTACCACCAGCCTTCAACCGTTTGAACTCTGGTTTGTTTGTGCAATTTTATATCTTATTTTGACCTTTTCCCTCTCCATGTTTGTACAATACCTGGAACGGAGAACAGAGGTTACCTGATCGTTTGTTTCCATTGAGTCTATCTGCAGATTCTACTACCGGATAGCGGCGTTGTTCACCACCCACGACCCCCATGTATTCATATGGGTGATCGGGGAATTAGATTCCGGTAGATTCCGGGACGATAAATATTTCTCCCCTGAATTTTTCCCATATAACACTTCCGGAGACGTCGTTTTCTCGTTGAACGCAACGTTCAACTGGCGGTCTCTCCCATATATATCCTCTCTAAAGTGGGTAATGCCGTCTTTATCAACCCAGGCTGTCCAGTAAAGGATATGAATATTGATCGGGTCCGGCAACGATATTGCCTTGGTTTTTTTGCTGTTGACCACAGCGATTAATTTTTGGAGATTCCATGTTGGGCTCTCTGACAAAAGATACGCTGCGAGTTCCACCGGCTTTTCAACGCGAATACAACCGGAACTAAAAGCGCGTTTTGTGCGGTTAAATAATTCCCGCGCCGGCGTATCGTGTAAATATATGCTGAACTCATTTGGAAACATAAATTTTATCCGGCCCAGGGCATTCGACGATTTCGGGTCCTGACGGAGTTTATAGATAAAGTTGTTTTTTCCCATTCCGTCCCAGTCTATGGATTCAGGATTTAATTCCTTTGCATCTGCCGTCCAGTTTTCAAAAATCCTGATACTTTTATCCGTCAAATAGTCCGGGTCTTTTTTAATACAAGGCAATATATCATTTAAGGCGATTTTGTGAGGAATATTCCAATAGGGATTCAGTTCCAGATAGGTTATTTTTCGGCTTAAAATCGGAGTGGGACGCTTCTTTTTTCCCACAATTGCCCGGATTGATTTTACCGTCTGTTCATTTTCAATGACGTTCAGTTGGAAATTGGCCGTATTGACCAGAATATAGCGCGCCCCTAAATCTTGAGGAAGCCAGCGCCATCGTTCCATATTCAATTTTAGTTGTTGAATCCGATCTTCCAGCGAAACATTTAACGCTGCAAGTGTATTGGATCCGGCAATTCCATCCACCTCGAGTCCGTGTCTGGCCTGGAATCTTTTAACGCTGTTTTCCAAACCTTCATCAAAATATTCCGGATTCCCGTTTTGGAGATCTTTCAGATCTTTGGAAGCGATTAGGCGCAAACGCAGAGCGGCAATTCCTTTTCCAGCATCACCTTTGCGCATTTTTGAGCCGGCAGGAACTTTTTGCCAAGCACCTGACTTTTTAATATTTTGATATTTCAATAGCGCCGACTTCAGTCTTAAATACCCTGAATGACGGGGTTGTAATCTATCGACCAACTCTTCGAGTCTGTCATCGTTCAGTGCACCTTGAAGAATTTTGGGAATATCTTTTTTGGGCTTTTCTATATACCAATCAAAATTGCTCGAATTCGGTTCAACGATCCCTTCTGATAAATTGAACCCGTATGAAAACAGCGCATCGGTTAAAAGCAGTTCGAGTTCAGCAAACCTTGCCGGTTCAAACATATCCATGGCGCTGCTGTGTTCAATATCTGTCAGCAATGTGAAGATATCGTCTCGATGATAGGTTTTGGAATCGAGTCCTTCCAGGTCTGCTTTGCGAATCGTCTCGATGAGAACTTCAGCCTTGGCGTTCAACCCTTCTTCGGTCACCCATACGGGCTCAAATTCCCGGTAAAGATAGAAGTTAAGAAGTAATGCCGGATTGCAAATCAGGTGGGTTTTAAGTTCTATTTTATTTCTCAGGGTCAGAGATGCCAGTCGAGATCTCAAACGTTCACGGACCGGGTCTGTAAAATTTGAACCCTTATGGGTTTCACGATGTTTCACAAGGGCATTTGTCGGGTTCTGAGTATAATTGTCGAATGATCCAAAGGAATGGTTCGGCTGGGTCAAAAAAGGCGGGGTATGAATCATGCCGGTGACGGCAAGATTGCCATGACCATCGAGTTGATTTGTCACCAACGGAAACAGACAACAGGATAAAGAATATTTTTCAACCGGATCATTAAAAACCAAGGCATAACCCGTTGAGGATAATAGAAAAATGCTTTCCAATAAAATGAATAAAATTACCACGATCCTCATATTTTTCCCACCTTGCCCGGAAATCTCACCCGATAAGACATCGATAACGTTTTTTTGCCATTCTGGTTGACGTTCTTTATGAGAAGTTGCGGCTAAATACATGGTGCAAAAGAACGCAGCAAATATAATGCCAGAAAATATATTAGACGAATAATGTTATGGAACCACTTGATTTGTTTAAATTTTATTAGGAAAAGACGGCGGGGTGTTTTTGAGACTGAATTGATTTTGGGAAATAAACTACACGGTTGTTGGGCAATAAACGTAATACCCCAATGGCGTCAAAACTCCATTGGAGGTTATCTGTTTTCGGTGATCGTTCGAACCATCAACTCCAGGAAAGCTGCCGGAAAGTATACGCCGCAAGAAACAGTGCAAAAAGGATTAAAACGATCCATTTTACAACAAACGGTATGATTGAGGGTTTTCTTTTTTCTTTTGGCATTTGAACATTTTATTTTTATTGTCTTTTTAAGATTTTTCCGATTTTTTCATGGGATATTCGGGCAACGCCGATGCCTTCTTCCTCGACTTCGGAAATTTCCTAAGACATTTTTTGTCTCTCCGGATAATTGCACAGACTTTCCGGTTATGAAGCTCTTTACAGTTATCGTGATTGTACAACGGGCATTCTGGATATTGCTTAGACATTTCTATTCTCTTTGTCCATAAACCGGGTATTTATCCTAACATCGCATAGACAACAGGGCCGGTATTAAAAAAACATTAGTATTGGGTGGTTCTCCATATAACGGGCCATACGGAAAGGCACGGGAAGTTGCATCCAAAGATGATGACAAAATCCCTTGATTGTTTACGATCAATTCGGGTTAAACATTCGGGTGTATTGTCTTTAAAAATTCTCGAATCATCAACGCCGCACTTGCCCCCTCCCCTGCAGCACTTGCCACTTGTTTGGTGCTCTTGTCTCGCACGTCCCCTGCAGCAAAAATCCCGGGTATACTGGTCTCCAATATGTGAGGGTCTCGATCATCATAACCCTTTGGTCGCTGACCACCATGCAGCAGGTCGTGGCCGGTAACCACAAAGCCCCATCGATCCAGCCGAACCCCGCTTCTTTTAAGAAATCCGGTATTTGGGGTCAACCCGATAAAGATAAAGGCACCGTTTACCGGCAATTCGTCTTCTGAGCCGGTCTGATTGTTTATCAGCCGAAGCTTTTTAAGTTTAGAATCCTCCCCCATGAATGCTTTGACTTCCGTATTCCATCGCACGTCAATTTTTGGGGTGCTGAAAACGCTGTCCTGGATGATCTTGGTGGCTTTGAATCGATCACTTCGCACCAGTATGGTCACATGTTCTGCAAACTTGGTTAACAGCAAACTCTCTTCGGCAGCACTGTTGCCGCCGCCGATGACCGCCACCCGTTCGCCGGTGTAAAAAGGGCCGTCACACGTGGCACAAAAATGCACCCCGGCGCCAAGATATTCATTTTCGCCGGGCACGTTCAGGCGCATATAACGACTTCCTGTTGTAATCAACACCGCCCGGGCGCTATACGTTTGGCCGTCTCCGGTTTTTACACAGTGATAATTGTGATGCTGGTAGAGTTCTACGACATCTTGGGCCTGCAACAACTCGACGCCGAATCGTTCGGCTTGCAGACGTAATCGTCGGGAGAATTCGATACCGGCCACGCCGTCCGGAAATCCGGGCATGTTATCCAGCTTTTCCGTGCCGGCAGCTTGTCCGCCAAAGGCTGCACGTTCAATAACCAGCGTCTCGATGTATTCACGGCCCGTGTACAGCGCTGCGGTTAAACCCGCAGGTCCGCCTCCCAGAACGATCAAATCATAATGACTGCGGCTGGCGGTGGTCTTTAATCCCAGTTTGGCCGCAAGTTCCGCGTTGCTGGGTTCCACCAGAAAAGACCCGTCGGCAAAGACAATGGTGGGGATGATGCGCTTTCCCTTGTTGGTCTCTGTCACGAATTCTTCGGCGGCTTTGTCCGTTTCAATATCGATCCAGCTGTAGGGGATCTGGTGTTCGCCCAGAAACTGTTTGCTCTGCCGGCAATCCGGACACCAGTGGGCGCCGTAAACCGTAATCTCGGATTTTGGCATGATAGACCTCTTTGATTTCTTCACGTATCCTTCTATTTTTTTCTATTGAAGCGTCCCGAAGTCCCCCAAGGGGGAATTTCCACTGCGCTCCAACACGGTGTCTGCCTTGCGGCAGTGCTTCGCAGCACCTGTAAGGGATTTAATTCATTTTAATATACCCACGCACGGTTAAATGCCCCTTTGCGGCCCTCCTCCGAAAAATTTAACCGGACCGGCTGTTCCAGTTCAAACCTTGACGTCGGGCACGGATTCCACTCGGACCAACTGTTTGATATCATCGACAATAAGATAAAAGGACGGCACCAGAACCAGTGTAATCAACGTCGCGAACAGTATACCATACCCTAAAGAAAGCGCCATGGGAATCAAAAACCGGGCCTGTCGAGATGTTTCAAAAATCATCGGCGACAGGCCGCCGAAAGTGGTCAAGGTGGTTAGAATAATCGGCCTGAAACGATGAATGCCCGCTTGATGAATAGCGTCGCGCCGAGGCATTCCGCTCCGTTCCTTGCGATTGGCAAAATCGACCAGGACCAGCGAATCATTGACCACCACCCCGCTCAGGGCCACCACGCCGAACATGCTGAGCACACTCAGACTGTAGCCCATAATCAAATGACCGATGACAGCCCCCACCATGCCGAAGGGAATGGCCGCCATAATGATCAGGGGCTGGATATAGCTGTTCAGCGGGATGGCCAGCATGGCGAAAATGACCACAAGGGCCGCCAAAAGCCCTCGCACCAGGCTCTGCATGCTTTCCCGCCGGTCGGCCTGCCGCCCCTCAAAACCGATGGTCAAACCCGGATATTCTTTTTGCAATGCCGACAGGGTTTCAGATTTAAGCGACGCCAACACCTGATCGGCCTTGCTTCGGGGACGAACGTCGGCTTCCACCGTCACAATTCGGCGGCCGTCTCGACGATTAATGTCGGTATAGGCCCGACCCCGGTTTACGGTAACGGCGGATCGCAACGGAATTTCATTGCCGGCCGGGGTCCGTAAGATCATTTCTTCGAGATTATACTCGGAAATCCGTTCGTTCCTGGGCAGTCTCACCATGACTTTGACTTCATTCCGTCCCCGCTGCTGCCGGAGGGCCTCGGCACCGTAGTAGGCATGCCGGACCTGTCTGGCCACTTCCTTAGATCTTAATCCAAGACTTCGGGCTTCGGGTTTGATCTGAAAATCGAGCTGCTGTTTGCCGGGTGCAAAACCGTCATCGATATCTTTTACATTCGGATAATATCCCAGGGCTTCAGCGACATCGGCAGCACCCTTTTCCAACAGGCCAATATCTTTGTGGCTGAGTTCTATTGAAATTACCGGTCCGCGGCCGGGTCCGCCGGCATCCGATTCAAACAGAATCGATTCCAATCCCGGAATAACCCCGACCCGTTCCCGCCAGCGTTCGGTGACCTTGGCCGTCGACATGGGACGTTTATCCGGCGGCGTCAGGTAGATTCGAACATCGGCCTGGTTGTCGCTGATCCTGGCGAAAATGCCTTCCGAGAGTCTTTCTCCGCCGTTTTCTGCGACAACCTCCTGGGCCGCCCGGACCAGAATCTGCTGTACTTTTTCAGTTTTTTGAAAAGCAGTTCCAAAAGGCAGGGTCGCCGTCACCTTGGCATAATCGGATTCGATCTTGGGAAAAAGTTCGAATCCCATGCGCCCGCTCTTCACATAGCCGACCGTAATCAGTAAAATAGCGATACCCAAAGACATGGTTACATATCGCCAGCGAAGGGCCAACCCCAGAAAGGGGCCGTATCGATTGTGAACCATACGGACGAAAGCTTCGCTGAATCGTTGTTGCCAGGCGTGCATCCAACCGAAAAATCCTCTGTGCGGGCGCTTCTGGTGGCCCACATGGGCAGGGAGAATCCAAAAGCATTCCACCAGGGAGATGGCAAACACGCTGATCACCACCACCGGAATCTGTTTGAAAACCTTTCCCATGATGCCGGAAATAAAAAACATGGGCACGAAAGCGATCATGTTGGTCATTACGCTGAACGTTACCGGCATGGCAATCTCTCGGGTCCCTGAAATGGCGGCGTTGAACCAGGAATCACCGCACTGGTGATGATAGTAGATGTTTTCCCCGACCACGATGGCATCGTCCACCACGATCCCGAGGGTGACAATAAACGCGAACATGGAAACCATATTAATGCTGACATCCACCGTCGGTAAAAATAAAAGGGACCCCAGAAAAGAGATGGGAATGCCCAGGGCGACCCAGAAAGCGAGTCGGATTTCCAAAAACAATGCCAGCAAAAGAAACACCAGTCCCAGTCCCAAACATCCGTTTCGGACCAAAAGCCCCATACGCTGCCGGTAAATTTCCGACCGGTCATTGCGAAGAACCACCGTCAGGCCGGGGGGCAGTTCCTGGTTTACCACTGCCACCGTTCGTTTGACGGCATCAGATACCGAAACCGGTGTTTGATCGCCGATTCGGTAAACCTCGACCATCACCGCGGATTTGCCGTTAAAGGTGGCGGCATTGTCGGTTTCTTCAAATCCGTCCTCAATATCGGCGATATCTTCCAGCAGGACCTGGGTTCCGTCGTTGGACGTAATAATCGGAATCTGTCCGAATTCATGCCCGTAATCCTTGCGTTCCTTAACGCGCACCAGGATATCGCCTCCGGAAGTTTTGACGGCGCCGCCGGGAAGCTCTACGGAGGTCCTGGCGATCCGTTGGGCAACTTCCTCGAGGGTCAGGTTATACGCCCGGAGCGCATTCTGGGGGATTTCGACGCTGATCTCATAATTTCGAATCCCCACCAGCTCAACCTGGGTGATATCCGAATCCTGAAGCAACCGATCCCGCAAATACTCGGCATATTCACGCAAAACCCGCTCGCTTTGATCGCCGTAAAGCGCCAGTGACACCACATAACGCTTTCTGGAAACAATCACCACCCTTGGCTCTTCGGCTTCTTCGGGGAAAGAAGTGATCCGATCCACTTCGCTCTGGATGTCCTGGCCCAGCTTTTGCAGATTTTCGCCTTCGATCATCTCTACGGTGACCGTTCCGACCCCTTCTCTGGCAGATGATAGAACTTCATTGACACCTTCCAGCCCCTGAACGGCTTCCTCTATGGCCAAAATAATGCCTTTTTCCACTTCCTGGGGGCTGGCACCGGGATAGGGAACGGTGATTTGGACGAGATCCAGTTCAAAGTAAGGAAAAACTTCTTTCTTGATTAGGTAACCCGAAAAAAATCCTCCCACCAGAAGTACCAGCATAATCAGGTTGGCCGTTACGGGATGTGCGGTCATCCAGGCGATGACCCCTTTTTTTTCGGACTCTTTTTGCAGCGGGCTGTTCATTCTTTAGGAACTCCTGTCCCTTGGGGATTTATCTTTGCAGGGGGCGCACGCTTTATTTCGGATTTCGACGCATCGACACGCAAATTCATACCTTCTATCGGTGCAGCCAAATCTGAGACGATCAAGTGTTCACCGGTTTTCAGGGCGTCTTTTAAGAGAACGATCTCCGGGTCGCGCCAGATCGGCCGCACCTTCCGGATTTCCAATGTTTGATTTTCACCGACCAGCCAGACACTCGAATGATCTTTCAATGCCGTGCGCGGAATTTCAAATACGCCGTCAAGTTTACGCCCTTGGATTTCTACCCGGACGTACTCGCCGATGATTAGGGGTGTGCGATCCTGGGTGGCAGCATTCAACCCCAGCGGATCGGCAACTTCCACGAGAATTCGGGCCATGCGTCCTTCGGTTGCCAGATCCCCCATCAGCCGGATGACCCGGCCGCTGCGTTCATGACCCTGGCCGTAAATGATCCGGGCTTTGGAACCCGGATCACCGGCTTGACTGGGCGTTTGGATCCATTCAAGGCGATCCACCGGTATGGACACCTGAATTCTGTAAGTATCGGTTCCCACCAGTTCGGCCAGGGACTCCTGGGGCGTCACCTGAGACCCGAGATCCACGGACTTGGAACGCACCATGGCATTGAAAGGCGCCCTGATTTGGGTTCGCTCAAGATCGAGCATTGCCGTCTTAAGTTCGGCCTCGGCTGCTGTAAGATCTGCCTTGACTTTATTTAGGTGGGGTTGGCGCAGCGCCAGTTCCTTCTCCATATCTTGGGCCGGTTTGCCCTCGTTTAACAGCTCCCATTCGCGCTTGGCCACCGCCTGATACCCCAACTCCAGCTTCAGGGCATACTCGGCATCGGTCACCGTACTCCGCCTGCGGGCCAGGGCCAGCTCGTAGTCCACCGGGTCGATCTGGAGAACTTTTGTGTGTTTTTTTAAAAACCCGCCTTCCGTGAACTCGGGATGGATCTCTTCGACTTCTCCGGACACACGAGATTTCAGCAGTACTTCCCGGGCAGGAATAACGGTTCCCATTGCCGTTACAACAATCTGATAGTCGGAAAGTTTTACCGTTAGGACTTGAACCGTGGGACTCAATTTAACCGGGGGCCGCTTCTGGGTTCGGGGCGCACTGTTTTTCAGGTAAGATGCCCCACCCACACCGCCGGCGAGTATGAGCAGCGATAGGATAATCCTGACAATGGGTCGCCGCCTTCGGGCAGGGTTCGGCGATTCTTCCGGAAACTGATTGTTTTGCGTATCATCCACTATTTTCATTCCTGTTTGATATGGGTCTCATATTACCGGTTAGGTTTAAACCCCAACCCTGCGAAATCCGGTCATGGGGATCGTTATCGTCTTGAAACCCATTTTGTCATGTTATTCATACAACCATAAGGCAAGCCTTGTTCCTTAAGGGGTCAGCGATTCCGTCCAGGTTCCGCCCAGGGCTCGATAGAGACCGATGCGTGCATTCAGAAGGTTGGCCCGCTGCCGGATTAAATTCCTCTCGAGCCCCTGAACCGCCAATAATTGGGTCAGTACCGGCAGGTAATCGGTAAGCCCGTTACGATAGCGAAGCCCCGCCTCCTCGAGGGCCCTGCGCGCTGCAGCCTCGACCTTTTCGAGCCCTCTGATGTGTTCCCGTTGCTTGGACTCGTTGACGAGCGAATTTTCGACTTCTTTTATGGCCGTTAAAACCGCTTGTCGGTATGCAGACAAATTTTCATCCACAAGCGCCTGTCTGCGGTCGACTTCCGCTGCCCGGCGATTTCCATCGAATATCGGTGCCGTCAAATTGCCCGCCAGGCTGAGGATCCAGTTGTCGAAAAGCACGTCCATATCCCCTTGCCCGTATTGGGCTTGGGCAGTCAGGCGGATTGCCGGCAGACGATTTGCCCGGGCGGCGGCCACTTGCCATTCTGCCGCCTGCAGACGCATTCCGGCCCTTCGCAAATCCGGACGTAATGAGAGGAGATCGCCGGGCAGTCCGGTTGCCGGGATTTCGGTCGGTTCAGGCAAACCGACCCGGCCGATTTTCAATTCAGCCTGTGGCGGTTTTCCCAGCAAAAGCGCCAGTTCATGTCTCAGCACCTGTTCTTCGGCCTCAACCAAAGGAATTTCAGCCCGGATGTCTTCAACAACTTGTTTTTGTTGATACACATCAAGGGCCGACACCATAGACATTCGAAATCTGAGCTCAATAAGCTCCAGGTATGTCCGGTTGACTTGAAGCTGATGTTCCAAAAGCCGTTTTTGCATCTGCTGGGAAATAATGAATGTCCAGCGCCGGGCAACCTCGGCCGCCAGTGTCATGGCGGCCGTATTCACTTCCTCCCGGGCGGCGGTCACATCCAGCAAGGCGGCTTCCCGATCGGAACGGATACGTCCCCAGAGATCCAGTTCATAGCTGCTGATAAGCCCCAGGGAATAGTCATCGTTCGATTCGGTTTTCGGCGATCCGTTGTCTGATCTTCGGCGCTCATAAAAAGCACCGGCAGTGCCGGTCAGGTCCGGATAAAGTGCCGCACCGACCTGAACGGCCAATGACCGCGCTTGATTGAGGCGGGACCAGGCTTCTTTCAGGGTCAAATTGTCGGCCAGGGCTTCTTCGATCAGTCCGGTGAGTTCGGAATCATGAAATTCTTCCCACCACCGTCCCAACGGCTCGGTTTCCTTGGAATAAAGCGAAAAAGTTTCCGGAAGTTCACCGGCCGGCGACTGTCTTATCTGAGGTTTGAACGGATTGCAGGCTGTAAACAAAAGCAAGATGACCGTCAAACCGATAAATTCATTTACCCGATTCTTCATAAGTCCTTACCGGCAGCATCTATTCGATTTGCGTCAGGTATTAATTACGATGTGTTTGTAAAAATATCAACAAATTAAATGATTCATGTGCTAATTTGGGATGGTGGTGCACACGAGAAATTCGGATTGGCTGTTTTCACGAACTATTCGGATTGGCTTTCTTCCGATTTGATATAGTCATCGATTCCCTTTCCGAGTGTGTCGATCATCGTGTGAAAGCGCTCCTCATTCGGTTCTAAAAGGGTGACCCGAAAGCCCTGCAAGTTCGTGTTAAAGGAGGTCAGGGGAACCAAACAAATTCCAGTGGCAGCCAGCAAGTAATATACAAACCGTTTATCCGGATGTATCTGCGAATCGGAAGTCAGTGTTTCAACCAGTTCCGCAACGGATGGGTTGGAAATGGGCAGGGTTTGCCGATGGTTCAGGAGGCCGTCTTCAAAAGTCACGCTCATATACAGCGCGCCGTTGGTCCGGTTTGCCAACACACCGGGGATATCTTTGAGCCGATCGTAGGCGATCTGTGAGAACCTTTCGTAACGCAGGCGACGTTTTTCCAGGTACCCCGGATATTCGGGGTGCTGGAGGATGTGCGGAAAGGCCTTCTGGGGCAGGGTTGTTGAACAGACCTCAACCATTTTGGCGTTGAGAATGCTCTTGATGTAGGTTTCAAACTGGGGTTTTCTTTGGGCATTGTACACTTCGATCCAGCCGCAGCGAGAACCGGGCCAGGGGAGTTCCTTGGAAATCCCCTTCATGGAAATAGCCGGAACTTCACCGATGACCGCAGCCAGCGGTTCGGTCTTCTGGCCGTTGAAAACCAGATTTTGATAAATCTCATCGGCAATGATAAAAAGATCAAATTCTGACGCAATATCAACAATTTCCCGGAGCAGATCTTCCGGATAAACAGCACCGGTCGGATTATCGGGGTTGATCAGTAAAATACCGGCCACGGCCGGATTATACTTGACCCGTCGCCGCAGTTCGTGGACGTCCGGAAACCAGTGGTTATGGGGATCGAGGGGATAAGAGACCGGCGGCAGACCGGCGTGAGCTGCTTCGCATGCAGAATGCGTCGTATACGTGGGTGACGGCGTTATCACACGGGCGGTACGGCGTAAAAATCCATAAGTTTTGGTAATGGCGTCTCCGAGACCGTTAAAAAAAATGATGTCGTCCGGGGTGATGCGGCAATGGCCGTTGCCGTTGTTCATGGACACCAGAAACTCGCGTGTTTCGAGCAGTCCTTGGGTGGGACAGTAACCGTAGCTATCGTCTTCCATAACCAGCCGGGAAACAATCTTTTTCATCCAATCGGGGATCTTTTCACCTTTTGCCACAGGATCGCCGATATTTTCCAGATAGACGGGAACTCCCAGTTCTTGGAGTTTATCGGCGACCCGCACGATATTTCTGATTTCATAATTCAGTTCTTCTGCGCCAATGTGTACAATTCCTGTCCGCATGAGAGATAATCCTCCTTATTCGTCAAATAAAAAGGGCTGCTGGATTACGTTGCAGCCCTTAAAACTAAAAAAGGCTGCGGTCGATTGCCTACAGCCCCGGTTTTTTTATAGGGAAATCAGATCATTTGCTCCCCTCCAGGACCGCAGGCCGACCGGCAGCGGCTGCCGCAGCAGCGCTGGTCGCTTGGCATGCATTTTGGACCCTGGAAATGGAAGTTTGCATCATCATGGATTTCCTTTCATTCTGGATGAGCCTATACCATGTCTTTGGGTATATGTCACGAATTTTTTTCGCTCCAAAAAATTCTTAGGATGAACTCCGAACTAAACAGTGCCCAGCCACAATTGTAAAATGGGCACAGTGCGTTTCCTATTCATAAATGAGCATCTTTTGTCCGGATCAAGGCCGCCCCAGTTAAATATGCTTCGCCCCGATGAAATCGGCGTTGCATTTCATTGGGCAAGCATTTCACGGGGCAGGCACAAGGGTTTTCAGTCCCCGCAAAGCGGTACAGGAAGGCAACCTTTCTGTACGCCGCAGCCGGAAACCCGCGGAGAACGCAGATCCGGGCAAAAAGGGCCATTTATGGATGGAAACTAAATAGCCTTTCCGATAACCCCAAACAGTTCCAAACTGTCTTTAACAAAAAGAACCGCAAACACCAGAAGTATGATCCCCAACAATCTGATGGTGTAAACGTAATTTCTGCTTTTCAGAAAGAACCGGGATTTTCCGACCACTACCGCCACCGACACTTTAGAACCCACAAGGAATACATAAAAACCCAGTATAAAAGCAGATGCCGGGAAAATACCGATGTGGAGCGCTTTGAGCACCAGGGGCGCCCCAATGGTAAACCAGAACAAATAGGGCGCCGGGTTCAAAAAATTTGCGATGACACCTTTTCTGATCGATTGGGGCTTTGCTTGCGCCACATCGATATCGACACCCTTGAAGGATATACCTTCGTAACCCAGATAGACCAGAAATGCGCTGCCCAGTAAAGAAACCACTCCAAGTACCGGCAACATGTCGGATAGCCGGGAAAGAACGAGTATCGTAATCATTACAATTGGGAGATCTGTCAGGATCGGTGCAATGGAAACTTTAATCCCTTCCTTTACATCGTGTTTTAGTGTTTCGGAAATGACCAATGTCAGCAAAGGTCCCGGGGACAGCCCGGCGCTGAGGCCAAAAACAACTCCCGAAAACAGGAAGGAAAATCCGAGTGCCATGAGGTTGCTAAATTTCCTTTGCTGATGCGTTGAGCTAGTGCCAAAGCAACCGTAGGAAAAGAACCGTTCCAATGGCTATCAAAAAACCCGGCAACCGGTCGACGCGCTGAAGTTATAGGTTCATTTCGGTGTGCGGCGTTCTTTTTCGAACCTCACGAAAACACTCTGGCAGTGATCCGATTAATCACCGAATCATCCGATTGCATGATGTACTCGTAAGTCGGCGGAGCAAAACTTGTGATGGTATTTCTGCCACAACATGTTAGACGTGTCAAGGCAGAAGCCGGCGAGGGAGAGGAAGTTCTGTCTTCCGGCAAGTCAAGCATATCCAAGAAAAAGGCTTAGAAGAAAAAAACACCATGGGCAGTTTTTAATTTAAAGTGTGTAAGATAAAACTTCTATTCCGAGTATTAACGTAATTACCCCCAGCATCCGGGTTACCCGAGATTCATCTGAATAAATACTCGCCCAGGCGCCAATTCCGATCCAAACCAAGCTAATTGTAAAAAGAATCCAATTCGGCATTAAAGTTCTCCTTCATTAAACATGTTGAACTAAATATATGCAAATATCATGCACGAATTAATATTTTTTTCTATGGTGAAGCCTTTTTTAAAGGATTCCAAGTGGTTAACTTATTTAGAAAGGAAATGACAAGAAATAATATGAAATATACATCCTAATGGTTGTTACATCGTTTACCTAGCTGTCCATTGAAACTCCCCGAAGCGGTCAAAAATCCAACCGTTGCTGGATTGGATCTTAAGAATTTCACCCTAATTGAGCGAAAGTCGAGGATGCCCCAGCTTCAAGGCGTCCAAGGGTGAAGCTGTAGTATGCTACTGCGAACCCTTGGCAACGCTGAAGATGGGATGGCATCGGCTTTCGATCAATTAGGGTTGTACATTTCGACTGCCCAGGGTCCGGACAAAAAAAGCAGGGTCATTGCTGACCCTGCTCTATCCGCCTTGAAAGCCTCTTTTGTTTCAAGACATCATCCGGTTCAAAGAGCCATCAACCCGATGGGGTGTGGAGTCGTCCAAACCGGTTAAGTATGTACAACCTAAGTTGAGCGATTTTTAGGTTCAAATATAAGGCTTCCCTAAATGCCGTTATTAGTCTCGGTGCACATCATTTTTTGCATTTTTATGCAGACGACCGAAGAATAAGATGCACGTACACCAGAGAAGCCATCTTTTAAAACGTATCCATCATCGAAAGGCCGCGGATATTTTTTTGTCCTGGTTTTCGATACATCACAAAGTCCCATCCTGCTCAAGAATAGACAACCCGACCAGGGAATGACCTGTAAAGCGATCGTATAAGTTTTTTGAGGTGACCCGAGTCCTCAAAAGTTTTGGAGAATCTGGCGATTCCGGCGGATTGTATCCCATGTTCAATATATCACCGACTTCCAGTTCTTTGAGTACCGGGGAATCTTCTTTTACCAAAATACACAGCCCGTTTAAGGGAATGTCCCGCAACTTGAATAGGTATGCCGCATCCATACCATTCAAGTGAAACTGTACGCTGTAGTATTGGTTCAATATGTTTCTCGATTCAGATCCCCCTCCAGGTGAATTGTTCATGACAATCTTTTCTTCCATGGTATCGACCTACGATAATAAGTACATTGACTATCGGTTTAAAGGTTCACGCCCGAACTTCGGAGCGACTCGATGGTGTTTGCCGTAGTCTTGCTGAAGGTTCGCCGCATACACGGTTGCAGTTAAATATGATATCCAACCCTTCAAAATTTATATTTATTCATAATTTTGCAATTTTATAATGTCAAGTAAAATTATATGTAATTTATATATAATTCTATTGAATTAGAATATATTGTAGTTTATTAATTCAAATTACTACATATTGTGCATTTACAAACTAAGAAAACGAGTAAATTCCAATGGTTCTATTAGTTCCCCCGTTTACGTACCCCTAAACAGCAAGGTCGAACGCCCCCAATGACGTATTATACCCACTGTATGGATTCAGCCACCCATACCCCTGCACCCATCATTTCACGAACAGCCGATTCAACAGCGGACGAGCCGTCATATAAGACAGACGGTATGAAGTTGCTTGTACGCGCTCCAGACATACTCAAATCCACGACAACTTGAAGCTTACGGTCCTTGAAATATCTTTGTGTCTCGATGGAAGATTTTCGGACGCAGCTGTTTAAAGTACATCCTGCCATCACCAAAGTTTTCTTACCCTTGTCCATAAATCCCTTGACCCATTCACGGAAACCGTTGGTGATTGGGTATAATACACTGTTTCCGGGTTTAATAAAGTAAAGCTGTGTCACATCGATTGCCCCGCTGAACACATCGTCCCAGTCGTAGCTACACGGCGGAAACGGGCATCTCGTAAACATCGTTTCAATGCGTCCGGAATTTTTACGTATCCATTGAGCACAGGTATCAAATGCCAATTGTATCGGTTTAACTTCAACCTCGGCTTCAGGGCCGATGGATTTCATCCAAACTCCGTGGGTAAAGGATCTTTGAGGATCGATGACCAACAATACGGCACCATCGGTTTCAATCTTAAGTTTTTTGACCCCCTCAGTTTCAAGAAACTTCTGGTAGGTATTCGCGACTTCAAGATGGGCGATACGTTTTAAAAGTGACATCATTTCAGTGGGTGGCGGGTCGGCCAATTTAGACCCCTGCTTTTTTGAATTCTCGTTACCGACAACGCCTATTTTTGGTTCTGAAATGTCAGTCCTTTTGGAAGCCGTGGAAAATGAAAAATGGGGGGCATTGAGGAGCACTTTGCCAAACGGCCCCTGGGGGTCTTCAAAAATTTGCGTCATATAGGAAATGAAATTATTCTTGGAGATGGGCTGCCGTACTGCCAGGAGGTCGAGCACCGCTAGAAGCGGTGCTTGTTTCCAGTGCCACCCCATACGTCGGGCGGACACATGGAGTTCGGATCTGGAAAGTTCACCGTTTTTATTTAGATCCAATATATTGAAAAGTTCACCGATGGAATTTATCAATTTTATTTCCCCTCGATTGGGGTTTAAATTTAATGTATACCGGAACCGAACCCATTTGACAGGCCCTGAAACGAAGTGTCGCGGATTTGAAACGCAAAATAGGTGAAAAAGGCGTCGATTTTGATTGTATGGGCGAGTGGATGGTCGATTTGAAGTTCATCGATGCAGAGCTGTCCAAGGTCACATTCATTTTATATACTTTTGCTGGAACCCAGAACCTTTAACTTGGCATCGATCAGTTGTTCGTGGGAAAGACGCAGTAACGTTGCGAGTTTGTTCATCAGGTAATGTTCGTACTTGTCCATTTTTCCGTCGACATAGACGATCCGCCACAGAATTTCAATGATCTCAATTTTTTCTTCGTTGGAATAATTCTCGTTGATCCGTCTGGCAAACTGCCACAGGTCGACACTTTCATCCCGGGCTTTATCGGCCTCTGCAATCAAGGCATCGGCGTGCTCCCGGGACAACCCGTATTTCTCTTTCAGAATCGAAAGGATGGTGTCCATCTCCGCTTGGGTAAACGTTTCATCGATACGCGCCATCTCCACAAGCAGGGCACAGGTAGCCACACGTGTGTCGTGACCCCGCTGATCTTCGATGGTCTTGGATTCGTCCTCTGTGACTTTACTGAAAAAACGCTTTACGACATTGAGCATTCTTTGTTCTCCTTTTTTGGTTCTTCTCTAATTTAGTTGGAGAAGAGGGGTCAAGGATTTGAGTTCTCAAGGTGGCAAGGGTTTGTTTTCTAAAGGCTTTATCAGCGCCTTTAACATTCTTTCGATTTCTGCGATGTCTTTTTTGAGTGTACCCAATTCACCTTTTTCAATTCAATCTAAATCCCTTGCTAATAATATCTGTGTTTTCAATTCGCAAACAGAACCATAAGATATGTAAAGGCTCCGAATGTCCATGGTTGTCTTTCTTCCATATCCTTCTGTTTACCCTGTTAAATAAGATTTTAATTCAACGCACTATTTAACAGGGCAGGTACTATAGGGATAGGACAGATCTTCTTATCTGCGAAGGTAGACCGTATCTTTTTTCTTTTGGAAATTTTCCTGTTATTCTGTATATCTCCAAACAGAGTTCATATGGCTTTTGCCAGACTTTCAACTCTTTGTAATTTTTTAGCATTTCACTCGACCCCTTGACCCCTTGAACCCTTGAACCCTCTGGGATCACACCGGCTCAATTGGAGATGATCCCCTTTTTTTAACATCCCGGTGGCGCTTCATTGGATGAAATATTCGGGCTATAGCACCTTGCCCAAAAAGCTTCTGGTACGCTCGTTTTGGGGATTAGAAAAAATATTTTCAGGGGTGTTCTCTTCTACGATAAGCCCCTCATCCATAAAAATCACCCGCTGTGCCACCTCACGGGCAAAGCCCATTTCATGTGAAACGACCACCATCGTCATTCCATCAACGACAAGGGCTTTCATGACTTCCAGAACCTCACCGACCAGTTCCGGATCCAGGGCGCTGGTGGGTTCGTCGAACAGCATGGCCTTGGGGGTGAGCGCCAGGGACCGGGCGATGGCGACCCGCTGTTTTTGTCCGCCGCTCAGTTGGTCGGGATAGACATGGGCCTTGTCTTCGAGGTCCACCTTCCGCAAGAGTTCAAGGCCCAGTTTTTTCGCTTTCTTCTTGGGCATTTTTCTTACTTTAATAGGGCCCAGCGTAACGTTCTCCATGGCGGTCATGTGCGGAAAAAGATTGAACTGCTGGAAGACCATTCCGACTTCCGTGCGGATGAAGTTGATATCCGTATCTTTGTCTTTAAGATTCAGACCGTCCACGATGACCGTCCCCGACGATATGTCTTCCAGAAGGTTGATGCATCTGAGAAGCGTGCTCTTGCCGGAGCCGCTCGGACCGATGATGACCACCACTTCCCCCGATCTGATGTGAAGATCGATTCCTTTTAACACCTCCAACGGTCCGAAGCTTTTATGCAACCCCTCAATTCTGATCATGCGGCGATCTCCAGCTTTTTCTCTAGGGTGTTCAGCATTCTTGAAATAACCATGGTCATCGCCAGATAAATGACGGCCACGGTCAACCAGACCTCGAAGGCCCGAAAATTAACCGCGATGATCTCTTGGCCTTGTCGTGTCAATTCACCGACACCGATAACCACCAGCAAAGACGTATCCTTGAGGCTGATGATGAATTGGTTCCCGAGGGGCGGAATCATCCGTTTGAACGCCTGGGGCCAGATGATGTATATCAGCGCCTGAAAATGGGTCAATCCGATGGAACGCCCCGCTTCCACCTGTCCCTTGTCGATGGACTGGATGGCTCCGCGGACGATCTCCGCAATATAGGCTCCGGCATTAACCGCAATGGCCGTCACGCCTGCAGTCAGGGGGGGAACCCGCATACCGAGGGCCAGCGGCAGCCCAAAATAAAGGAACATAACTTGAACCATCAGCGGAGTGCCTCTGACACTCTCGATATAGACTCCGGCGAGTTTGTTGATGAAAATATTCCTGGAGGTTTTCCCCAGGCCGGCTGCACTTCCCAGAAGGAACCCGAAAATCAGTCCGAAAAAAGTGATCAGGATCGTTAGCTTGACGCCGGTCATCAAAACCGGAATCGATTCCCACATTACGCTGTATTTGAATTGAAAATTTCCGCCCATTGAATCCATCCGATCGATCCGGCAAATTCATGCAGGATTCTTGCTTTAAGCGTTAAAACCGGCGTACACCCGAAAGAGAAAAAACGGGTCTTGCGGCCCACTCATCGTGTCTTGCCGGTTGTTTGGAACCCTAAATGAGCGAAAGTCGAGGATGCCCCAGATTTGAGGCATCAAGGGCGAAGCCGTGGTCGTCTACTGCGAGCCCTTGACCCGCCTGCCAAAGTCTTGTACGGCGGGCAGGTAACAAAGAAGATGGGGTATCATCGGCTTTTCTGAAAGGCAAACAAAATGGAATTTTTTTAAATAAATTTATATCTCATTTATAGAAACGTTATGAAAATGCATCTAAATTCACTAAAATGCATGACAAATCGAACACATATAATATTTTTCCCATTTTGTTAACGATCAATCAGGGTAGAAATCAAATGCCCCCCTTCTGGATTCTTACTTCAAAATAGGGGGATAAATAGCGATCAATTTTTACTTGGGCTCGGTTCCGAACCATTTCTTGTAAATTTTGTTGTAGGTTCCGTCTTCCATGAATTTGAGGATGGTAATGGTGACCTTCTCTCGCAATTGGCTTCCCTGTGGAAAGGCGATTCCGTAAGACTGCCCCTGGTACAGCGGCCCCACCGTTTTTACCATGCCCTTGCCTTCAGTTTTGATATACCATAAAATAGCCGGCGAATCGAAAATGACCGCATCGGCACCGCCGGTTCGCAGCTCCATGTAGGCACCGACGATATTGGGGAAAAGCTTCACCTCTTTGGATTTGAACTTCTTGGCAAAGTCGGCGCTGGTGGTGCCCAACTTGGTGGCAACCACTTTATCGCCGAGGTCTTCAATACCGCTGATTTTTTGTTCCTTGGATCGCACCATTAAAAACAGCCCGGCATCATAATACGGGTAGGCGAAATCGACGACCTCTTCCCGTTTCGATTTGACGGTCATCCCGGCGATGGCAGCATCGATGTTTCCTGTCTGCAAGGCCGGGATCAAGCCGTTGAAATCCATCGGCTGAAGCTTATACGTCAGATTGAGATCCTTGGCAATGGCATCCCAGAAATCGATATCGAACCCGACATATTTCCCCTCCTGTTTGAATTCAAAGGGCATAAAATTGGTGTCGCAGCCCACAACCAGGGTCTTTGCATGGCCCATTCCGGTAACCGTCAACAATATCAGTGCGGTAATGAAAAAAAATTTCGCTGTCTTCATCATTTTTACCTCCTTTTGGGTGTGTCAAGGTTGCAATCCGCCCGCTCAGTCTCAATGGTCCATGTATGAAAAAAGGAAATGCCGCTGCACGATCTGCCCGGGGAAACTTAACAACGATGGTTTGTGAACAGGCTTATTGACAAGCGTTCAATTAAACTGAGCATTCAAGGCGAATAATTTATGGTATAGAAGCCATTTACATTTAAGTAATTGAAGTCGGAATTGTTTGTCAAGAGTCATATTTTTCCAGGTTTTCAATTTTTCAGAAATTTTGAGCAGCCCCGTCTCTCCCACCAGAGCCGGTTTTCATTGAAACCCAAATTATCGAACCCTATTTACTACCCCCTTGAATCAAGCCATTTTTTTTAAGATCTTGCACCAAATCGGACATCCCGAGTCTCTCAAGGGTTTCAGCCTTCTGGAGACCCGACTCGGCATCCCAGCCTCTCAGTTCGTAAAATTCCCTTCGCATCGTATCGAATACCTTCCGGTCCAGGGTTTGGCCTTTTCTGCTGATCACGTCCTCCCCGGGTCCGGGGACGATCACATCCGGATTCATAAAAACCGTTTCAACCGGTTCCGTATAATTGAATTCTTCGAGAACATCATCCTGTTTGGGATGCCGGCCTTCTCTCAAAAGAATCCCCCGCTGGAGATTGAATATTCGTTCGCCGAATCGATTCAGCCGGGCTTCATCCGTCTCAACGCCGGTAACAGCGGAAAATATTTGCCGTTCCAGATCTGAATCGCCGACCCGATCCGGCGTATTCCAGGAAACCATCATCGGCCAACAGGAATCGCACAGCAAAAGACTGTCTTTGACGTAGGTACGATCCATTATTTTAACCGCCGCCGCGGCTTTTCCTTCATGGGTATTTAGATCCCACGCCTTGTCATGGCCCCAGAATTTTTTCGCAGCCGCCCGAAACACCTCGGATGTCACCGGTGAGGATTTGGGATCGGCCCGATTCATGACCCACAATCCGGTTATCCAGCTTATTTCGTGAAGCATCGCTATGGGCTGTCGGGGTTCAAAAGCGTACAACAAACCGTTCATCAGGTATTCCCGGGCGGAATATGTGGCGCCGTCCCCCACGCCGGACACCTCGTTTGAAAAATGCGCTTTGGCGTCATCGCCGAGCTTTTCCCCGGTTCGAAGAAGACCTTCGGCCAAAATATTGCCGAATCCTTCTCGACGCGCGATCCTATTGGCGAAGTTTTCAAAAAATTCATGGGTACCCAGTTTTGAAATATCGAGCCCGGTCTCTTTGTCTGTCAGGTATCCTGACTGATAACACGCATCCATCCATTGAAGGATATTCTGCATTTCCATGGTACAGATGGACAGATCATTGCATATGCCGGTGGCATCCACAGCGGTCTCCGTCGACTCTCCCGGCCTTCTAAAAACCCAAGGCAGATAAACGAACATGGATTGGCATTTTCTGACAACATCTTTCCCGGAGGCCGTTCGATAAGCATTTCTATATTTACAATCCAAACCGCATTGATAACAGGACGATTTTCCGGTTCGACGAACCTGTTCTTCAGGAAACGGGACCGACAGCGGGTCACGCTGGTTCAAACGGACGGCCAGGTGATTGAGCGCTTTCAATTCTTCGGGCTTTGCCACCAACGGACGTCCCGAACCCAATACCGCAACGGCCTTAAGGTTTTTTGATCCCATTACCCCACCGAACCCACCAGTGGCGCTCCCTTCATTATCTGTCATCAGGTTGGCGTTCCGGCACATATTTTCACCGGCGACCCCCGTGGTAACAAATCGAACATTTTTCCCATGGGTCTGTTTTAAGATATCTCGAACATCATACACACCCTTTCCCCAAAGCAAAGACGCATCTAAAATTTGGGGTTTCCCGTCATGGATCCAGATATAAACCGGCTTTTCAGATCGTCCTGAGATGACAATACCGTCGTAGCCGGCCCTTTTTAAGTCGGGCCCGAAAAATCCGCCAAGGTTCCCGTAACAGAACCCTTCGGGCATCCGCATGGGGGATTTTCCCACCACCTCAAACCGGGAGGCACCTTGTACGCCGGTGGCACCCAGAGGACCCGTCATGAGAATCAGGCGATTTTCCGGATCGAACGCACCCACCTCAGGTCCGACGTCCTCCCAATAAATCCGTGTGGCAATTCCGCGTCCGCCGAGAAAACGGTCTGCATAGTCCAGGGTGTTCAGTTCGCTGATTCCCAGATCGGAAAGGTCTATTTTAAGTATTTTCCCGCACCAGCCAAATAAGTCAGCATTCATTGTTTCCTCCGCTTGGTTCAGTTACGCTTAATACAGAGTGAACCCATTTGATTTCGGTACAGCGAAGCGACGGCGTGTTTCTCTTGGAAACCGAGTGGCTGTTTGAAGGGCTTTAGCACCCGTTGGACCGAGCCGTGTCAACGACCACCCGTAAAACGGGTGGCTTGAATTTGTCCGCTTTTTTTGGCGGACAAAAGCAAAAGCACGTCAGTGCTTTAATCGTTGCCTTTGCTACCGGGTGCAACGCACCCGGTTTTTGGCAAAAATGAAATAATAGTTAAAAATATCCATCTATCTTTTTATTGACGAATGGTTCTTTATAACCCTGGCACGGCTCGGGCTTACGGGTGCTTAAGCACAAGTTCCAGTCGGTTGGAAAGAGATATGCGCCGTCGTGGAGCGTTCTCTACTGGGATTCAAATTCGTTTGCCCTGCACAAAAGAACAGCCCTCTTTTATTGTACCAATGGTTATGTTAAGATATTTATTACCTGAATTTTGAACGATTCGGGTATTGTATCGTTTAGCAGAATATTTCACAACGATATTATTCAAACATCACCACCCTGCCCCGGCAAAACTTGAGGAAGCTTTCGCAGTTTAAACAAGCGGGGAAATATGAAATGAAAAACATTCTCTTCACCGGCCCGCCAAGATGCGGGAAATCGACCCTCATCGAAAAAATCGTTCAAAAAATCGATATCCCTGCATCCGGTTTTTTTACCCGGGAAATTCGGGAAAAGGGCCGGCGGGTGGGATTTTCCATCAACACATTGGATCAGAAGCAAGGCGTCCTGGCGCATCTGCGGGTCAAGAGCCCCTGGCGGGTCGGGAAATACGGCGTTAATCTGGCAGATATCGATCAAATCGCAGTTCCCTCCATGATGCCCGCGACATCTAACAGCCTGATCGTGATCGATGAGATCGGTAAGATGGAATGCTTCTCGGAACTGTTCAAAAAAACCCTGGTAAGGGCTCTCGATTCGGATCACCCGGTGATGGGATCCATTGCCGTGAAAGGGAATCGGTTTATCCAAAAAATCAAAGAACGGCCGGACGTTCTGCTGGTAACGGTGACCCTAAAAAATCGCGACCAATTGGCCCATCGGTATCAGACCGCCGTCGATCGGAAGATAGGGGCGCTGTGACCGGGATCGGAAAATGACAACCTAACGTTTAAAAGGAGTCATGTTGCCATGGATTCGCTGGAGATACTCGAGAACAGGCTTAAAAAACTCGAAAGGAAAATCGAGGAAGCCAAACTGCACCTGCCGGCGCACTCCATAAAACCGCCGGTGATGATGACACTCCTCGACCTTGAAGATGAGCGGGATGCTATCATGGAAGAAATCGATTCCATCCGAAGAAAAATGCATAAACAGGGTGATTGAAAGTTTCAATTATGGCCACTCACCTTTTGTGATTTGGGTATCGAAATGAAGGTGACCTGATATTAACAGTTCGAATTTGATACCTATCAATTCATTGGATTTTATGGCATGTCAAGATACAGGTAATCAATCAAACCCTTGTTTTTCTATCGATTAACCCCATCAATTAATACCGGAAACCGATCTATAACCATTTAACACATTGAATTATATATCATTTGACATTTAATTTTTTTTACAATATGAACGAATTTCAATAAATAAATATGAAGAGTTAAATCGGACTTCTATCTATCTTCAATTCCCATTGTGTAAAACTTGTTGCTGCTGACCTCATTCTCGATTCGTTTATCGCTATCTGATTTTTCACGAATGTTGGAATATAAAGTTTGAAAAACTTGAGATAAGGTTTGGATCTGGATGCTTATAATTAGTGCTCTGTTTTGATGCTGGACTGATTGGAATCCCAGAACATTCCTCTGTATTACCCCAATAGGGTTATTCAATCCTAAACTAAAGAATCATCTTCAATCCGGCACCTTTGAATATCTGCTATTTGTTGCAGGAATTTTAAACCTAAAATTCTTGCAGATGTCACAATGCCTGCTAAATGGTCTTATAGCCCAAATACTGGCAAGATAACAAAAATTTGAATTCAAGTTATATATTCATATTTCGTTAATTGATTGATATCATTTAAAATGTATAGAACAAAAATGGCTGGAAATAAACTTACTGCTTCAGGTAAAACCTTAACATTACATGATATCATCGCTATATGCTGCTTTTTTTTATCGGGGGCCATAGGACTTGCTTATGAAATTTGCTGGATTCGAAAAGCTTCGCTAGTGTTTGGCAGCGCAATGCTTGCTCTTAGCACTGTTCTTGCTGTATTTTTTGGAGGATTAGCTCTCGGAAGCTATATATTTGGTAAGTATTCACAAAAAGTTTCAAGGCCGTTAAAAATTTACGCTATGTTAGAGATGGGCTTAGGAGTTTTAGCTTTGCTAAGCCCGATTATGTTCATTGCAGCAGATTCTCTTTTCGGATTATTCTATCATTCCATTTTTCGAAGTTTCCCGTTGGTTTCTCTAACCCGATTTATTCTCGTGTCATTAATTTTGATTGCACCAACGATGTTAATGGGTGGGACACTCCCGTTGTTCTGCCGTCAGTACGTATTCAGCAAAAATCGTATTTCCTTATCGGTAGGTCTTCTTTATGGAGTAAATACACTGGGGGCTGCAGTTGGATGCGCCTTGTGTGGATTTTTTATGATCCCTAACATTGGAATTAATGTGACTATATATCTCTGTGGAATACTCAATATCCTGATCGGGTCGGTCATCTGGAATTTGCCGCTTGTCACCCCAAATCGGCAAGTTTTAGAAGTTCAAAAAAAAACCAACACCATAAAAAGTTTCTCATCAACTCCTGCAATACAGCGATTTTGGACCATTTCAGTCGGATTTCTTTTTTTTCTGTCCGGATTTGTAATACTCGGAAATGAAATAATATGGTCACGTTATTTGTCTCTAATTGTTTATAATAGCGTATACACATATACTTTGACCATCACAGTAATTCTTTTGGGTATTGTTGTTGGAAGTGCCTTGACGGCCAACTTTTTTGACAGAACAGTTCGAAGACCTTTTATCTTCGGATCTTTACAAATAGCCATTGGAATTACAGTCATGGCGGCGCTGATGCTACCATCTTACTTTTGGAGTAGTGTAATAGATTCTACGGATCTCACCACTTTATTAGGGTTGGTGTGTGTAGTGCTCTTTTTGCCTGCCGTTTTGTCAGGTATTTCATTCCCACTTGCAATTCGAATGGTTGTTGAAGATCCTTCAAAAGCCGGTTCAGGTGTGGGAATGATGACGGCAATCAATATTGCGGGAGGAATTGCTGGATCGCTCATTGTCGGTTTTTTCTTGTTACCGATTCTTGGGCTTCAAAAGTCAATAATGATAATAACCGCCATAAGCCTACTCATTGGCTTTATCTCTTGGCTTTTTCTGGAATCTTCCCGACCGCCAATTTCAAGATACATGATTATCATCCTAATTTCTATGTCTTGGTGGGCAATACCTTTTGTTACTGGAACAAAGCTACCTGAGGACTTTCTTGCAAGCCAGGGTCAATTAATAGATTGTAGAGAGGGCACCTCCTCCTTTGTGTCCGTCATTAAAAAAGGTAAAGAACTTCAACTTGCGGTAGATCGTGCATGGCAAGGAAGTGATCGTATAGGGCATCAGGTGATGGCAGCACATGTTCCAATGCTATTACATCCCGACCCTAAAAAAATTCTCGTTATCGGACTGGGTGCAGGACAAACTCCTAGCAGATTCCTCATGTATGATATAGAATATTTGGAATGTGTTGAAATCGAGCCTGAAGTAATTCAATTAACGAAGGAGTATTTTCCTTCAGATTGGATGAAGGACAGACGAACACGTTTAATCGTCGAGGATGGACGCAGTTATATAACCCATATCAAAAAGAAATTTGACGTGATTTCAATAGAAGTAGGACAGGTTTATCGTCCTGGTGTAGCGCCATTTTACACTTTCGATTTTTATCACCGGGCGCGTCTGAGATTGAACCAAAATGGAATTATATGTCAATTTGTTCCTATTTCATTTTTTACGACTAAAGAGTTTCAAACCGTTGTAGCCACATTTTTAGATGCATTCCCACAAAGCGTATTGTGGTACAATACTCAAGAACTTTTACTGATAGGTACTTTATCCGAGAATATAAAATTAAGGCGGCAACGGTTCGACATGTTGAAGCTTCATGACGCTATTCATCAGGATCTGGATTTTTCATACTGGGGAGGTATCAATCACAGGCTGAACCGTCCGGAAGTGTTTTTAGGAGGATTCTTAGTTGGACCCGAAGGTCTGGCAAAGCTATCAGAAGGCGCCACAATTTATCGAGATGATGTTCCGTTTCTTGAATATAACACCGTTAGACAACCATTACCTGCAACGCCATCTATTCAACGGATTTCCAAAAATATCGAATCTGTTAATAGTATTTTAAATTTCGAATTAGACGAACAATTGAATATATTAAGTCAATCGATCCGAGAAAAAAATTTAAAGAATACTTTGGCTTTAGATTTAATAGCAAAAAATTTTAATTATTTGAAAGATTCAAGACCGCAAGATTCGATTGATTTGCTTCGGAAATTGGTCGAATTGAATCCTGAAAATATCAATTTTAATCTTAAACTAGCAAACGCACTTGAGAAATACGGAGAATCTTATGAAGCAATTATTTTCTATAATCAGGCATTAAAAATCGCACCCGACTCTGCCGAAGTGAATTGCTACTTAGGCAATATATTAGCATCTCAGGGAAAACTCCGAGAGGCAATAAAACTTTATCAAAAGGCGATTATTGCTGAACCAAACTCTGCTAAAGCACACTATAATCTTGGGAATGCTCTTGCAGAATTTAACAAAAAGGATGATGCAATAGCTCACTATTCCAAAGCGTTGGAGATTGACCCCGAATTTCTCGACGCCCATATTAACATCGGCATTACCTTGGAGGAACAAGGTCAAATTATTGAAGCAATCGGCCATTATCAAAAAGCTTTGATCATTGGGCCAAAGTCGGCGTTGGTGTTAGATAAGTTGGCAAGCGTTTATAAAAAAAAGAAAGAATATCAAAAGGCACTTTCATTCTATCATAAGATTTTAGAAGTAATGCCCGAGAATCCTATCGTTTATTTTAATATCGCTTGTGTATATGCCTTGCAAAATCAGGGAGAAGACGCTATCAAGTGGCTTGAGAAATCTATTGGCCAAGGTTTTGACAACTGGAATCATATCAAAAACGATAAAGATTTAGAAAATATTAGGAACACTTCATATTTTAAGGAACTTATCGAAGGAAAATAATTTTGTTTAGATGCTAACCGGAAAGTAATTTTACAAAGATGGATATCAAATATTTTTTAGACATCAACCTTGGACAATTAAAAAATGAAGACCATTTTTTCATAGTTTTAGATTGTAATCAATCCTCCAAAGCCTGGATGTATCTGTTATCGATCCCAGGGTTTCGCCCATTTAAATAGGTAATTGATATCGAACGTGATCTGAATAAGGCCTAATTCTGGACTATCCCTGCTTGATGTAAAACCCTAATTGAGCGAAAGTCGAGGATGCCCCAGATTCGAGACATCAAGGGTGAAACCGTAGTCGTCTACTGCGGGCCCTTGATAACGAAGAAGATGGGGTGTCATCGACGTTCCCAACGTGCAAACAAAATGGGATTTTTCAACAAATTTATATCTCATTTATAGAAGCGTTATGAATACGCATCTGAACTTACAAAATTGCGTACAAATTAAACAGATCAAGCATTCTTCCTATTTTGTTTGCGCTCATTTAGGGTAAAAGCTCATTCATAGAATAAGATAAATCCAAATTATATGCGCTCCTTTTACATAGGAGAACGATCCGATGACCCACCAACCACCATATGAAGAATTGGAACAACGGATTAAAGAATTAGAAAAAGAGGTTTTTGACCCCCAGCAGGCTGAGCAGGAAGTAGAGGGTGAACGAAAGCGTATGGACGTCATTCTGTCTGCGCTCAATACCGGTCTGGCACTCATCAATCCGGATTTGACCATTGCCTGGGTGAATCCCCAAACGGAAAAAATACTTCCCTGGGACGAGCTTGTCGGCAAGGTCTGCTATGAAGCGGCAGCCAAACGGGACGAGCCTTGCGAGGGGTGCGGGGCCCTCAAAGCCTTTTCCGATGGGCAAATACACGAGACGGTTCGACAGAGCCCGGTTGACGAAAAATGGCACCACATCGTTTCAGTCCCGATAAAGGATGAAAGTGGTACCGTCGTGAATGTGCTCGAGAGTGTCACGGACATCACTGCAATCAAGCAGGCCGAGCGGGACCGGGACCGGGCCATGAAAGAACTGGAAGCATTGAAGGACCAGCTGCAAGCGGAAAATATCTACCTCAAGGAAGAGATTCAGACGGTTCAGGGATTTAAGGGGATTGTGGGAAAGAGCAACCCGCTTTTGTATGTTCTGTCCAAAGTTGAGCAGGTTGCTGAGACCGACAGCACCGTTCTGATTCAGGGTGAGACCGGCGTGGGCAAGGAGCTGATCGCCAGGGCAATCCACCAGGCAAGTCTTCGGTCCGGGAGACCCTTTGTAAAGGTCAATTGTGCTGCAATGCCGTCACAACTCATAGAAAGTGAGCTGTTCGGGCACGAACCGGGCGCATTCACCGGAGCAAACCGACTCCGCCGGGGCCGATTCGAGTTGTCCGAGGGGGGGACTATTTTCCTTGATGAAATCAGCGAAATTCCTTTGGAGTTGCAGGCCAAACTCCTGGGGGTGCTTCAGGAAAAAAAGTTCGAAAGGGTCGGCAGCATGAAAACCCTTTCGGTGGATGTGCGCATCATCGTTGCTACCAACCGCTATTTGACGGACGAAATAGCGGCCGGCCGGTTCCGCACCGATCTTTTTTACCGATTGAACGTCTTTCCAATTACGGTACCGCCTTTGCGAAACCGGCGTGACGACATCCCCCTTCTGGTTGAACATTTCGTTCCAATGTTCGCCAAAAGAATCGGCAAAACCATCGATCAGATTCCTCAGCCGGTCATGGAACGTCTCGTTGCATACGACTGGCCGGGAAATGTGCGCGAACTCCGCAACGTAATCGAACGGGCCAGCATCACCTGCCCCGGTCCGGTGCTTCGCCTCCCTAAAAGCATCGAAGCCAACCTTCCGGAACTCAATCAGGCTGGTGAATCCCAGAGCGATCTGCTTACGCTCGACGAGATGGAACGCCGCCACATCCTTAAAGCCCTGGAAACCACCGGGTGGCGCATCAGCGGTGATAAGGGTGCCGCGAAAATACTGAATATCAATCCCTCCACATTGCGAAACCGCATGAAAAAACTGGGATTGAAAAAGACCTGATTCCACCCGGCCCCCTTTCGGAAAACACCCTGTCTGCACCATTCAAATTTCGTTCACTCGATTTGTTAAACTGCCATATTTGGCGAATTCGCCGTATATAACGAAAAAACCCTCCGGGCACACCTGTTCCAATCCGAACCAAAAAATATATAATATCGAGTTTTCAATTGGTTATGAGTGAATACCTGTATAACTCCGGTGACGGTACGCTTTTTGAATAAGATTTAATGAACGGTGTAATGAAAAACGAAAATCGGAGGTGGTTCCCCATGGTCGGGTTAGAGCTCCTGGTTAAAATCCAGCCGGAAAAAAGGTATGAATTTATACAGACATTCGAACTTATGACGCAATCACCCCGTAAAGCCCGGGACTGCATTGGACAGACGCTGTTTGAAAAGTCGAATGAGCCCAACTCGTTTCTGTGGGTGGAAGACTGGAAAGACAGTGAATCTTTGGAATCCTATCGCCGGTCGGAAAGGTTTCGATCGTTATTGGGTGCCATAGATGTCCTTGGATCCCTTGTAAAAATACGAACCTTTACCTTTATAGAGGAGTAAGACGTTATGTCTAAAAACCTTGCTGTTTTAACTATTGCTTGGTTGCTGGTCCTTGCAAGCCCTTTTCATGGTATCGCCCAGGAGAAAGGCAGTGATGACCTATCCGCAAAGACGCAGAATCCTGTGGGGGCCATGTACAGCCTGCCATTCAAGTTTACCTTCGATTATGGCGCATCCAACGGCGAAGCCACTTTCTTGAACATTCAGCCGGTGATTCCGGTAACTGTTGGCGACTGGAACCTTATCAATCGTGTGATTGTGCCACTGATCGACACGCCCGGTCTAGTCACGGGAACGCCCGGGATTCCGAATCCTGTTCCGGGCGATGGTGCCACCGGTCTCGGTGACATCAACTACTCTGTCTTTGTTTCACCGGCTGAGCCGGGCAAGGTTATCTGGGGTGTCGGTCCGTCGGTCATGATGGACACCGCCACAGATGACCAGTTGGGCTCCGGCAAATGGAGCGCCGGCCCCACAGCAGTCGTCCTTATCCAGCCCAAGCCGTGGACCATCGGTCTGCTCGGCCGGCAACTCTGGTCTTTTGCGGGTGATTCCGATCGCAAAAGCGTCAATCAACTGCTCCTTGAACCTTTCATAAATTACAACCTTGATAACGGCTGGTATCTGATCACGGATATGATCCTTACCGCGAACTGGCAGGCGGATTCCAGTGATCGCTGGACCATACCGCTGGGCGGTGGCGTGGGTAAGATGTTTGCCATCGGCAGTCAGAAAATGAATACAAAGCTTGAAGCCTATTACAATGTCGAAAAACCGGAGGGCGCCCCTGACTGGTCCCTGAGCTGGACGCTCCAGTTTTTGTTTCCCAGATAAAATCGCTCTGATATTTTATACTCAGCGGCTGCGCCGCTTGATGAATGCAAACCAACAAAAATTGTAAAAGTGAAATAGTTGCTAACCCAAAGGTATAAGGAGGATGTAAAATGAAAAGAATTATCTCATGGAAAACGTTTACTGTAGCAGTGGTGGCCGTGTTGGGGCTGTGTTTGGCTTGCCCAACAGCCTTTGCGGCAAAGGACAAACCCAACATTCTGGTGATCTGGGGAGATGATGTCGGCTACTGGAACGTCAGCGCCTACAATCAGGGAATGATGGGCTACGAGACACCCAACATCGACTCTTTGGCGAAAGATGGAGCGCTCTTCACCGACTGGTATGCCCAGCAGAGCTGTACCGCCGGACGAGCGGCCTTCATTCTCGGTCAACACCCTTTCCGCACAGGGCTGCTCACCATCGGGATGCCCGGATCGCCCCACGGGATC